>JABBBT010000028.1 GCA_018607365.1 SAR86 cluster bacterium
GCCCCAAGAAAGATTTCCAACGTATATATTCATAGTATCCAATAATTAAAAAAAACGTATCTTACAATAAAAATACCATTATTTGTTAAATTATTTAATCTTTTAAAAACTCTAGGGTTTGCTCTCCAAACTCTGACCACCAGTTCATACCCATCAAATGTATTTTTTCTAAGTTAAGATCAGAGCTGTCATCAAGAATTTTATTGATATCGCCAAGCGGTGAATTGATTCTAAGGTAAGAATCACCAATGATATCTTCAGCGATATCGTGATGAATTTCTGAGTCAAGCATCATACCCATAATATCATTTCGTAGCCAACCAACTCCACCCCAAACAGATGATGTTTCACCATTAATTTTCTTCTTATTGAGGCCAGCTCCGATACTAAGAATTTTTATCTTGTCTGTTTTAAAGTACTCCTTGGCCTGCGCAAAACCAATCATAGAAGGGTTATTTGTAACCACGCCACCATCTATCATCCATAAGCCGTTCGCCATTTGATATGTTGGAAAATACATTGGCGCTGCACTTGATGCACATACTGCATCAATAATGCTAATTTCAGGAGAAGAGAAGTTACTATGGATAACATGTGATCTATTTTCAACATCATACGCTAATGTGACTAGAGGTTTCTTTACCTCTCCAAGCAAGTCTTTTGAGAATATTTCATTCAATACCCCAATCCTGCCCTCAGATTCATATCTTGGCCTAGCTTGAATGAGAGAAGCTTTGTCCCAGAAAAATGATGTTTTCATGATTCGCTCAAGATACTCTCTAGACCAGTATTTTTTTAATTCTGATGCTTGCATTCCATCATAAGCGAGGCAAGCTGCATTAAATGCACCGGCGCTAGTCCCGACAAACATATCAAAGGAATCAAAGATTTTTTTTCCAGACTCTGCTTCAAGTTTTTTTAAAAATACAATACCAGCGATAGCTCTAACCCCCCCGCCATCTAGTGAAAGAACTTTTTTAAGCTTAGGCTGCTGCGAAGATTTTTTAAAAATATTAAAAAAATTATTCATCACTTTATTGTAAACAGATAAATAATTTTAGATATAAAAAAGGGCCTACAAAGACCCTTTTTTGTTTAATGCTGGTAACTAGTTCTTAAGCCCTGAAACTGCATCTGTGTTTTCAGTTTCTTTAGTAACTGTTTTTAAAATTGTGCAGCTACCTTTTGATGAATCAAGCGTAAAAGCAACACAAGATGATCTGCTAGTGCAAAGAGTCTGACAGCTTTCTACTGTTCTGAATTTTTTTGATGTTTTTACAGTTGCTATTTTTCCTGAGAATGAAATATCAGCTTTTGGAGTGAAGTTCATATCTGCAGCAAAAGCAGGAAGTGCAAACAATACAGCTGTTAAAGCAAAAATGGATGTTAGTTTTTTCATATTTATACCTTTATAGGGGTTAAAAAATTAATATTTGAACCTACTTATGTAAGCACTGAACACATATTAAAGAAATATGTATGCACTGTATACATTAAAAGTATATAGATAATGAGTCTATTATTTGACTACTTTTAAATTTAGGAGATTGCTGGCCTGCTCTAGGCTTCCAGCGTTGGTAACATTTGAATATCCAGCATCCATTAATATTTGAGTGGCTCTTCCTGATCTATTTCCGCTTCTACAATATAAATAGATTTGTTCATCTTTGTTTACAGAGTTTTTGATATTTAAAATATCTTGCCATTCAATATTTTTGGTGCCTTCTAAGTGGCCTGCTGACCACTCATCTGGAGTTCTAACATCAATTACTATATTTGCATTTATTAAAGGCAGGAATAATATACCTAGAAGAAGTCTCTTATACAAAGTCATTAAGCCCAGTCCTCTAAAATCATATCTGATGCTTTTTCACCTATCATGATTGTTGGAGCATTTGTATTGCCCCCAACCAGGGTGGGCATAATAGATGCGTCTATTACCCTTAAACCAGATACCTTATGAACTTTTAATCTTTCATTTACAACTGACATCTCATCACTACCCATTTTACATGTTCCAACCGGATGGTAGACAGTGTCTGCGTCCTCTCTGATAGCCTGCTCAATATCCTCATCATTATCTAAGTCAACTGGTCTTTGAACATGACCACTCGTATATTTTGACAAAGGCTCTTTATTCATAACTTTCATCATTTTTTTATAACCAGCAACCATATCTCTCATATCGTCTGGATGAGATAAAAATTTTGGGTCTATTTTTGGATCGTCTGTTGGATCTGCAGATTGAAGCGTAACCTCCCCTCTAGATTTTGGTCTAAGTAGGCACGTATGACAACTTAGCCCCGTGCCCCAAACACTTTCTCTTCCATGATCTACAACCATTCCTGGTGCAAAATGGAGTTGAATATCAGGAACTGTTATATCGTTTCTTGATCTAATAAAACCTCCAGCTTCAGCGACGGTTGAGGTAAACATTCCAGTCTTTATAAGAAGGTATTTAATCAGCTCATATGGGTACTTTAAGAAAATTGTTCCTAGAGAAAATCCAAATAGATTAAGAGATTTATATTTGTGAACAGATAAATAATCTATGTGATCTTGAAGATTCTTGCCAACACCAGGTAATTCAACCTTGTGTTCAATACCGTGTTTTGTAATCTCTTGCTCTGGACCAATTCCTGATCTAAGCAATACCTGAGGAGAACCAAAAGCACCTGATGATAACAGAACCTCTTTAGTGGCATTAAGTGTAAATTCCTCGCCGTCCTCTCCAATACATGAGACACCAGTTGCCCTACTAGCATTTACCAAAATTTTATTTACATTGGTGTCGGTTAGAACTGTCAAATTATCTCTCTCCAATGCGGGGACCAAATATGCCTTAGCAGCACTACATCTCTTGCCATTTTTTTGGGTGGTTTGATAATACCCAATGCCCTCTTGGCTTTCGCCATTAAAATCTTCATTAAATCCAAAAACTGATGATCCTGTTTCTACGAAATCGTCTACAGGTTTATTTTTGTGACGAATGTTAGCTACATTCAAGGGGCCATTCTGGCCATGAAAATCATTTTGATGAATCTCGTTATGCTCTGCTTTCTTAAAGTAAGGCAAAATCTCATCATATGACCAACCATTATTTCCAAGTTCAGACCAATGATCATAATCCCACTTGTGACCTCTAACATATAACATTGCATTGATTGAACTGGAGCCACCCAGTGTTTTGCCTCGAGGTTGATACCCTCTTCTATGTTCTTCACTTTCAGATTCAACCTCATGGACGTCGCCTGTTGAATCTACCATAGCCTTAGCTGGCTCGGTTACTTTTACTTTTGCGAACTCTTTTTGAGGTTCTGTATTGTAATTCCAGCTGTATTTACTTCCCGCTCCAAGGAATGCAAAGCCCAAAGGAACATGAAGTCTTACATCGGTATCTCTTGATCCTGCTTCAATTAAACATACATTAAAGTCAGGGTTTGAACTTAGCCTGTTGGCAAGAACACAACCTGCAGAGCCCGCACCTAAAATTATAAAATCATATTCTTTCATAAAATTCTCCCCAAAATCATTATCTACAGTTTATGTTTAACTTCTATATCTGTAAACTTATTAATATCTATAAAGTTTATGTGCTCCTATGAGTTTATTTAATATATTTATTATTTTTTGGATCCTCGTGGCTATCGCTACATTTATATATCTTTTCTTTAATAATGCTCCCTATGGGAGGCATATAGAAAAAGGCTGGGGACGAAATATTTCAGCAAGGGCTGGTTGGGTCATCATGGAATCTCCCTGCGTTATATTGATGGTCATATTTGGTGTAATAGTTAGGAATGACCTAGATTTAGTCCATGAAGTATTCTTGATGATTTGGTTAACGCATTACACCCACAGAACATTTATTTATCCATTTGTTATAGATATGACTAATCCAAAAATGCCAATAAGCATTGCCATATCAGCCTTCTGTTTTAATCTTGTAAATGTGAGTATTCAGGCCTTTGGGATATTTTATTTTACGAGCTACTCTTCGAACTGGCTCTCATCTAACACCTTCTTTATAGGCTTATCTTTATTTTTTATTGGTATGTTTATTAACATCAGATCAGATTATTTGATTGTAGGCCTCAGAAAAAAAATGGGACCGGGCTATCATGTGCCTCATAAGTTCCTTCATAAATACATATCATCTCCCAATTATTTTGGAGAAATTATAGAGTGGACCGGTTGGGCAATATTAACCTGGAGTATTTCTGGATTAGTCTTTTTGGTTTGGACAATAGCTAACCTTTTTCCAAGGGCTATAGCGCATCATAAATGGTACCAAGAAAAATTTGAAAACTATCCTAAAAATAGAAAGGCTATTATTCCAGGAATAATCTAAATCAAATCATAATCAGCAATTTGTTTTGCAGCGGCCAGAATAGATTCTTCTGCAGAAATAGGCTTCCATCCAAGTACATCTTTTGCCTTAGTTGTATTGCAGTCCCTTTGTTTTCCTGCCATTTTAGAGATGGTCTTTAAGTCACTTTTAAATAATGCCATTACTTTTAATAAAAGGTTTGGCATATTTTTTTCAGGAGCCTTGTAGCCATTAGCATTCAGGACATTGGCGATATCACTCATCCACATCTCTTTTTCAGAAACAATAAACCTTTCACCATCTGAATCAGTATTTTTCATAGCCAATATATGAGCCTTAGCAACATCCCTTACATCCACAATACCTATGTGAATTTTTGCAAGAGCAGGCATAGAGCCATTAAGCATCCTTAGGACCATTGAATTAGAAATGCCAACATCATCTGACAATGATGGCCCTAGAACGCCAACAGGATTAATTACAGTTAATTTATAACTTACATCATTGTCGTTAACATAATCCCATGCAGCTCTTTCGGCTAAAGTTTTGCTTTTCGAGTAAAAAGTCATTTTGTCATTTGAGGTGTCTGACCAGTGGGTTTCATTAAAACTTGTAGTACCATCAAAAGTATCACCGACAGCAGCAAAGGATGAAGTTAACACCACTTTTTTAATATCGTGCTTGTCAGCAAATTTTAAAGCCCTTAATGCGCCCTCTACAGCAGGCTTAACAAAAAACTCTTCGGTTTCATTTGAAAGTACAAATGGTGACGCGACATGCAAAAGGTAATCACAGCCGGACATAGCCTCATCCCAACCGTCATCGCTCATTAAATCAACAGGAAATAGAGTAAGGTTTTCACAAGAAGTATTATGCTTTTCAAGTGACTGTCTTACTTCAGACTCTCTTTGCATTGAACGCAGACTTCCATTAACTGCATAGCCTTCCTCAAGAAGCTGTTGTATACAATGAAGACCGATAAACCCAGTCGCACCAGTTACTAATACTTTTTCCATACTTCACCTTTTTAAAAATTAGATTAATCATCATACATTAATTTATTTTTATATTAAGATTGCCTAATGAATAAATATATCAAAGCATTAGCAATCGTATCCATTGCGCTCAATTCGCAGGCAGATACCTCAAAAGAACAATCTGCATGTATCAATGATGCCTTAATACAAATATTAAAAACTGACGAATCTAAAAGAGAAAGGCTGGTTATATTTAATGAAAGTAGTGATGATCTAGAATTAAAAGAGCTACTACATCAATTGAAAACAAGCTCAGAAAATAATACCTTCTACTTAATCGATCTGGATACTTTATGGAATTGGGATAGGAAAAATGAAATGAAGTTTATTTATAAAATTCTTGATTTAATGAACAGAAACTATCAATTGGAATCTGTAAGCCCTAACTTAAAAAATAAATACCTTTTAGAAGCTAGGCATATGTGTGAAGGCCTAAGTAAATAGGCCCTCATCGATTTAACAATCTTACCTTTTAAAACCGTTTATTAAGGTCCTGTGGTCCTGGGTGAAAGCCGACATGGCCTCCTTGAGCTCATCGCTGGTATCTCCCATCACTTGAAAATTAGTGATGACAAATGTGTCAATGAACTTTTGTTTATGCGAGGCTTTGTCGAATGCATCCATATGAAATAAAGCATCCTCATTGCTATGATAGACCTCCATTAAAGATACTTTTGTTTTGTCCTCTGAGATCCAGTACTTATAATACATAGTCTTAGGTTCCGTTTTTTTTACTGTTTTTACTAGATAGTCTACGAAGCCTTTAACGCTATCAGATTTGCCCTCAGCAATATCCATATCTAGATAAAAAATTATAGGTTCAGACTTGTGATGCATGGCCATCAGAAATGATGGCATCAGTATGGTTAGTAATAATAATTTTTTCATTTAACTCTCCTTAATTGGATGGGAACGTAGGCATGAAATCTTTATCATCTGCATTATATAAAGTGAAGCCATGATATAAATCAGGAACCTCGCCACAGGATGCAAATGTGCTAAATATTGGGAACATTGTTTCCCTAACGCTTGCTTCAAATGAATTATTTGCTTTGTTCATTGACTCCTCGCTATTTGTAAAATTAGCCCAAAGAAAACCACCACTTCCATCAACATTGAAATAATTTCCTAAGTGATACGAAGTATCTGAGTAATCTGCATTAGAGACTGCATCTGTAAAACCTGAAAGGAAACTTATTGCTTCTTCTTGAGTAGAGCCATCATTCAACTCACAGATATGAACCTCACCATAGAAGTATCCTGAATCAGGAAGCTCGCTATATTGAGCAGAAGCTATAGGAAAAACGCTCTCGAAACCATTAATGAGTGATTCATCGCACTGAAGCACAGATGCATACTTTTCATTCCATGCAGCAGCTTCTTTATTTTGAGACCATTCTGACCATGCCTCTTGAGCCTCTTCTCTTGATCCCCACTGGATTTCCCACCAACCGTTATCTGGAAATGAGTTCGTAGCTACAGCTGGCGCGTAACCCCAGACACCCTGAAGATTTTCATTGGTAAGCAGCTTTTGCCATTCAGCGATCATGCTTGTCATATTCTCAGACGTATAATCTGGTCCTGCCGTGCATGGCATAAATTCGGTGTAGTAAACCTTTGAGAGTCTATCCTCAACTGTATCAGTTGATGCATCACCGGACTCTTCCATAGAGCAACTGACAATAAATACTAAAGGTAAAATAAAATTAAATATGTTTTTCATAATTCTCCCAATTATGTTGTTGAATATTTATTCTCTCATGTCGCAAGAGCATGTCAAATATTAAAAACACATATAATTTTTAGATCTAAATGAACGGAACTATAGGGATATTACAGGATACTAAAAGTAGAAGGCTTGAGATAATAACTAGAATTTTCATATAAACATTTATTAATTAAAAGTTCACTTATTATAAATGAAAAAAGAGCTTTTCCTATTACATGTTAAGCTTTACTGACTCACAAATATCATCTTTTTGAATAATCACTTCCTTTTCCTCGCCTGAAATTTTTTCCCTATAGGAGCATATTCTATAATCACGGTCTGAGGGTACTCTAGAATTAACAAGATTAAACATTCTTGCCTTCTGTTGCAATATTTGCGGTTGAGAAGGTCTTTGCTTTGAAAGTGGTTCATTGGAGTTTTGAATGATCTTTGGCTTGACTCGATTCTTCATTTTATTAATCTGATCTTGCTTAACACTCATTGCAGAATAAATTGCCTGCCTGTAACGCTTGCAATTAAGTTTTCTGTCTTGTATCTCACTGGCAAGTTTTGATAAATCATTCTCTGAAAGAGATTTATTGGTCATAGCATTAGTGCATAAATCAAGATTATTCATTGATTTAAAATGAACAGAACTCAAACCCATTGCGCTGCAAGCAACCAAGTTAATTATGACAAACAAACCAATTATTAAATGTTTCATCTGAATCTCCTCATAAACCAAATTAATAAAAAAGTAATAATACATAAAATCCATAATATTTTCATTTGTATATACATATTGAATATACAAACCCAGACACCACTATCGAGATAGTTTTATAGCTGATGTTAAGATTAGCCATGAATAATAAACAAAAAAACAACCCATTACATGGAATTACACTAGAAGCTGTTGTAACAAGTCTTGTGGATTATTATGGATGGCATGAGCTTTCCAAGAAGATTGATATTAACTGTTTTAAGAGTAATCCTTCTATCAAGTCATCATTAAAGTTTTTAAGGAAAACCCCGTGGGCTAGAGAGAAGGTTGAATCCTTATATTTGTCTATTTTAAGCGCAATTAGGAATTAAATTATATTTGTTAAAAAAACACATATCGGTTAGGGTTAATTATGAAATAAGAATTTCTCTAGCTTATTCTAATCCTAATTTAAGGTTTGCTGGAACTGCAACATCCA
>JABBBT010000056.1 GCA_018607365.1 SAR86 cluster bacterium
CGTATTTTGAACACCCACACGAGTAACCAAATATTTTTAAAGAACAACCGCCTCTTTGTGCGGACGCGTATTCTAACGAAGTTATTACGAAGAAGATACCCTTTTTTTAATTAATTTTAATTAATTTCTTTATCCACTAATTTTTGTGAATTTAGGAATTTCATTTTAGACCTTAGCTCAGTTCCTACCAATTCTATTGGATGAATTTTTGTAGCTTCTCTGTTGCTTTTCATGACTGGTCCGCCACTGCCATCATTGCTTTGTCGACAGTCATTTAAAAAGTCATCTGCAAATTTTCCTGACTGTATATTTTCTAGTATCCCTTTCATTGCTTTTTTAGTATCGCTAGTAATTACTTTGGGCCCGCTTACATAATCACCATACTCGGCAGTATTTGATATTGAGTAATGCATATTAGCAATGCCGCCCTCTTGAATTAAGTCTGTGATTAATTTTGTTTCGTGAAGGCATTCAAAATATGCCATCTCTTTACTGTAGCCCGCCTCAACAAGAGTTTCAAATCCAGCTTTAATCAAAGCAGTAAGCCCGCCACATAAAACTGCTTGCTCACCAAATAAATCTGTTTCTGTTTCTTCTTTAAAAGATGTTTCCAGAACGCCAGCCCTCGTTCCTCCATTTGCTTTTGCATAAGATAGTGCAACATCTTTTGCTGAATAACCTTCATCACTTAAAGCATCTTCATATATGGCAATGAGAGATGGAACGCCTCCGCCATTGGCATAAGTACTTCTTACTGTATGGCCTGGTCCTTTTGGTGCAATCATAATTACGCTGTTAGTTTCTTCAGGAACTATTTTTCCAAAATGGATATTAAAGCCATGTGCAAATGCAAGAATTGCACTAGTTTTTAAATTTGGTTTGATTTCAGTTTCATATATATTTTTTTGGAATTCATCTGGCGCCAAAATCATAACTAAATCTGCTTGTACTACCGAATCAGCAACTGTTTGTACCTTTAGACCTGCTTCTTCTGCCTTTGCCCATGAAGAAGACCCCTCTCTTAAACCTACAGTAACATTCACACCAGATTCATGAAGATTATTTGCATGAGCATTCCCTTGAGACCCATAACCAATTATTGAGACATTCATGCCTTTAATAATTTCTATGTTTGCATCTTCGTCATAATAAATTTTCATCTAGTAATACTCCTTTTAAGTAGGTTGTCTCTTCATTGCTAACAGCTATAACATCTATTAATTTATTAAGCTGTCTCAAAATTTGCCTCATAAGGTCATCTGAAACCATAGTTTCTATAGTCAGTCTAGATATTTGATTGTCCTCGAATTTGGTTTCAAGTTTTTTTTCAATATCTTTGTAAGTAGAAAAGTCTTTAACAGAATCAACATGAAGGGTTTCAATGTTGTAGCCTCTTTGATGAAACAGCCCAACTACTCTTACAAGAGCTCCTGGTTTATTTTCCATAATTAAAATTAGTTTTCTTTTAATCATGTTTGTTCATCCTTTGATAGCCACATATTTTCTAAGCTGCCATTTGCAACCTGCATTGGATAAACATGCTCTGAGGGATCTACGTAAATATCAACAAAGACAAGTTTATCTTTCATTGCAAAAGCTTTTTTTAAACTTTCACTTAAATCAGAATTTTTTGTGATTTTAATTCCTACATGACCATATGATTCAGCCAGTTTTATAAAATCCGGTAACGAGTTTTGATAGGTACTTTCAGAATGCCTTCCTCCGTAATTCATATCCTGCCATTGTTTAACCATACCAAGAGCTTCGTTATTGATATTTATTATTTTTATTGGGAGATTATATTGAAGGCATGTAGACAATTCTTGGATGCACATTTGAATACTACCCTCACCAGTAATGCAAACAACTTCATCTTTTGGAAAAGCGAGCTTTACACCCATTGCTGCTGGCAAACCAAAACCCATGGTTCCTAGACCACCAGAATTGATCCATCTTCTAGGCTTATCAAAATGATAATATTGAGCAGCAAACATTTGATGCTGACCAACATCGGAAGTCACATATGCTTCCCCATTTGTAATCTCATGGACATGCTGGACTACAGCCTGGGGTAAAATGGGATGATCGTCAGATTCATCTTTATAAAGCTCATAATTTAAACCATGAAGTGATTTCCATTCTTTTATCTGATCATGCCAAGGCTGAAGAACAAAAGGATCGTAAGAATCTAATTTTTTTTCAAGAGTTTCTTTTATTAATTTTAAGGAATTTTTTACTTGTCCAAAAACAGCTACATTTGCTTCTATAATTTTTGATACAGATGAGTGATCAACATCTAGATGAACCACTTTGGCATTAGGTGCAAACTTTGATGGTTTATTAGTAATCCTGTCATCAAACCTAGCGCCAATAGCAATTATTAAGTCTGCATTATGCATTGCCATATTTGCCTGATATGTTCCGTGCATCCCTAGCATCCCAAGAAATCTGTCATGACTAGCAGGATAAATACCCAATCCCATTAAAGTATTTGTAACAGGAGCATCAATAATTTCATTAAGTTCAAGTAATTCTTTTTCGGCATTACTAGCAATTGCTCCACCACCAGCATATATAACTGGTTTTTTTGATATCAATATAGCTTCGACTGCTCTATCTATTTGATTTTGCTCTGGCTCAATCGGAGGATTGTATGATCTTATCCTGGCTTCTTCAGGATATGAGTAATCAAAAAGATTATCCGGAGCTGTCATGTCTTTTGGAATATCTATAACAACAGGTCCAGGTCTGCCTGAAGTTGCGACATAAAAAGCTTCTTTAATTATTTTAGGTATTTCTTCAGCATTAAAAACTGTATAACTATGCTTAACAATTGGTCTTGAGACACCAATCATATCCGTTTCTTGAAAAGCATCAGTACCTATTAAATGGCTAGCAACCTGCCCTGAAATAACTACCATTGGTATGGAATCCATAAATGCAGTCGCGATTCCTGTAATAGCATTTGTTGCACCAGGTCCAGAAGTGACTAAGACAACTCCTGGCTTACCTGTAGCCCTTGAATATCCATCTGCTGCATGGGTTGCACCTTGCTCGTGCCTTACTAAAATATGATCTATTTTATCTTGTCTAAAAATTGCATCATAGATATGAAGCGCGGCTCCACCTGGGTAGCCAAAGATTAGCTCAACACCTTCATCATGAAGTGCTTGCATCAGCATGTCTGCGCCAGATAATTTCAATTTCTTACCAAAAAACTCTTAGGAATAAGGTTTATATTATTTTATTAATCAAAAAACAAGTTTTTAGTTACTATTAGATCAATTTTCTTAATTCTAGAAGTAGTTCCTCCATATCATTTGGAGTGGGAATATCAAAAGAAAAAATATTATTTGTTTTTTGGTCATTGAATGAGAGGTGTGTTGCATGTAACGCCTGCCTTGGAAAACCTCGGATAATATTAATTAGCTCTTCAGGGGTATCTCTTGCAATAGACCTGCTTGGGTCATAGGTTTTATCCCCAATTATTGGTAGTTTTTTTGATGATAGATGGACCCTAATCTGATGAGTTCTTCCTGTCTCTATTCTTATATCCAACACAGAGTAGTTTCCAATATTTTCTTTAAGCTTTACAAAGGTTAAAGCATCTTTGCCATCTTCTCGAATTGCCATTTTGGTTCTATTATTTTTATCTCTTCCAATTGGCTCATCTATAGAAAAGCTTCCGAGTGTAGAACCAATAACAATAGAGGTATATTTTTTTACAACTCTCCTCTCCTGCATCTCATTAATAAAAAAGTTCCTAAAAGACTCATTTCTTGCCACCAGCAGAATGCCAGAAGTATCTTTGTCTAATCGATGAACAATTCCCGACCTTGGAATATTAATCAATTCTGGAAATTTATAAATGAGCCCATTTGCAAGAGTTCCATCATAGCAACCAGAACCTGGATGCATTATTAAACCAGCAGGTTTATTAATTATAATAAAATCTTCATTTTCAAAGTGAATTTCAAAATCTATATCTTGAGCTTCCCATGATACTTTTTGTTCTTCTTTAGGGCTTAATTCAATCTGATCATTCTCATAAACTTTATCTCTTGGCTGGGATACCTCTCCATTTATAAGAACTCTGCCCTCTTCTATCCATTTTTTTATCTGAGTTCTGGAATAATCTGTAAACATTTCCGCTGTAGCTTTGTCTAGCCTCATTGAAGATAGATCATTTGGAACATTTTTAACAATCATATGAACTTATTATAAAAAAATTAATCTAAATAGATGTTTTCAAGCTTAAATTACGATAATGCAGGTAGAATGTGCAAATAATGAAAGATAAACTAATTTTAAAACTATTTATAGTATTACCAATTGTAACTCTGTTATTGGTTAGTTGTAATTCTGATGGCCCAGAAATAGAACAGCCTGAAAAAATTTATTACGATCAAGCCCAAAGAAGGATGGCTGGAAATAATTATTTTGGTGCTATTGATTCATTAGAAGCAATTGAATCAAGATATCCTTTTGGCAAATATGCTGAACAGGCGCAAGTAGAGCTTATTTATGCTCAATTTATGAATGCTGAAACTGAAGCTGCGCATGCTGCAGCAGAAAAATTTATAAGACTTCATCCCAGGCATCCAAATATTGATTATGCATATTTTATGAAAGGCCTTTCTAGCTATACGAGAGATAATAGCTTTATTGTAAGAATGACAGACACTGATCTATCGAATAGAGATATCTCAGGAGCTAAGGAATCATTTTCAGAACTAACTGAATTCTTAACAAGATTTCCTGATAGCCAATATTCTACATATGCTAAACAAAGAAATATCTATTTAAGAAATATGATTGCAAGAAATGAGCTTGCGGCAGCTGATTATTACGTTAGTGTTGATGCGCATATAGCAGCAATAAGAAGAGCAAATTATGTAATTGAAAATATTCCTAACTCTAGTGAAAATTATAGAGCTCTTAAGATCTTAGAGGCTTCATATGAATCTTTGGGATATATTGAATTGCTTGAAGATACTAAAAAAATAATTTCTATTAACTACCAAGATGAGCAATCAAAAAAATCTGAAGATAAGTCTGGTTGGTCTTGGAATTTTATAAGAAATAGTAAGCCAGCATCTAGTGACTAAAAAATGTTCTTATTAAAATCAATATTACTTTTGATTCCATTGGTCATATTTATATTAATAATAACTGCGGTATTCTTTTTCAGATCTCTCATATCAGGACCTCCTAAAAAAAAGATTGATAACTCTATGATTAAATGTGATTCTTGCGAGACCTATACTCATGAATCACTTATTGTAAAAAAGCTAGGAAAAAATTATTGTTCGGAAAGTTGTTCTAATACTTAACCTTTCTCATTATCATAAACATTGCAGGAATATATAATAAGGCTGTAATAGTTGCCCCTAAAACTCCAATACTCATTGCCCAAGCAAGCGGCTTGAAGAATACACTTGCAAAAATAAGTGGAACAAAGCCACCAAGTGTTGTCAAAGAGGTAGTTATTATATGGCGTGTAGACCTGATAACAACCTCAATAAGCTCAGCTTTGGTTGGTGATTTCTTATCAGCCTCTTCTTTTATATGTGATAAGACAATAATTGAATCATTTATTGATAAGCCAATTAACCCTATTGCACTTATAGTTCCAATAAATCCATAATTTTGCTGGCCTACAAATAAACCAAGAAAGGACAGTCCAATTGATAAGAATGCAACAGACAGAATGAGACCAGCCTCTCTAAAAGAATTAAGCGCCATAACCAAGCCAATTATTATAAGAATAAAATACATAAAAGCTGAAGAGTACAATGAGGCTTGAGATTGGCCCCTGCTTTCAGCCTCACCAAGCTGTTTTAATGAATAGCCTATTGGCAATCTTAATTCAAAATCTTGAACATCTTTCTTGATAGATTTTTCAGTAGCAGACGGGAGTGTACCTGTCCAAATCCAGCCCTCAACATCATTTGTTCTTTGACCATCAAGCCTGGTAATTGTTGACGATTTGTTTGTTAGTGAGCTTTTTCCAAAGCTATCAAAATATTCAAAACCATCTTGGGAGGGTATTGTTATAAAACTAGTATTTCCTGTAATATTATTTTTGTTAGTCAGTCCCTTCAACCTGACTGGTATTTCTTTATTTGAATCCAGCATAGTGCCAACAAATATTCCATTGTTTGCAGTAAACATTTCATTCACAAGATAATTGGCATTTTGATCAGATAATGAAATATTTGAGCTGTTAAGCTCAAACTCAACATTGGTTATTGAGTCTGAAGTTGCAGATTTTGTATGGCTCACATCAGGAGTGTTATTAATAATTAGCTCAAGCTCCTCGCCAAGTGATTTTAGTAAATCTGGATCATCTCCAAAAATTACATAACTGACATCTGAAAAAACCGGGGGGCCAGACGAGAAACTATCAACATAAACGATAATGTCAGGATTATTTTTAACCAATCTTCTTGATAGTTCTGGAAGGTTATCAATCATTTCATAATAATCAGTGGCAAAAAATACAGACTGCGCAATATTATTAGATCCTTGTTTTTCTTCTCCACCAACAACATTCATCAAAACTCTAGGCATCATTCTGCCGATAAACGAATAGTCTTTTTCTATTGAAATTAACTCACTATCTAGAATTTCTTCTCTAATTTTCTTGACTCTTTGCATTGTAGTAAGTGACGAGGCATTAGAAGACAGTTCTATATTAACTCTAAACATGTCTCTATCTTGAGCAGGGAAGAAATCTTTAGGCAAAGAATTAAAAAGGAAGAATCCTAGGACAGGTAATGCAAGCGATATCATGATTGCTCTTCTAGGAACTAAGAACGCCCAGTTTAAAAAGGCCCTATATTTATTAAGGATTTTTTCATTTCTATATCCTTCTTGGCTAATGTTCACATCCTTAAAGAACGGAATTTTTTCCATATAGCTCATCAGAACTGGAACCATTAATAATGCCAGGACCAATGAAGATGTTATAGACATAATAACTGTCAGTGCCATACCACCTACGAATTCAATACTTGATCCTTCTCCAGTAACGATAGGAAGGAAAGAGAAGACGGTTGTTGCTGTTGCAGCAGCTAATGGGGCCCATAAGTTTTTTAGCCCTTGTGAGATTGAATCATTGATATTTAATCCGGATGCTCTTCTATTCTTATAATCTTCAACAACAATAATTCCATTATCTATAAGCAATCCTAGAGCAATAATAATTCCAGTAATAGATGTCATATGCAGGGGTAAGCCTATGAACCTACAGCCAACCATAACTAGGCAAATAGAAAATGGCAGTATAAGAGTAACAATTATTGCTGATCTAAGTCCAAGAAAGAAAAAGCTTATACTTAAAACAAAAAATATTGCTAATGAAAAACTTTTTACAAGCTCATTAAATTTTTTAGTTGTGTAAGCAGATTCATCATAAATCAAATCTATTGAGATCTCAGTCGGGAGAGTTTCTCTCATTTCATCTACAACAATTGTTGCACGTTCTACATAGTCATGGACTCTTTGAGAAAATGATCCTGTTCCCGCAACAGAAATAACCACATTTCCATTAAACAAAAATATATCTTCAATAGGTGAAACCGGAATTTTTGAAATGAATGCTACATCATCCAATTGTATGATCTCTGATTTACCAATAACTTTGATAGGTATTTCTGAGAGTTTTTGAATACTCTGTATGTTATCTTTAAGTCTATATAAAAGCTCAGAATTGTTGTTTGAGGATACGCCAATGGGTTTTTTTGCATCTAGGGCTTTAATAGAACTTGCGATATCTTGAAATGATAGTCCGAGCGAAGATAGCTTTGATGAATCTAGTTCAATTAAGATTTCTTCATCCGTTTCACCAAAAATTGCAGTCTGATGAGATGAGCCTATTGAGCTTAATTTCCTTTTTAGCTGATTTGCTAATCTGGACATCATTATTAGCGGAGCTTCTCCACTGCCGTTCCAGGTTATAGCATACTGAACAGTGATAGGAGGACCGCTGCTTCTATCAAGAAATATTTCTGCACCTTGAGGAATAACTATTTGATTAAGCTTGTCTTGAACTTTAGACCAAGTCTCCTCAATAAGGATAGGGGGTACACTTTGATTTAATTCAACTACAATTGTTGAAAAACCTTGAGTAATAATTGATTCAAGCTCATCAATTTCTTCAACTTCTCTAAGTTTAATTTCTAGATCATTGATTATCTCTGTTTCAATTCTTTCTGGAGATGCGCCAGGAAGAAAAATACGAACACCTCCCCATCTCTCAGCCAGTTCAGGGTTTTCTTGAATTGGTACTGAAAGCCCAGAAGAGATTCCAGAAAGTAATATAAATGCCAAAGTTAGAAATAATATCCTAGGCTTTTCTATTAGAAAATTAATAACATTCATTTTATTTTATTATTTTTCCTTCAATAGTTTTTTGGGCTCCGCCTAAAATCACTAAGTCACCATTATTAAGTGTTCCGCTGACAAAAGCATATTCATCTTCAAAATAAATAACATCAACAAGATCTCTAACAACTACTTGTTGCTCGTTAATGGTATATATGGCCCAAATACCTTGTTCGGACTGGGACAGTGACTTAATTGGAACCCATGTACCTTTTGCTTTCTCAGTCATGCTTAGTTTGAGCTTTACTATTGATCCTGGATTAAAAAAGGTGTTAAATCTAAAAATTGCTAATCTATTATTGGAGCCTCCAGTTGACATAGGAGCCAGTCTCTCTAACTTAGCCTTTGCGGATATTCCTCTGATATCAAATTCATACTCCTCTCCAATCTTAACTTTGTTCATATAATTCATTGGAATAGAAATTCGTGCTTCAACATTACTAGAGCCCAAAATTTCTAAAACTTGAACACCTGCATTGATTACTGATCCGGTATCAAGAAATCTATTTTGAATAATCCCATTAAAAGGAGCTAGTAACTTAGTTTGCTCAAACTTAACTCTATAAAAATCATACTGCGACTTAGCTACTATTTGATCAGATTCAGCTTTATCAAGATCTTGAGTAGATATATGTCCATCTGCTCTTAGATCTATATATCTTGCTAGCACTTGCTCAGCTAGATCAAATTTAGCCTTTGATTGATTTAATTGTGCTAAAGCTTCTCTATCATCCAATGAGGCAAGCTCATCTCCTAAGATGACCTCATCTCCGATATCAACATTAATAGAGTTTATCTTTCCAGGTATTTCAAATGCTAGCCTAGACTGATCTGAGGGAATAAGCTTTCCAGGAAATTCTCTAGTTATAGCATATTCATCTAGCATTTTAATCTCGAGAACTTCTATAGCTTCAAGGTTCGATAGAAATGTATTGCTTAATAAAAAAGCTATGACAGTGTTACTTATTTTTTTAATATTCATATATTTGTATTTGACTTTAGTTTGCAATCAACTTAATGTGTGCGCTGTATACATGATAACATTATATATGTTAGCAGTGTCAACATTAAATTTAAATAATGAATAATTATCATCACGGAAACTTAAAGGAAGAGCTTATAGAATGTGCATGCAAGCTCTGTGAAAGGTCCGGTTATACAAAATTAAGCATAAGATCACTTGCAAAAGAAAGCGGGGTTTCTCAAACCGCTCCTTATAGACATTTTAAAACTAAAGAATGTGTATATGCTGCTGTTGCAACCGTTGGCTTTAAAAAACTAAGTGAAGCTTGCAATATAGATGTAGAAAAAAAAGCAACAAAAAAACAACTTGTTAAGGCGGGATATAGATATATTGAATTTGGTCTACAGAATGCAAATACTTATGATTTAATGTTTGGAACAGCAGTTGGAAATTTTGCTGATTATCCAGATCTTTTAGAGTCTGCAAATAAAACATATGACTCATTCAGATCAAGCTTTTCTAAATTAACAAACGACAGTGAGGATATTATTGCTTTTAAATGTCTGACACTTTGGTCTATGGTTCATGGGCTTGTTGGTATAATTAGAAAGGTACATGTGGTTGGCGATGATTTAAAAAACCCCAGTGATGGGCCAATATCATCTGCACGTATGGTTGCTGATAATCTTGAACAGCATCTTGACATGGTTATAAATGGTCTAATTTCTAATTAACTTTTATAGTTATTTTCTCAGATAAAAAAGGGCCTTGCCCTGTAAAATTATTTACCTGCATTCTTGAATTATGCACATAGGATCCAAGAATTAGTTGGAGAGAATAGGTTCCAGGATCAAGATCAAGAATTGTTTCAGTTTGACCTCCTCCAAAATGGATATAACCTTTATCAAAAGGAATAAAGCTCTCAGGCAATGTTTCGATATTAACTAAAAGATGATGATGCCCGCTTGCAAAACATTTATTATTTGCAATCTCACCTTTGCCAGCTGGATTTATTTCAACGTTTTTTGACCCAAATAAGACTTTTACACTATTAGATTCTGATACAAAACCATCTTGAGGGGAGATAATAAAAACACTTGGCTTTTCTTCACACTCTTTTTGGTTAGCAGAAACGTTAGAGGGAAGAAAAAAAGAATTGAGTATTATAAAAATATAAAATACATTTTTTGAGAATTTATTCATAGCTACCATCTACATATGTCAGTGTATTAATTTTTTCATCGCTAAGCGAGTTTGTGACATGACCTATCACAATAGTATGTGTGTGGTATGAAATTAATTCATCAACGGTGCAAAAAATATTAGCCTGAGCACTTTTTAAAAACGGAGTGCCGTTTAAATCCCAGTCACCACTATTAAATCTATCACCTTCGGTCTTAAATGAACTACATAGATTAGAAATATCCTCTTGATTTTTATTTAAAAGGTTTATACAAAAAGAGGATCCTTCTTTTATTGAATTGTGAATTCCAGCTGATTTATTGATGCAAACGAGCAAACTAGGAGGATCTAAAGAAACAGAGGTAACAGAAGAAACTGTTATAGCACTAAACTTTTTGTTCTCATCAACGTTTGACATCACACTGACGGAGTAAATATAGCTCCTCATTGCTTTTCTAAAATTATCTTGTAGGTTCATGGATGGATTATACTTAGTTTTAATGTATTTTTAATTATAACTATTAAATAAATAGGCATACCCATTTTGCAAAAAAATGAAAAATAATATCAGAATCACTGGAGGCTATTTAAAGGGTAAAAAAATACCTTTCGAATTCAAAGATACGTTAAGGCCAACTTCAAATAAATTAAAAGAAATAATTTTTAATTGGCTTCAATTTGAGATTGAAAATTTAATATGCCTTGACTTATTTGCCGGGACGGGAGCTCTTGGTATTGAGGCAATATCCAGACAATCAAAAAAAGTTGTATTCGTTGAACTTAATAAGAAAAACTATTCTGTATTAGCAAAAAATATTCAACTTCTTGGCATCAAGGATAAAACTAAAGTTTTTTTTAAGGATGCATTTAGTTGGATTAAAAAAAATGACTTATCTCATTTTGATTTAATTCTTCTTGACCCTCCTTTTGGGCAGGAACATGAATTAAAAATTCTAAAATCTATAATTCGAAAGAACGAAATAAAGTCATCTTGTAAAATCTACCTTGAGTATAGTAAATTTACTACCTTAGAGATTCCTGAGGAATTCAATATCTTAAAAGAAAAGAGTGTTGGCGATGTGAAGGCTCTTTTATTAGAAATAAAATGAAAATAAGAATAGCTACAAGACAATCAGAACTAGCAATGTATCAGGCAAAATTTGTTGCAGATGAGTTATTGGCTAAGATCAATAATATTGAAGTTGAGCTTTTGTCCATGACGTCAGAGGGAGACCAAACAGACAAACCTCTTCATGAAATTGGTGGAAAGGGCCTATTCATTTCTACACTTGAATCTGCACTGGAGGCTGATGAAGCAGATATAGCAGTACATAGTTTAAAAGATGTTCCTGCAAAGCTTGATCCTAAATTTAAAATAATAAGTGTTTTTAGCAGGGAATCTCCAGAAGACCTGCTGCTATCAAAAGATGGGAAATCATTTTCTGAATTTGCTAGAAATTCAACTATTGGTACTTCTGGTCCAAGAAGAAAAGCGCAAATTAATAACTTAAGACCTGATATAAAAACTATTCCTGTAAGAGGTAATATAGCTACTAGAATAAAGAAACTCAATGATGGACAGTTTGATGGGCTGGTGGTTGCTAAGGCTGCTATAAAAAGGCTTGGTTTAAAACAAAATTCATATGAATTCTCAATTGAAGAAATGCTACCTTCTGCATCCCAGGGATATATAGCAATTGAATGTCTGTCTGATAAAAAAGATATTATTAAGCTTTTAGAAAATATTGGTGATCCTAAAGAATTAATTCTTGCGAGTGCAGAACGGTCTTTTGTTGCTGCAATGGAAGGTACTTGTCTGTCTCCAATAGCTATTTTATGCGAAGATAAAAATGGCCAAATAAAAATATCAGGGAAAATATTATCATATGAGGGTAACAAAAAAATTTATAAAGAAAAGATGTCTTCCTTTGAAGATATTGCAATAGATATTATGTTATTTGCTGATGAGTTTATTTTAGAAGGAGCGAAATCTCTGATTTTAAAAAATGATAATTAATACGAGGCCCAAAAATTTATCAGGAAACCTAATATCTTTGTGTGAAGCCCAAGAAATAGCTCTTAATAATATTTATCTTTCTCAAATTAATTCAATTGATCCTTCAGAAGATGCCATCGATAAAATTAAAAATATTTATTCATATTCAAACTTAGTTTTTACTAGCCAAGCTGCTGTTTCGCATGGACTTGATATTTTGAAATCTTTTTACAATTTAGGTAATCTTCCTCACAATTTTTTGTCAGTTGGGCCCACAACTTCCAATAGACTTCTTGCGAGTGGCATACAATCTCATTTTCCTCAAAGCCATTCATCTAAAGGTATTCTTGAGTTAATAAAGTCTAGTTTTCCAGGAAACAGTCTTTTATTTTGCGGCGAAAATTCAAATGGGTTTCTTCAACAAAAACTTAAGGGTAGTCTAGATGAAATAGTTTGCTATGAAGTAATCTATTTGCCCGAGCAAATACCAAAAGTTACAGACAATAATGAAATTTTTTTAATTTATAATTTTGATACTCTTAAATTCTTAATAACAAATCTGGACGATGCGGTTTTAAGAAAAAAAATATTTATTGTTGCTTCAGAAAATATAAAATGTAAATGTCAAAATGAGTCTAGAGAATTAGAAATCCACGTATCGAAAAACCCAACTGATAAAATGATGATCGATATGGCAAAAAACTTTATCTAGTCTTCTTACCATTACCCCCTTTCATTGAAGTAAAGAACTCATCGTTTGTTTTATGTGATTTCAATCTATCTATTAGGAACTGAATTGACTGAGCGTCCTCCATATCGTCTAAAATTTTTCTTAAGACCCACATTCTTTGTAATTCATCTTCAGCAGTAAGTAAATCTTCTCTTCTTGTTCCCGATCTTCTAATGTTGATAGCAGGATATATTCTTTTTTCTGCTATTTTTCTTTCAAGATGAATCTCCATATTACCCGTGCCTTTGAATTCTTCATAAATAACTTCATCCATTTTTGATCCTGTTTCAACTAGAGCTGTGGCAAGAATGGTGAGACTTCCACCCTCTTCAAGATTTCTAGCAGCACCAAAAAACCTTTTTGGCCTTTCAAGAGCATTAGAGTCAACTCCACCACTCAATATCTTGCCTGATGCAGGCTGAACTGAGTTATAAGCTCTTCCAAGACGAGTAATAGAATCTAATAAGATAACTACATCTTTCTTATGTTCTACAAGTCTTTTTGCTTTTTCAATAACCATATTTGCTACTTGAACATGTCGAGTAGGTGGCTCGTCAAAAGTACTAGCTACAACCTCTCCTTTTACAGTTCTTGACATCTCTGTTACCTCTTCAGGTCTTTCATCAATTAAAAGAACTATAAGCTCTACTTCTGGGTTATTGCTTTTTATAGAATGAGCTATACTTTGAAGCATTAACGTTTTACCAGCCTTAGGTGGAGAAACAATAAGTCCACGCTGACCCTTTCCTATTGGAGCAATCAAATCAATTATTCGAGATGATAGATCTTCATTAGACCCTGTTCCTTGTTCAAGGATTAGTCTTTCATTGGGAAAGAGAGGAGTTAAATTTTCAAAAAGAATCTTATTTTTAGTATTTCTTGGTTCTTCACCATTAATAGTATCAACTTGAATTAATGCAAAATAGCGCTCTTTATCTTTAGGGGTTCTAATTTTTCCAGCAACTGAGTCTCCCTTTCTTAGGCTAAACTTTCTAATTTGACTTGGTGAAACATAGATATCATCTTCACCAGCACAATAAGAACCCTCTGGAGATCGCAAAAATCCAAAACCATCATTTAAAATCTCAAGAACTCCGCCGCCATAGATATCAACACCCTCAGAAGCTTTATGCTTAAAAATTCTAAATATTATCTCTTGCTTTTTAAGCCTTCCAACATCCTCAAGCCCAAGCTCGGTGGCTATATCTACAAGTTCGTTTATTGGTTTTATTTTAATTTCAGTAAGATTCATTTAGTTATTTCCGTTCTAGTTTTTGTTTTTGTGATTGAAAAGGTGGGTTTTTGTTTTATGAGGCCTTAAGCCGCAGGAGTCGAAATGATAGTCCTATTTCTTGTAATATGCAAAGAAGTCTTTGCAAAGTTAAACTACTGTACTTATAAAATCCTCTAATTGTTGTTTAGTGAGAGCGCCTACTTCAACTCCTGCAGGCTCTCCGTTTTTAAATATAATTAACGAAGGGATTGATCTTATTCCATATTTAGCAGCAATCTCTCTATTTGAATCAACATCCATTTTGCAAACTTTTAATGATTCTGATTTTTCTGCTGCAACTGCCTCAACAGTTGGTGCAAGCTGCTTGCAGGGTCCACACCACTCAGCCCAAAAATCGACCAATACAGGTTTTTCTGAATTTAAGACGTCGCTATTAAAACTTTCTTCGTCACGAATTTCTATCACATTGCTCATTTGTTAGTTATCTCCTTGGAAATTTCTTTAGCTGCGTACGTTAGAATTGCATCAGCTCCTGCTCTCTTAAAGCTTATTAATGATTCTAACATAACATCGCTTTCAAGCCATCCTTTATCGATCGCCAGTTTAAGCATGCTGTACTCACCACTAACTTGGTATGCAAAGGTTGGTACTTTGAAGGTTTCTTTTACTTTAGAGATTATATCTAAATAAGGCATACCTGGCTTAACCATGACTATGTCTGCACCTTCATTAATATCCATAGCAACTTCATGGAGTGCTTCATTTATATTTTTTGGTGACATTTGATAACTAGCTTTTGAAGAATTGCCAAGACTTGAAGCTGAATTAACAGCATCTCTAAATGGACCGTAAAACTTTGAATTATATTTTGCTGCATATGATAGTAGGATTGTATTTTTATAATCCATTTCATCTAATGCCTCTCTTATATAGCCTATTCTTCCATCCATCATATCTGATGGCGCAATTATGTCCGTCCCAGCTTGAGCTAAGGTTAGTGATTGCTTTGTTAGAACAGCTAAAGTCTCATCATTATCAACATAATCATTTTTTAAAATACCATCATGCCCATGATCAGTATATGGATCTAGAGCAACATCAGATATTAAGATTATTTCAGGAAATCGTTTTTTTATATTAATAATAGTTTCACACATCAAATTAGATTCATTGATAGCCTCATCTCCAGTACTATTTTTCTTGGAATCATTAATAACTGGAAATAGAGCAATCGTATTTATATCATGCTCAAGTAGATCTTCTATTTCTGAAAAAATTGAGTCTTGCCCATATCTATTAATATTAGGCATGCTTTCAATAGCCTCTTTTCCAATCAAGCCTTCTTTAATAAATAAAGGCTGAATTAGATCATTTGTAGATAATCTAACTTCAGCAAGCAAGTCTCTAAGATTTGAATTGAGACGCATTCTTCTTAGTCTACTATTTGGAAATTTTCTTTTAAAATACATTTTTAATCTGTTACCGCTCCAAGACTAGCTGATTTAACACTTTTTGCAAATTTTGCTAAGACTCCTTTTTTGGGAGGTGTTTTTGGGTTTACCCATTTACTTAGTCTATTTGATATTTCATCCTCAGAAATATTAAGAATCAACTTATCAGAATCTGCATCAATTAATATAGAGTCGCCATCTTTAATTATTGCAATTAAGCCGCCATCTGCTGCCTCTGGTGTAATGTGTCCAACAACAAACCCATGAGTGCCTCCTGAAAAACGACCGTCGGTTATAAAAGCCACCTTATCTCCAAGACCTTGACCCATTATGGCAGATGTTGGTTTTAACATTTCTCTCATACCAGGACCTCCTTTTGGTCCTTCATATCTAATAACAACAACATCTCCAGCTTTAATAGACTTAGATAGGATTGCTTCAACTCCTTCTTCTTCTGAATCAAATACACGAGCACTTCCTTCAAAAGAGGTTCCTTCTTTACCAGTAATTTTTGCAACTGCACCATCTTTCGCTAAGTTGCCATAAAGAATCCTAAGATGACTATTTGACTTAACTGGGTCATCAAATGATTTTATTATTTGTTGATCAGGCTCATAAGGTTTTATTTCGGAAAGGTTTTCGGCAAGTGTCTGTCCGGTAACGGTAAGACATTCGCCATGTAATAATCCCTTTTCAAGCAAAGTTTTCATTAGTGGCTGAATGCCACCATTAGCATTGAGTTCAGACATATAATGAGAACCAAAGGGCTTAAGATCTGCCATGACAGGTGTTTTTTTTCCTATTCTTGTAAAATCATCTAGCTCTAAATCAACGCCTATTGAATGCGCCATGGCCAGCAAATGCAGAACTGCATTAGTTGACCCTCCTAGAGCAATTACCATTGTTATAGCATTCTCAAAAGCATTCTTAGTCATAATATCTGAAGGCTTGATATCTTTTTTTAGTAAATTCATTATTGCTTCGCCAGCCTTAAAACAATCATCTTCTTTGTCATGTGAAATTGCATCTTGACTGCTGCTTCCAGGAAGACTCATGCCTAGTGCTTCAATCGCAGATGCCATGGTATTTGCCGTATACATTCCCCCGCAAGATCCAGGCCCTTTTACGGAAATTTTTTCTACATGAATTAATTCAGATTCTTTAAGATCACCTTTTGAGTACTCTCCAGTTTTTTCACAAACAGTAACATAGTCAGTATTTTCTTTACTAGGCTTAATAGAACCACCATATATAAATATTGATGGTCTATTCAATCTTGCCATTCCAATAATGCATCCAGGCATATTTTTATCACAACCACCGACAGCAATAACTCCATCATAACCAAGACATCCAACAACAGTTTCTATTGAATCTGCAATTACTTCTCGAGAAACAAGAGAATATTTCATGCCCTGTGTACCCATAGAAATTCCGTCGGAAACAGTAATGGTATTAAAAAGAACACCCTTCCCGCCTGAAATATCAACTGATTTCTCAACAATCTCTGAAAGTGCATTTATGTGCATATTGCATGGGGTTACTTTTGCTCCTGTGGAAGCAATCCCAACAAATGGCTTTGTGAAATCCTCAGATGTGAAACCTACTCCTCTAAGCATTGATCTAGATGCAGCCTGATTAGGACCATCAACGAGCTCTTTTGAATATTTTCTATTTGTCATATTTAATATATTAAATTATTCAGATGCATACTTTAAAGCAGCTGATAGTAATTTTTTAGTATAGTCTTGCTCTGGACTTTCAAAGACTTTGTGAGAAGGCCCTGACTCTACGATTTCTCCGTTTTTCATAACAAAAATAAAGTCTGACATCGATCTAATGACCTTTAAATCATGACTTATAAATAGATAAGTAAGCCCATATTCATTTTGTATCTCTTTCAATAAATCGATTACCTGAATTTGAATAGACCTATCTAATGCTGATGTTGGTTCATCAAGAATCATAAAAGCAGGATTCATTATTAAAGATCTAGCAATTGCAATTCTCTGCCTTTGGCCTCCAGAAAACTCATGCGGGTATTTATTCTTAGCTAGTATTTCGATACCGACATCCAAAAGAACCTTATCTATCCTTTCATCTCTTTCTTTTTTTGTAAGCTTAAAGTGAACGCCTAAACCTTCGCCAACTATCTCCCCCACTGTCATTCGTGGTGATAATGACCCATAGGGATCTTGAAAAACAATTTGGACATTTTTTTTCAATTCTTTATTTTCTTTTTGGGAGTTTGAGTTGATATCTCTTCCGTCAAATTGAATATTCCCTTCATAAGAAACTAAGTTTGCTATGGCCTTACCCAAGGTGGACTTTCCAGATCCAGATTCCCCAACCAGGCCAATTGTAGTATTTTTATAAATATTAAAGGAGGTGTTTTTAACAGCATGAAAAGTATTCTTTTTAAAAAAATTAGTTGAAGGTATTGAGTAGTAAACATTTAAGTTATTGATCTCAATTATTGGCTCATCACTTACAGGGTTATCTAATTTAGGCTGAGGCTCTGCATCTAAAAGTTTTTTTGTATATTCGTGAGAGGGGTTGTTAAATACCTCAACGGTATTTCCTTGTTCAACAATCTTGCCATTCTTCATAACACAAACATTGTCAGAAAATTCTTGAACAAGGCCTAGATCATGAGTAATAAAAAGTATTGACATGCCTAGTTCATTTTTAAGCTTAGACATAAGATCTAATATCTGGGCTTGAATAGTTACATCAAGAGCCGTTGTTGGCTCGTCAGCAATCAATAGCTCAGGCTTATTAACAAGGGCCATAGCAATCATAACTCTTTGTCGCTGCCCTCCAGAAAGCTCATGAGGGTATGCATAGAAACGTCTTTCAACATCATCAATCTCAACAAGTGCCATTAATTTTTTTGCTTCATCTATTGCATCTTTTTTTGAGCTTTTTGAGTGAAGCAGTATTGATTCAGTTATCTGATTACCTACTCTGTGATAAGGGTTTAATGAGGTCATCGGCTCTTGAAATATCATAGATATAATATTTCCTCTCAAGGAAAGTAACTTTTCATACTTGGCATCTATAATCTCATCGCCATTAAACTTAATAGAAGACTCTTTGGAATATGATGCTTGTGGTTTTTGAAGGAGCTGAAGAATTGACATAGCAGTTACCGATTTACCAGAACCTGATTCACCAACCAAGGCCAAGGTTTGATTTTTTTCTATATCAAAACTTATATTATCCACTGCATTAAACAACCCATCCCTTGTTGAAAAATTAATGCTTAAGTTACTTACTTCTAAAATTTTACTCATAGTATTTTCTTATATTCTTTTAAAAAATCTTCAACGGCTATCTGCGCTGCTTTCAATTTAGTCATTGATGCAAACCCATGAAACATTGTTGGATAATGTAATTGTTTCACATTATGTTTACCTTTATGTAATAAATATGCATATTTTTCCCCATCATCGCATAGAGGGTCAAAGCCACCTGTAACGATAATCGTTGGCGGTAAAGTTTTTTCAAAATTAAATTTTAAAAGATTGAAGGCCGAATCGTTATTGTTTTCTTCGGAATTTCTAAACTTATCCCAAAACCAAATCATAGTTTTTTTAGTTAAAAGATATCCTGAAGATAATAAATTATAAGATTCAGACGAACAGGATGGATCACACATTGGATATATTAGTAGCTGGCTACTAGGCAAATCTTTATTTTGTTCAGCCAGGTAATGACACAAAGAAGCAGCTAGATGAGCGCCTGCGCTGTCTCCACAAACTGAAATATCACCTGGCCCATATCCCTGATCGATGAGCCAAGAAAAAGCATCTAGAGCATCATCAAGAGAATCAGGATATTTGTTCTCAGGTGATAGCCTATAGTCTAAAGAATAAAACTTTACTCCTATTTCATCTGACATATATGAAACCATATCATCGTGTGTATTGACTGAGTTAAGGACATAACCTCCTCCATGAAAATAGAGAATCACTTTTTTTGAATTCTCTTGGAACGGCTTATATTCTCTGATAATCAACTCATGCCTTGATAAAATATGGTCTTCTTTTCTGACCTGCATAGACGGCGTTAAAGAAACCTTATTTTGAATTCTTGCTTCTTCAAGAGTGATTCTAGTTTTTGCAATTTCACCATCCAATAATTCTGATAAATCCTTCTTTGGGAGCATAGACAATAATGCAGCTGATTGAGCATCAAATTGATGTCCCCTTATTACTGTTCTTTTTCTATAAAAAATTATTTTTAAAAACCAAATAGGTATATAAAAGAAAATTTTAAGTATGAAAGTCTGGAGCATAAGTTTTTATCTACCGTGTTATTTAATAAAATCTTTATTTTAAGTACTTAGGGGTTTATTCTTAAGCCTTCATGATCAAAAGTTTAATAATTATACTACTATCCAATGTTATTGCAGGTGAATTGTATTCCTCGAATCTTTTTGAAAAATCAAATAGGGTTCCAGAGGCCAATGAAGTATTTGCTTTAACAGCTAATATTGAAAAACAAGCAGCATATATAACGTGGGAGATAAGAGATGGTTATTATATGTACTTGGATAGTATAAAGCTCAAATATAAAGATAAAGCACTCCCATTTAAGATTTTTGAGTCAAGAAAAGAGCTATACAAAGATGAGTTTTTTGGCGAGACTGAAATTCTTAGAGGTAAATTTGTAATAGGCATTGATATAAATTCTTCATTGAACTTATCAGAGGTTTTAATATACTATCAGGGTTGCTCAGAAGCGGGGTTTTGCTATCCAATACAAAAAAATCAACTCTTATAAAACTATCTATAAAATCCTTAAAAATCTGTAAATTTCTGTTAAAATCTATTTCATGAATATATTGCTTATTAATGGCCCCAACCTAAATCTTCTCGGAACTAGAGAAAAGGAAGTATATGGCAGCAAATCACTTGAAGATATTCAACAAGATTTGTCAGTTTTAGCAACTCAAAATCAATGCAATTTGATATCTTTTCAAAGTAATGCCGAGCATGAAATAATAGAATCAATACATAGCACCATTGAAGCAAAAATAGACTTTGTAATAATAAATCCTGCTGCATATACTCATACCAGCATAGCTATAAGGGATGCATTTCTTGGTGTCAAAATACCATTCTATGAGGTTCACCTTTCAGATATATATAAAAGAGAGGAATTTAGACACTTCTCATATCTATCCGATATAGCTGAAGAAGTTATAACTGGTATGGGTGCTAAAGGTTATGAAGAGGCGATGCTTAAGGGCATATTAAAATACAGGGGTAAATAAATGGATATTAGAAAAATAAAAAAACTTATAGAAATGCTTCAAGAGTCTGACTTAAAAGAAATAGAAGTAAGCCAAGGAGATGAGTCAGTAAGAATTTCAAGAGATAACAGCTCTCATCAAGAATCTGTTTCAAAACCAGTTATGGTCAAAAATGAACCAGCCATCTCATCAACAACTCATCAATTGGATGAGGTTAAACAAAATGCCATAGGGGATGTTGTTACCTCTCCGATAGTAGGAACTTTTTATAGAAGCCCAAGTCCAGAAAAAGATCCATTTGTAAAAGTAGGAGACAGTATAAAAGTAGGTGATGTGCTCTGCATAGTTGAGGCCATGAAAATGATGAATGAAATTAAATCAGAATTTGATGGCAAGATCACAAGTATTGATGTGGAAGATGGAAGTCCAGTTGAATTTGGACAAAAAATTATAACTGTTAATTAATATGAGTTACAAAGTTCTTATTGCCAATCGTGGTGAGATTGCTCTTCGTGCTATCAGGGCTTGTAAAGAGCTTGGTATCAAGACAGTATCTGTTTACTCTGAAGCTGATAAAGATCTAAAACATTTAAGATTCTCTGATGAAACTGTTTGTATTGGGCCTGCATCTCCAACTCAAAGTTACCTAAATATACCTGCCATTCTCTCAGCCGCAGAACTTACAAGTGCTAATGCTATATATCCTGGGTATGGGTTCCTTGCTGAAGACCATAATTTTGCAGAAATGTGTGAAAAAAGTGGATTTAAATTTATTGGGCCAGCCTCAGAAACAATCCAGAAGATGGGCGACAAAATAACAGCAAAAACACTTGCTGAAAAATCCGGAATTCAAATCGTTCCAGGTTATAAAGATGAGATTCCATCTGATAATAATGAGTTTAAAAAAATTGCTAGAGATATAGGCTACCCAATTATGATTAAGGCAACTGCTGGTGGTGGTGGAAGAGGGATGAGAGTTGTTGAAAAAGAGGAAGATCTTATTAGCCATGCAGAAATAACAATGCAGGAAGCCAAAAATGGATTCGGTAATGAAACCATTTATCTTGAAAAATTTATTGGGAATCCTAGACATATTGAGGTTCAAATAGTTGGTGATGGCAAAGGAAAGGCGATACATTTGGGTACTAGGGATTGCAGTATGCAAAGGAGACATCAAAAAATAATTGAGGAAGCTCCAGCACTTAATATAAATCAAGAAGCTCTTAATAAAACACTAATAGCTTGTGTCGATTTATGTAAAGAGATAAATTACGAAGGGGTTGGCACTATTGAATTCTTATACGAAGATAATCAATTCTATTTTATAGAAATGAATACAAGAATTCAGGTTGAACACCCGGTAACAGAAATGATAACTGGCTTTGATTTGGTAAAAGCACAACTAAGAATTGCTCTTGGAATGCCAATTGAGCTAAATCAAGATGATATTAATTTTAATGGCCACTCACTAGAATGCAGAATTAATGCAGAAGATCCAGATAATTTTCAACCATCCCCAGGAACAATTACAAAAATGCATACACCTGGAGGTTTTGGCATAAGGTATGACTCTCATATTTATGGAGGGTATAAAGTCCCCCCTAACTATGATTCACTTCTAGCAAAAATTATTACTCAGGCAAATTCTAGAAGCTCGGCTATTAAGAGAATGCTTAGTGCTTTAGATGAGTTCTTTATAGAGGGTATTAAAACAAATCACCCTCTTCATCAAAGGATTCTGCATGATGATACCTTTAAAGAAAATAAACATACTATTAATTACTTAGAAAATGAGTTCCTAAAAAAATGAATCCTGAATACAACCCAAGTCAAATAGAGAAAACCATCCAAGATGAATGGTTAAAAGAAGACAAGTTTAAAGCTAATCCTGATGGTAGAGAAAAATTTTATTGTCTATCAATGTTTCCATACCCATCAGGCAAATTACATATGGGTCATGTAAGAAACTATACGATTGGTGATGTCATATCTAGATATAAAAGAATGAATAACTTTAATGTTTTTCAGCCTATGGGCTGGGATGCATTTGGGCTTCCTGCTGAAAACGCAGCGATTGCTAATAAAGTTAGTCCAAAAGATTGGACGAATCAAAATATTGAGCATATGAAACAGCAACTTATATCTTTGGGCCTTGGGTATGATTGGTCAAAAGAGCTTAGAACATGTGAACCGGAATACTATAAGTGGGAGCAGTTAATATTTAAAAAGTTTTATGATAAAGGTTTGGTCTATAGGAAAAAATCATTAGTGAACTGGGATCCAGTTGATGAAACAGTTTTAGCAAATGAACAAGTTATAGATGGAAAAGGATGGAGGTCTGGGGCGCAAGTTGAAATAAAAGAAATTGATCAATGGTTTATAAAAATTACAGACTATGCGGATGAACTTCTAACATCTTTGGATGAGGTGGATTGGCCTGAAAATGTTAAAACAATGCAAAGGAATTGGATTGGGAAATCTCAGGGAGCAGAAATTAAATATATGATTGAGGATTCCGATGATTCTTTAACGGCATTTTCAACACGACCTGATACAATTTTTGGTGTTTCTTTTTTAGCTATATCACCAAATCACTCTATATCGATAGAATTGTCAAAAAATAATGAATCGATAAAAGACTTTTTAAACAAATGCAAAGAAGTGAAAGCTGCTGAAGCTGATATGGCTAAAGCTGAAAAACTTGGAATTAATAGTGGAATGCATGTAATTCATCCAATTACAAAGAAGAAAATACCCGTATGGATTGGAAATTTTGTACTTCTTGATTATGGAACAGGAGTAGTGATGGGTGTTCCTGCTCATGATCAAAGAGATTTCGAATTTGCATCTAAATATGATCTAGAGATTCCTCAAGTTATCAGTTCTGATAATAATAATGAACTTCCAGTTGTACAAAAAGGCAAATTAATAAACTCTAATAAATATGATGGGATGGGCTCTGATGAGGCATCTCTTGAAATTATTAAGGATTTAGCAGACGCAAACCTTGGTGAACAATTAATCCAGTTCAGATTAAGAGACTGGGGCGTAAGCAGACAAAGGTATTGGGGTTGCCCTATTCCAGTTGTTTATGAAAATGGCGAACCAAGAGTTATTGATGAAAAAGATATGCCTATAGTGCTTCCAGAGTTAAAAAAGAACTCGGCACCTATTCCCTTAAGTCAAAATGAAGATTTTTATAATATTTCTGATGGACTAAAAAGAGAGACAGATACTTTTGATACATTTATGGACTCATCATGGTACTACGCAAGATTTACTTCATCAGACAATGCAAATGAAATGTTTGATAAAAATTCAAAATATTGGCTTCCTGTTGATTTATATATAGGAGGTATTGAGCATGCGATACTGCACTTACTATATTCAAGATTTTTTCATAAGGCGCTTAGAGATATGGATTTAGTTGAAGGCAATGAGCCTTTTAAAAAGCTTCTTACACAAGGCATGGTTCTTAAAGATGGGGCTAAAATGTCCAAATCAAAAGGAAATACCGTAGATCCTCAATCTTATATAGAAAAGTATGGCGCTGACACTGTAAGGCTTTATATGATGTTCACAGCTCCCCCTGAGCAAAGTCTAGAATGGTCAGAGTCATCTGTAGAAGGTGCTTCAAGGTTTATGAAAAAAATATGGAATTTAGTCAGCAATAGAAAATTTATTGACTTAGAGGAGCCCAAGGACCCTTCAAAACAAGAAGTAGAGCTTCGAAGAAAATCGCATAATACTCTTAAAAAAGTTACAAATGACTTTGAAACAAGATACTCATTTAATACAGCCATTGCTTCGATAATGGAGCTAGTTAACTTTATACCTGATTCTTTTAAAGAAGATAATGCGTCGATCTCAAATCAATATTGTCTTAATGAAGCAATAATAATTATTCTTAAAACTCTCAATCCTATTGCACCTCATATCTCACAACATTTATGGAATAATTTTTACTTTGACTTTGCAAAAGAAGAAATTGAATCTTCTTGGCCTGTTCTTAGAGAGGAGTTATTAGAAGTTTCTGAATTTAATTTAATAGTTCAAATAAATGGAAAGGTCAGAGGTAAGGTCATGATAGATAAAAACCTTGAGCAAAAAGATATAGAAGCTTTAGCACTGGCTATCGACAATGTGGCATCAACAATAAACAACTCGGCTATTAAAAAAACTATTTATATTAAAGAAAAAATAATAAATTTTGTTATTTAAAATTAATCTTTGATATATATTCTTCTGATAGATACTATGAGGTTATGAAACTAAGACCTTTCTTTTTATACACTTGTTTGTTGGTATCTTTAACTGGCTGCCAATATAATCAACTAAATATAGATCTAGATAAAAAAGATCTATTTAATTTTCAGTTTGATAGCAGTGTCCCTAATTCTTTTGAGCAAAAGCTAGCAATCCTCTTCAATACAGAAAAAGAGGTTGAGAATCGTCAAAATCAGATTCTAATACAAGACTATATTTTAAATAAATATGATGTCTATGGAGGCTCTTCTCTTAGAGCTCTTGAAGGAGAAATTAATTTAGAAATACATATAAAAATGATTGGAAATAAACAAATAAGTAAAAAACTTGTTAGTTACAAGAGATATAAATCGAATGAACTTAATCCATTTGCACAAGATCAAATGATTAAATCTCTTGAGTCTGAAATGCAGAAGGAATTAATTGATCAAATAATTTTTGAGGTGCATACTTTTGAAATGTGAGGCAATGACAACTCAAAAATATTTAGATCAGTCACAAAATATCTTCTTTATTTTTGGATCTGAGGTTGTCTTAAAAAATAGCTCTAAAGATCTTTTGCTCAAACATTTATCAAATAAAGGGTTCAAAGAAAAAACAATTATTAATAAAGATGGGTTTGATAAAATAGATCAGACTATTATTGAAAATGCTTCTGGATCTTTATTTGGCTCAAAAATAATAGTTGAGATTAATCATGATCAAGGAAAAATCCCTGACCAAATAATTAAAATATCTCAAATTGAAAACATTAACCATATGGATAATATTGCAATAATTATTAATTCAAGCAATGAAAAGCTTAATTTCACAACTAAGTGGGTAAAACAGATGGATGAGATAGCCCTCATTATTGATTGTGGAAAACTTAAATCTTTTGAAGAAAAGATTTGGCTTAAGCATCAACTATCTTTTATTTCTGAAAAAGATAGGCCCTCTTTAGTGCAAAATATATCTGAAATGAACTCTGGAAATTTAGTTGCCCAACAGAATGAAGTAAAGCTTCTAAGACTGACTTACAAGGATGGTGATGGCCAGGAAAGAAAATCTTCTACAGAGTCTGCAGAATTTATGCCATTTGAGCTTGAGGATAAAATTATTTCAAATAATACCAAGCAAGCTTTAAGAATTATCCATTCAATAAAATCAGCGGAAGATCATTATGCACCCCTTCTAGTTTGGATAGTTGGTAAAATTATTAACAGTGCAGCCAATGCTAGACAAAGTAAAAATCCTATAGATAGTCTAATTAAATCTGGGGTTTGGAAAAATAAAACTTCTGAATATATGCATTTTATTAAAAATCACAAACTACAAAACTTAATACAGCTCCAAAGAAATGTATTTGAGCTCGATCTTGCAAATAAAGGTCTTAGTGATAAAGATTTTTGGTACGAGCTTGATAATATAGTTATTAAACTGACTTCTAACTAAGAAACTTCTTATTAAAAATTTCTTCACTCTTTTTGAAAAGAGGATGATATAAATCAAAGTGAGATTCTAGGTTACTAATTTCAGAAATGGGGGCCAGCCCTTTCGTCGAACTTGTGAGCCATGCACAAGAAGCATTAGATAAATCTTCTAGCCTGAAGTTATCTTCGATGACCTCTATATTATAATTTTTTAATTCATTAATTAGTAATGCTCTCGTTATGCCGGGAAGTATATTTCCATTTAGAGCTGGGGTGCAGATTGAATCATTTTTTACAAAAAAAAGATTAGATGCACCACCCTCGGTCAACAAATTATCTTTGTGCATAATAACTTCATCACAATTATCTAGTTTTGCTGCATTCATGCTCATAACATTACCAAGCAATGATGTTGATTTAATATCACACCTCCCCCACCTAATATCATCACACACTGATACTCTTAATGGTTTCCATTGGAATAAGTGCGCCTTTGCATAGCCAAAGGTTTCTATTTTTAGATTTGGCTCATGGATATGAGACCTTAATGGATCAACGCCTCGAGTAACTTGATAATAGACATAGCCATTACTAAATTCAGAGGATGTTATTAAAGAATTAATTTCAAAAATAACTTTTTTTAAATCTACGGCCATCGCTAATTGACTAGCAGAAAATTCTAATCTTTTTATATGATGATCAAAAGCAATTGCAGTTGAATTAAAGAAAGGGACTACTTCATATAAGCTATCAGAAAAAGTATAAGCTCGAGAAAAAGGTGATATTTTTATATTGTCTACAGTATCAAAAGCTCCATTAAAAACGCCTTTAAGTGGTGTCTTCATCTGTCAGACCAAATAAGCTAAATATCCAGAGAACGAACTTCGACCATATTCTTCCAAAGAAACCTTTAGCTTCAATATTTTTTAAAGCAACCAAATCCGTAATAAGAACAACCTCATCATTGCTAATTATTTCTAGAGTCCCGACTTTTTGACCAACTACGATAGGAGCCTGGATATTGTTATTAACTTTATAAACAGTTTCAACATTTTTGAAGCTTGTTCTAGGAAGAGTAATAGATACATCTTCTAGAACGCCGACGCCAAGTATCTTTTCTTGTCCACCCCAAACTGTAATATTTTGATATTCTTTTTCTGCACTTAACATCTTCTGTGTTGTAAAAAATCTAAATCCATACTCAAGCAATCTTTGGGAAGATAAAAAACGATCATTATCTGACTTACTTCCTGCAACAACTGTAATAAGCCTCATACCGCCCCTTTTTGCTGAGCCAACTAAGCAGTATCCAGCAGCTTCTGTATGACCAGTTTTAACACCATCTGCTGAGTCGTCTCTCCATAAAAGCTTATTTCTGTTTAATTGCTTAATATTGTTAAAAGTAAATTGCTTCTGCTTATATAAAGCATATTCTTCTGGAAATTTATTAATGTAGTTAGCTGTCAGATTAGCTAAATCTTTTGCTGATGAAAAATGATTTTCATCTGGAAGCCCTGTTGAATTCTGAAAGATCGTATTAGTCATCTCCAAAGATGCAGCATAAGAGTTCATTAAATCAACGAAGCCTCTTTCAGTGCCTCCTGCATATTCTGCAATTGCAACAGAGGCGTCATTGCCTGACTGAATCATAATACCTTTTAAAAGATCAGATACCGTAACTTTTTTTCCAGCTTCTATAAAGGTCTTAGACCCCTGCATTCTCCATGCTTTTTCACTAATTAGTACTTCGTCATCAAGAGATATTAAACCATTTGCAATCTGATCAGCCACAACATAGCTAGTCATAATTTTAGTCATGCTAGCTGGTTCTATTTCCAAATCTGAATTAAATTCTGCAATAACAGTATTGGTGTTTGGCTCAATTAGGATATAGCTCTTCAGATCTAACTCAGGAGAATCTGGAACAAAACTCTGTGCTTGAACAAATATTGAAGTTGATAGTAATGTGAATAATAATTTTTTCATTTTTTTAACTCTTCTGATAAGTAATAAACCGCCATTGCATAGACATCGCTAATATTATACTTAGCAATAGCCCTAAAGTTATCATCACCAATAAAAAAAAGATCTTTTCCATCTTCATTAAAGATTAAAGGTATGAATCTTGTTAGAGACTCATGAGGTTTATAAAATTTTCTAACATTGTTTGGGTAAGTTTTTGTTACGATCTTTCCTTCTCTCTTCCACCCATGAACATAAAGATAATTTGCAATACTTCCAATTGCATCATCAACAGAATTAAATAAATCAACGTAACCATCTTCATCAAAATCTACAGCATAGGCTCGGTAGCTAGACGAAATAAATTGTGCATATCCCATAGCTCCGGCATATGAGCCTTTTGTTGTTTTGATATCTAAATTATTTTCTCTTGTTAAAAGGAAGAACTCTATAAGTTCTCTTCTAAAAAAATTAGATCTTCGCGGGTCATCAAAACCTAAAGTAGTAAGACTATCTAAAACTCTATATCCACCTTTATTGCTGCCATAATTAGTTTCTACACCTAAAATGGCAGTAATTATTTCTTTGGGAACTCCAAATTCTTTCTCAGCCCTCTCTAAGGCATTAATATTTTTTTTTATAAATTTTTTGCCTTCTGAAACTCTTTTTGTTTTTATAAAGATAGCTCTATATTCATCCCATGTTTTTGTTTTTTCAGCAGGATTAGCAACAGATTTAAGCATCTCATCACGCTTTTTTGCATTTTTTAAGATTGCAGTAACATAAGATTCCTCAAAACCGTGTTCTGTGACGAGTTCATTTATTACCATTTGGCTATCTTTATGATTCGAATAATCTGCAGTAATTGAAATAGTAAATATTAAAGTTATAAGTATAATTTTTTTCATCTTTGCATTAATTTTTTATGTGTTGCCATAGAAATTATAATCCCAAAAGCTATATAAAAGGATAGCAAAGATGAGCCACCTTTGCTGATAAATGGCAGAGGCATACCAACTACAGGAACTACACCAACAACCATTGCTAAATTAATAAATAATGTAGAGGCAAAAACTAAACTTAGGCCTCCTATAGTTAACCTGCAAAATCTATCTCTTGCATTAAATGCTAAATATAAACATCTGAGTAATATAAAGAAAAATACTGATAACAAAATACAAACTCCAATAAAACCAAACTCTTCAGCAATAACAGCAAAAATAAAATCTGTTTCTGTCTCTGGTAAAAAATCAAGATGGGCTTGGGAGCCCTCCTGATAACCTTTTCCATTAATTCCACCTGATCCAATTGCTATTTTTGATTGAGTTATATTCCATGCAGTACCATAAGGGTCTGCGTCTGGGTTCAAGTAAGTTAAAACTCTCTGTTGTTGAAATGGCTCTAGAAAGTTATTCCATAAAAAAGGTAAGGATAATAAAAATAAGGCTATTGCAGATCCAATAAATCTCCAGCTTAATCCTGCTAAAAATAATACATAACCCCCTGACATAAATACTACTAAACTGGTTCCCAAGTCAGGTTGTCTAGCTACAAGTGCAAATATAAAACCTATTAATATCAATGTAATAAAAGTATGCCTAGTGCTTATTGGAAGTGGCTTGTTATATAAATATGATGATAAGAAAATTGGCAATGATATTTTAATAATCTCAGAGGATTGCAGGGTAAAAAATCCTAAATCAAGCCATCTTTTGGCTCCATTTATTTCTTTACCAAATATCATAGTTAGAAAAATCAATACAAGTGAAAAAATTAAAAATAACCCAGAAAATGTATTATAAAAATCAGGGTCCGGTTGGCTAACTACAAACATTAACAGCAAACCAAAACCAACGAATATAGCTTGCTTAGCAACAGTGTTGATATCTTCTTGTGATGCGCTGTATAAAAAAAATAAACCCATGACCGACAACAGGGTTATTGCAATAAATAAATATTGATCAAAATAAATGCTAAAGTTTTTAAAGTCTAATTTTTTCTTCATTTATTGATAAGCTCATTTAAAACAGCTATAGCAACAGGACCTGCAACAGAACCGCCGCTTTCACCATTTTCAATAACAACACTTACTGCATACTCTGGATCAGGCATTGGACCAAAAGCCACAATGATTGCATGGTCTCTGTTACCAATATTTTGCCTTACTAGTTTGTAATCTTCCTTTGTTTCTGTGCTGACAAGCTCAACCGTTCCAGATTTTGCAGCAACAACATATGATTTCAAAGGTTTTAATCTTTTAGCAGTTCCTCTCGGATCTTCAATAACTCCAATCATGCTTGAGTGAATTTGATCCCAGTCTGAGTTATCTATGCTTAAATTATTTATAAAAGCAGTATTGCTTATGCTGTCACTTTCGACAAATGATAGCTCTTGAAGATTTCCTTTTTTTGCTAGAAATGCAGAGTAATATGCTAATTGTACTGGAGTGGCACTCATATAGCCCTGACCAACACCTAAATTAACGGTATCTCCTTTAAACCAACCAAAATTAAGATTATTCATTTTCCATTCAGGCGTAGGCAATAATCCAGAATCTGGATTAAAACAATCCTTACAAACATTCCTGCCAAAACCAAACTCAGAAAGATGGCTGATTAAATTATTAATATCAGCCTTATAAGCAAGAGAAAAGAAAAAAGTATTAGAACTTTCTATAATTGCACCCTTCATATCAATTGTTCCATGTCCTCCTTTCTTCCATCCCCTATAAATCCTCTGATCCTCTGGTAATACAAAAAATCCAGGATCTTTAAGTGTAAAGTTCCAGTCTACTATTTTTTCTTTAATACCAAACAATGCTATTGCTGGCTTTATTGTAGAAGCTGGAGAGTATCGACCTTGACCGGCCCTATCAAAAAATGGCTTGTCTACATCATTAATTAGTTTTTCGAACTCTACCGACGACATGCCATTAGAAAGGCCATTTACATTAAAGCTTGGAGTGCTTAGGTAGGTAACTATAGAACCAGATTTAAGCTCTAAGGCAACAACAGCACCCCTTCTATTATTCATTTGTTCAAAAGCTTTTTTTTGTGAATTTAAGTCTAAATGAGTAAAAAGGCTTTTTCCATTAATAGGTTTTTCAAAACTTAGCTCTTTTAAAAGCCTTCCCCTTGCATCAACTTCAAATAATTTTTTTCCAAAGGACCCTCTTAAGGCTGAATCATAAATATTTTCCAATCCTGTTTTTCCAGCAATAAAACCACCTGAATACTTAAAAGTTGTTTCAGATTGCTTCAAATCTTGATTTTTTAAAATTGATAAAACCTTATCATTACTTACACCACCCACATAACCGAGTGCATGAGAAAATAAGTAAGGATATTTATTCTCTCTACTATACCTAACATCTATGAATGCATTCTTAAATTGGTAGCTTCTTACTTCAAATTTTGCTATTTCTTCTTTCGAGAGATCTTTTTTAATTGTTAGCTCTCTATTATAAGTTGCTCTCCTTTTAAAATTTTTATTGATGTTTTCAATTTCTGCATCTGATAGCTCTATTATTTTAGAAATATTAATAATGAAATCATCTAAGTTTTTAATTTTTGATGGTTGGATTATTAGGTCATATGTAGGGACATTATTAACTAGGATATTTCCATTCCTATCATAGATGACTCCTCGAACAGGCTGAACTAGCACTTCTTTTGTTTTATTCTTTAGTGCTGCTAGTTCATAGTCAGAATAGCTAGAAACCTGTAAAGAGTAGGTTTTGAAAAGTAAGAATAAAAACAAGACCGCAAAGAAGAAATATATAAATAACAATCTATTAAAAAAGCTTCTTTTTTCAATAAACCTCTCATTCAGATCAATCATTTGTGGTAGGGAAGATTTTTGAGAATTGAAAATGACCTATAGATTTGCTCTATAAGAACTATTTTGAAAAGTCTGTGAGGTAAGGTAAAACTTGAGATTGAGATTATCTTATTAGATTTATCAAGAATATCTCGAGATATGCCAAATGAACCACCAATTACAAAATAAAGCTTCATATTTTCTAACATGGATTTTTCAAAAAATTTACTAAATTCTAAATTATTCAACGACTCACCACCTGAGTCCCAGCAAACAATATATCCATTAGAATCTATTTTGGACGAGATTAACTTAGACTCAAGTTTTAAGACCTCTTCTGTAGATCTTTTTGGATGTTGCTGGCCTTTTATGTTAATAAAATTTAGGTTTACTTCTTTGGGGATTTGCTTAGTGTAATATTCTATCCCTGTTGTCTCCCAAGATGAAGGTGGGTTTCCAACACTTATAATATTTAATAGCATTTATTTCGAAGAATCGATGAGGGTATTTTCACCCCAAAGACCTTCTAAGTCATAAAACTCTCTTATGTCATTCTTCATAATATTTACTACCACCTCACCACAATCTACTAATATCCAGCCTGACTCTGTCCTGCCTTCTACTCCCATAATACTAATTTTATTGGCTTTAATCTCCTCAACTAACTTTTCGGACAAAGACTTTGCATGCCTATTTGAATTTGCAGTTGCAATGATGATGTTATCAGCAAAAGAAGAAATACCTTTGATATCAAGTGATAGTACATTTTCAGCTTTATTATCACTGAGAGTTTCAGTACAAATGTCATTTAAGGCTTTTTTTGGCAAAACTATTGTATATTTATTTAATGTTTAAATTTATTTTTAGACATTGCTATACTAAATCATTATTAAATAAAAAGGTGGGTAATTATGGAATTTAATACTCTAAATACCATCATAATTTTTTTTGAATCTTATAAAGTTCTCATTCTTTGGCTGAGCTCTATATCTTTATTTATTTTTTTATTTAGTCTCATTAGTATGAGGTGGCTTGCTGGATTAATTCCAAGTGACTATTTTATAAGGAAAGATGTCTCGAGATTTAAGACCAATAACCCCTTCCTGTGGTATTTAGTTTTACTAATTAAAAATATTCTAGGTTATTCTCTCATTATTGGAGGAATTATGATGCTGGTATTACCTGGTCAGGGTTTATTCACCATAATTATTGGATTAATGCTTAGTAACTATCCAGGTAAATACTATATTGAAAAAAGGTTTGTAGAAATCCCTGCGGTTTTTAAATCCATCAATTGGCTTAGAGCAAAATCTAATAAGCCGCCAATAATATTAAAATAAATAATTTATGTAGTAGATATTCTTTCAATATAATCTGAGAGAATTCTCATGCGCTGTGCTGCATCAAATGCTTCTAATAGTTTTTGTTTTTCATTTGAGGTAAGAGGTATTAGGCCTGCTAAGTGGTATGCAACTGAATCAGCAGAGCTAAAGTCAACCTGGATGGGAAGATCGCTTATCTTAGGATGCTTTATAAGCTGAGAAAGAATGCTAGATATCTCAGGATATTCTGCTAAAACAGCTTGATCATCTACTTCTGGATCTATCTGTGCCTTAATGTCAGCAATATGTAGTCCGTCTTCTAATTGACATATGTTACTGACTATCACCTTATTTATAGATTTTACTGTTATCCCAAGGAGGCCATTTGGCAAATTATTAAAGTCTATGATTTCAACGAAACTTCCCTTCTTAGAAAAAGTGAAATCGCTTTGAGATTCATTATTGGCATTAAAAACAATTACAAATCCATGGTTCTTGGACAGACATGTTTTAACCATTTGTATATACCTAGGCTCAAAAATTTGAAGAGATTGGATACTGCCTGGGAGGGCAACTATTCCTAAAGGAAAAACTGGTAAATTATTATTTTTCAAAGTAGTCTGCGATGGGTTTCAATATTTTTTGACTGTCTTTGTTGGTCATCAAAATAACAATATCATAATCTGAGACAGCAGATATCGCTGCAGAAATAAAATCTTCAGTAGTGTTGGTAGATTCAATACTAGAATCCTCTGATAAAACATTATTGTGATCTAGCCAAATAACATGGGTTAAAGATTTTGCAGATTCTACCAAAGATAAGCCATGAGAACCCCCAGACATAGTGTTTGAGCCTAGCTCAATGAGACCAAGTATTTTTTTTGATGGGTTTTTTGTTACAAGAGCATTAGAAGAAAATTCTATTGCAGTTGGATGATGAGCAAAATCATCATAAATTTCTATACCATCATAACTTCCTTTATATTCCAATCTTCTTTTTACGCCATCAAAGCTAGCTAATGATTTAATAGAATCTTGAATTTGAACTCCATCTGTCTTTGCTGCCAAAATAGCCGCAATGTAGTTTTTAAAATTATGTTCGCCTATTAAAGGTAACTCATTTAATGAATAAATACTTTCTTCATATTTTAGAGTCTTATCAGAATAAACTGCCTCAATTGAATTAGCATTATCATTGATTGCTATCTGATTTGACCAAATTCCCATATCAATAAGATCTCTTATATTTTTATCATCAGCAAAATAAACAACATTTCCATTTGATGGAATTATTTTAATTAGATGGTGGAATTGTCTTTTAATGTCATCTAGATTATTAAAAATATCAGCATGATCGAATTCAATGTTATTGATGACTATGGTGCTGGGTGAATAGTGAATAAATTTTGACCTTTTATCAAAAAATGCAGAATCATATTCATCTGCCTCAATCACAAAAGTTCTATCTGACCCAAGGGAGGCAGAGCCAGATATATTGTTTGATATTCCACCAACTAGAAAACCGACATCTCTACCCTGATCTAACATAATATGAGTCAACATATATGAGGTTGTTGTTTTGCCATGTGTTCCAGATATGGCCAAAACCTTTTTATTTTTTAAAATCTCTCCAAGCATTTCAGGGCCTGACTTAAACGGAAGAGAATTAGACAAAATATGCTCAACAGATTCATTTCCTCTAGAAAGTGCATTACCAATCACATACAAGTCGGCATTTGGCATGCTTTTTATGTCATAACCCTTTATCATTTCAATATCAAAGCTATCAAGATAGTCTGACATGGGAGGATAAAATTGAATATCTGATCCAGATATTTCATGCCCTGACTCTTTAAGTATCTGAGCAAGGCCACCCATAAAGGTTCCACAGATTCCTAAGATATGTATTCGCATATTAGTTATAATACTTTACATATTTTTATTTCAGTACATTTGATGGAGAAAAAATGAAAAAAAATGCATTTTATGCTCAATCCGGCGGCGTTACCGCAGTTATAAATGCTACAGCTGGTGCTCTGATTTTAGAGGCCAAGAAGCATAAAGACATCGGTAAAATTTATGCAGGCAAGAATGGAATATTGGGTGCGCTGAATGAGGAACTCATAGATACATCAAAAGAATCAATATCTGCATTAGAGTCATTGAAATATAGGCCTGGTGGGGCTTTTGGGTCATGTAGGTTTAAGTTAAAAGATCTTGAATCAAGCGAAAGAGAGTATAAAAGGCTTATTGATGTTTTTAAGGCGCACAATATAGGATATTTTTTTTACAATGGTGGTAATGATTCAGCTGATACTGCATTTAAAGTTTCGCAGATAAGTAAAAAATTAAACTATCCAATTAACTGTATAGCCATCCCAAAAACTGTTGATAACGATTTGGTATTAACAGACTGCTGTCCTGGATTTGGGTCGGCTGCTAAATATATAGCAACATCAACTCTAGAAGCCTCATTAGATGTTCAATCAATGGCAGCAACATCAACAAAAGTTTTTATATTAGAAGTTATGGGCAGGCATGCTGGCTGGATGGCAGCTGCATCTTCTCTTGCAAGAAAAGAGAAAGGAGATGCGCCTCATATAATTTTATTACCTGAGATAACCTTCAACCAAAAAAAATTTCTAGCAGAAGTTAAAAGTGTTGTTAAAAAAAATGGCTACTGTGTTGTTGTGGTATCCGAAGGGTTGAAAAATAATAAGAACAGATTTCTTTCTGAATCAGCAACAAAAGATGCATTTGGTCATGCTCAACTTGGTGGAGTTGCGCCTTACATTGCCAACTTAATTACTGATAAATTAAAACTAAAAAATCATTGGGCTGTTTCTGACTATCTGCAAAGAAGTGCACGACATATTGCCTCCAAAACAGACCTAGAGCAAGCTATGGCTGTTGGCGCCAAGGCAGTTCAGTATGCGGTAGAAGGCATGAATGGTGTTATGCCCATAATAGTTAGAGGTAAAACTAAAAAATATAGTTGGGCAATTGAACCAGCTCCACTGGCAAAAATAGCTAATTTAGAAAAGAAATTACCAAAATCTTTTATAGCTAAAAATGGAATGGACGTTACCCCAAAGGCAGTTGCATATCTTATGCCATTAATACAGGGAGAATCATTTCCAAATTTTAGAAATGGCATCCCTGAAATAAAAGAATTAAAGCTAAAAGAAGTTAAAAAGAAATTAAAGCTCTGGATTTGAGAAGGAATCGAGATTTAATGTATCTATGATCTGAGTTAGCTCTTCTATTAATACATTTTTATCATCTTCATTTAAAAAGCTACCAACCTCAACATCCTCGCCTTTAGATCTAAAGCTTAGTTTAAGAAGTTCTCTTCTGTCTTTTGAAACCTGGAAAGAGGTAAATGACCTAAACTCTTCCCATTTATATTCAGCATAATTAGAGCCTTTTTCTATAGTTACAAGATCTTGAGAAATAAATATTTTTTCTTTTTTATCACTCCATTTAAAACTTAAATAAAATGCAGTGAATAGAATGCCAAGCTCTAAACCAGCAAAAGGCAAAATGAGCGTTGCTCCAACAAAGAAAAATATCAATGCTATGCCACCGCATACAATAGAAATACTAGATATAAATATTATTCTATTAACACCAATGAGTGAGCTGTTTGGTTTTAAAGATACTAGAAATTTTTGGTCATTTAATTTTTGAACTGAAACCACGATACAATATATTTATGAAAGAAATAATTAAAGAATATACTAATTATATGGTGCCTTTTTATGCTCCTGCAGATTTTGTTGTAAAAAAAGCAAGTGGATCGCATGTATGGGACCTAAATAATAAGAAATATATTGATTTCACGGCAGGCATTGCCGTCACCAACCTTGGTCATTCAAATAAAGATCTAATAAAAATTCTTAAAAAGCAATCTGAGGAGCTTTGGCATTTATCAAATCTCTACATAAATGAGCCCTCAGTTACTTTGGCAAAAAAGTTATGCAAGAATTCTTTTGCAGATAAAGTATTTTTTTGTAATTCAGGGGCAGAATCAATTGAGGCTGCAGTTAAGATAGCAAGAAAATTTTGCTCATCAACAGTTAATAAAAATAAAAATGAGGTCATTTCATTTTCAACGTCATTTCATGGAAGAACTATGCTTGGTATAGCTTTAGCTAAAGCTAAGCATCTTACAGACGGTTTTGCGCCTCTGCCTAGAGGGATAAAAAATCATCCATATAATGACATTAGTAATCTAGAAAAAGTTTTTTCAGATAAGACGGCAGCGGTTATCTTAGAACTGGTTCAATGGCAATCTGGAATAACAAAAGCAGATAAAAAATTTATAGCAAAAATAAAGAAACTAGCAAAAAAACATAAAGCACTTGTCATAATTGATGAAGTTCAATCTGGGATTGGTAGGACTGGAACACTCTTTGCCTATGAGCAATTTAATATTACTCCTGATATTCTTTGTTTTGCTAAAGGTATATCTAATGGCTTACCGCTAGGAGGCATTCTTACTATAGATAAAGTTTCAAAATATATGTCGACAGGATCTCATGGCACGACTTTTGGAGGAGGCCCAATTGCATGTGCCATAGGTAATAAAGTTATAGATACCATTTCTAAAAAATCATTTTTAAATCAGGTTTTAAAAAAAGAAGTTAGATTTATCAATTTATTAAATAAAATAAATGAGAAGCACAAATGTTTTGAAAAAATAACTTCTGCTGGTTTATGGGTTGGGGTGGAGGTAAACAAGGATAGCAAAATTCAAATAGATGATTTAATAAAAAAATCTCATGATAATGGATTGATGATTCTCAAGGCGAATGCATCTACTGTTAGGTTTTCTCCAAGCCTAATAATAGAAAATGAGCTAATTGATGAGGGTCTGAAAATCTTTGAGAAATCTATAATCAGTCTTCTTTAACTTCTAGTTCAACCTCTTCGATCATTTTATCTACCTTTCTATATCCTTGTGGAAGCATGTTACCTCTTTTTGCTCTTGTAGAAATATAGTTTTCTAGATCTTTAAGTTTTAAAGTGAGGAATCTCTTCCCGCTTTCAATCCTCAAAGAGCTAGCCTCAGAAACAAGTTGCGCATGAGTCATTAACTCTTCTTTTGCTATAAATTTAGCGGTTGGTATATTTATTATTTTATTCCCTTTGCCCTTTCCAAGAATTGGCAATTCATCAATCTTAAAAATTAATAGTCTGCCAATATTTGAAACTGCTGCTATATACAGATGATCATCTCTTACTTTAATGGCTTTAAGAAGGTCTGCTTCATGAGGAATTTTCATAAATGCTTTTCCTGACTTCTTATTAGAAACCATATTTTTAAACTCTGAAATATAACCATATCCAGCAGTATTCATAATCATGAATTTGTCTTCATCATTACCAATCAATGAAGAAATGAACTTTACTCCAGAATCTGCAGATACCCTTCCGGTAATAGGATCACCCATTCCTCTAGCAGATGGAAGAGAATGACTTGCAAGTGAATAAGCCTTCCCATTTGAGTCAAGAAAAACTGAAACTTGATTGCTCTTTCCCCTTCCATAATCTTGAAGTACATCTTCTCCCCTATAGGAAAGTGAGCTAGGGTCTATCTCATGACCCTTGGCACTTCTGATCCAGCCAGCTGCAGACAAGACTACTGTAATAGGTTCAGTCACAAGAGTTTCCTCTTCAGAGAAAACTTTGGCTTCTGTTGCTTCTCTTATTGGGGATTTTCTTTCTTCTCCAAACTCATCTTTTATTTCAATAAGCTCATTTTTAATTAATGTTTTAAGTCTTGCCTTAGAACTTAGTATTTTTTCAATATCAGTTTGTTCTGCTACCAAAGTATCTCTTTCTTGTTCTAACTTAATTTGTTCTAGCTTGGCTAGTTGCCTTAACCTAATCTCAAGGATTGCATTTGCCTGGATATCAGAAAGTTTAAAAGCTGTAATAATATCTTTTTTTGGCTCATCTGATTCTCTAATAATCTTTATTACTTTATCTAAATCTAAATAAACAATTAATAACCCCTCAAGGATATGCAGCCTATCATTTACCTGGTCGAGTCTATGTTCAAGTTTTCTTATTACAGTTTCTTTTCTAAAGACTAACCATTCTTTCAATAAATCAACTAGAGAGAAAACTTTTGGTCCACCTTTCAATGAAATTAAATTCATATTTACTCTATAATTTTTTTGTAAATCAGTTGATGCAAAAAGGTGATTCATTACATCTTCAGCATTTACTCTGTTCGATTTTAAAGTTATGACAAGCCTTACAGGCTCCTTGTGGTCTCCTTCATCAGTAAGATCAACTACCATTGGAATTTTTTTCTTAAGCATTTGATCGGCTATTTGCTCTAAAATTTTTGATCCAGATGCTTGATAAGGTAATGCGTTGATAACGATTTGGTTCTTATCTTGAGCCCATTGGGCTTGAGCTTTAAAACCGCCTTTTCCAGTCGAATAAATTTCATTCAGCTCATCTTTACTAGCAATTATTGGTGAATTATTTGAGAAATCAGGACCGTTAATTATCTTTAGCAAATCAATCAGCTGTGATTTTGGATTATCAATCAGGTGCACTGTGGCATCAATAATTTCATTAATATTATGAGATGGGATATCTGTTGCCATTCCTACTGCAATTCCAGATGTGCCATTCAATAAAATAGATGGGAGTTTGGCTGGAAAAATTACTGGTTCTAAAAGAGAGCCATCAAAATTAGGCTGCCAATCGACTGTTCCAGACTTCAATTCAGAGATTAAAAGATTTGCAAATTTAGTTAACTTAGATTCTGTATACCTCATTGCAGCAAAAGATTTTGGATCATCCTGAGAACCCCAGTTACCTTGACCATCTACAAAAGGGTATTTGAATGAAAAATTTTGAGCCATTAAAACCATGGCTTCATATGCAGCGCCGTCTCCATGGGGATGGAATTTTCCTATTACATCTCCAACAGTTCTTGCTGATTTTTTGTACTTTGAGCCAGCATCAAGTCCAAGCTCGGACATTGCATAGAGTATTCTTCTTTGAACAGGCTTAAGGCCATCTCCAATATTAGGCAAAGCTCTATCTAAAATGACATACATTGCATAGTTAAGATAAGACTCTTCAGCATATTGCTTGAGGCTAATTGAGGTTATTTGTTCTTGTTCTTTCATATTTATATTTTTGCTAGAGACCCTTTCTTTTCAAGCCATTCTTTTCTTGCTGGTGCGTTCTTTTTAGACAAAAGTAAGTCCATCATGGAATTTGCATTATCGCTTGAGCTGATAGAAAGCTGAACAAGCTGACGAGTAGCAGGATCCATCACAGTCTCTCTTAGTTGTGGTGGATTCATTTCACCCAGTCCTTTAAACCTTTGAATGTTCACTTTAGGCTTGCCCTTCTTCTTTTTAAATTCAGTAACTATTTCATCTCGCTGCTTATCATCAAGTGCATATAAAACATCTTTACCAGAATCGATTCTATATAGAGGAGGCATTGAAATATATATCCTTCCCTCTTGAACTAAAGATTTATAATGCCTTAAGAACAATGCACAAAGTAAAGTTGCAATATGTAGACCATCTGAATCAGCATCTGCAAGAATACAAATTTTTCCATATCTTAGTGATGAAAGGTCGTTATTTCCTGGCAGAACTCCAATTGCAGTTGAGAGGTTTTTTATCTCCTGAGATTTTATTATTTCTGTACTCTCTAAGTCCCAAGTATTTAAAATCTTCCCTCTTAAAGGCATGATTGCCTGGAAAGATCTCTCTCTTGCTTGTTTTGCGGATCCGCCAGCTGAGTCCCCTTCAACTAAAAAAAGCTCTGTTTCATTTAAGTCCTGACTGTTGCAGTCCGAAAGTTTTCCAGGTAATGCTGGGCCTCTAAAAGTTTTCTTTCTTTCAACTATATTAGAAACTTTTGCTCTCGTCTGAGCAGACATAATTGCAAGTTCTGCTATTCTTTCACCCTCTTCTGTATGAGTGTTAAGCCAAATACTTAAAATGTCTTTTGTCGTACTTGAGACAAACGACATATGATCTTTTGAATCTAGTCTTTCCTTGGTTTGCCCTGCAAATTGAGGATTCTGAAGCTTAGATGAGATTATAAAAATCGCATTATTAAGAACATCGTCTGCATTAATTTTTAAACCTTTTGGCAATAGATTTCTGTATTCACAAAATTCTTTTAATGAGTCTAAAAGCCCAGCCTTAAAGCCATTTAAATGTGAACCACCCTGAGCAGTAGGTATGAGATTTACATAGGTTTCATCGAGTTTATTTTTTGGAGGTCTTAATGACCAATTGATTGCAAACTCAAGCTCTTGAGCTTGAGATTTTTTAGAGCATACAATTGAATCTAGCAAAACCAAGTCTGCTCCCTCAGAAGAGTCAATCAAATAACTTTTGAGCCCATCTTCAAAATACCACTTTTGTTTATCATCAGTCTTTTTTTCATTAATAAACTCTATCGTTAATCCAGGGCAGAGAACTGCTTTGGCCTTTAATAAGTGCTTAAGCTGTTTTATCTGAATCTCTATAGTTTCAAAATATGTAGGATTTGGTTTGAATTTAATTGATGTCCCAGAATTTCTGAGCCCCACCTCTCCAATCGGTTTTAATTCAGAAGATTTATCTCCATTATTAAAAGTGATTTGGTATTCTTTAGAGTCTCTTTTTACTCTAACCTCTAATTCATCAGATAGAGCATTTACAACAGAAACTCCAACACCATGAAGGCCGCCAGAGAAATTATAATCATCTCCAGAGAATTTCGCTCCAGCATGAAGTTTACAAAGGATGAGCTCAACTCCTGAAACTTTATGTTCCGGGTGCTCATCAATTGGCATACCCCTTCCATCATCAGAGACCTTGATAAAGCCATCTTTAAGAACAGATACTTTTATGTTTGAACAATAACCTGAAAGAGCTTCATCAACTGAATTATCAAGAACTTCTTGAATTAAATGATTTGGGTTAGATGTATCCGTATACATCCCAGGTCTTTTTTTGACAGGATCTAGTCCAGATAAGACTTCAATTGCCTGAGCGTCATATGAATTTTTAGCCAATTTTTAAAGCCTTTTTATTATAAAAAATTATTGAACTTGTTAAAGATATTCTACTCTAAGAAATATAAAATAAATTCAATAAAATTAAAAAAAATTAAATGTTTGCACTGCAAACATTATTAATAGGTTAAAATAAGTTATGAAAATTTACACAAAATCATTTTTAGCACTTTTTATCTCATTTAATATTTCATCTGAAAGTCTTTTAGATATCTATAATGAAGCGCTAGAGAATGACCCTACATACAAAGCAGCCGAATATTCGTATTTAGCAGACAAAGAGCTTAAGGTTCAAGGAAGAGCTGCTCTTCTGCCGAGTATTACCTTGAGCGGATCAACTAACTGGAACGAATACTATCAAAATAAAGAACTGCAACAACAATATAACTCTTTTTCTTCATCTGCCAGGGTTACTCAGCCGCTATTTAGACTAGATACATGGTTTCAATATAGGCAATCTAAATCTCTTACAGATGCTGCTGAAGCAGATTTTGCATTTGAGCAGCAAAATCTTTTAGTAAGAACTGCTGAGCTTTATTTTGGCGTACTTAGAGCTATTGATAATTTAAATGCGGCGATATCTGAAGAAAAAGCTATTAAAAAACAACTTGATCAAGCAAAACAAAGATTCGAAGTTGGGTTGTCAGCCATAACTGGAGTTCAAGAGGCTCAATTGGCATTTGATCTAAGTAAAGCCTCAAGAATTAGAACAGAAGGATCGCTTTATTCCGCAAGAGAATCTTTAAATGCTCTTATTGGTAGAGAAATATTCAGCTTAAATGAATTGGGAGATAGTTTGCTTATCGACCTTCCAACACCAAGCTCAAAACAGAAATGGGTTGAATTAGCATTGGAAAATAACTACCAATTAAAAGCAGCATATTTAAGAAAGAAAGCAGCTAAAAGCAGTGCAAGAAGTGTTGCTTCAAATCATTTACCTAAGATAGATATTGTTGGAAGCCAGTCAGAATCTGAAACAAACCAATTTAACTATGAGGGTTTTAATATAGACGGCCAAGGCATTCCAGTTCCATCAGTAACAGGGAGAAGGAATTATTCAATTCAGCTCAGCATGCCACTCTTTCAAGGCGGGGCTGTTAACTCAAGAAGGAAGCAAGCATATTCCCAATATGAAAGAGCAAATGAAAACACACTATTTACAGAAAGAAGGATTATTCAAGAAGTAAGATCTCAGTTTTCAAATGTTTTAACATTAGTTGCAAATGTAAATGCTCAAAAACAAGCAGTAGTTTCGGCCACTAGCGCCCTAGAAGCGACTCAAGTAGGCTACAGAGTTGGAACAAGAAACGTTGTTGATCTATTACAAGCAGAAAAAAACTTATACAGTGCTGAAAAAAATCTCGCTAATGCAAAATATGATTACATACTTGCCAATCTAAGACTTGGACTTGCATCAGGAACAATTACACCAGCAGACATAGTAAAAATTAATAATTTACTCAGTTAAAAATGCCCGAACTTCCAGAGGTTGAGACAACCCTGAGAGCAATTAAAAAATTTAAAGGCTCTTTGCTTAAAGAGGCAAAAGTACACAATAGAAATCTTAGATGGAAAGTAGTGGATCACTTTGAAATATCAGTAAAAGATCAAGTTGTCGAAAGCTTAGAGAGAAGAGCAAAATATATAATCTTTAACCTATCTAATGATAAAAAAATTATTCTTCATTTAGGAATGTCTGGCAGTCTTAGAATTGCAAAAAATAATGAAAACTTCTTTATTAAGCATGACCATATTGAATTAATTTTTGATGAGGAAAGAATTATCTATAATGACCCCCGAAGGTTTGGATCAATGCATCTTACTTCTGATATCGATAAACATAAGTTAATAAAAAACCTTGGGCCTGAGCCTCTTTCTCAAAATTTTAATGCGAAGGATTTTTTTTCAGGGTGCAGTCACTCTAAAACAAATATTAAAAGCTTTTTAATGAATCAAAAAAATGTAGTCGGTATCGGCAATATATATGCGTCTGAAAGCCTTTTCTTAGCTAAAATTCATCCGCTAAAAAATGCCAATGATTTAGATTTAGATGCTTGTAAAAGATTAGTAGCTGCTGGAAAAAAGATACTAGAGCAAGCAATAGAGGTTGGAGGAACCACATTAAAAGACTTCTATTCAGCTGATGGTAGTCCAGGTTATTTTAAATTTAAGTTAAATGTATATGGAAGAGAGGGCGAACCATGCAATAAATGTAAAGGCACTGTTTGTAAAACGACCGTCAATCAAAGAGCTACTTTTTTTTGTGAAACTTGTCAGAGTTAAGTATCTAGCTTCGCTCGAAGTGCCTGCTCTACTATAGGATGAACAAACTTCGATATATCGCCTTTTAAGTCTGATATTTCTTTAATTAAACTAGAAGATACATAAATGAGACTTTCTTTTGGTGTTAAAAAAATACTTTCAATATTGGGAGCCAGCGACCTATTCATTGTTGCTAACTGAAATTCATATTCAAAATCAGAAACTGCTCGAAGGCCTCTTATAATTGCGCAAGCTCCATAGTCTTTTGCAAGATCAACTGTTAACTTTCTTGGAAAACCTACAACCTCTACTTTTTCATTTCCTTTAAAAATAGACTGGGCTAAATTAATTCTATCCTCTAGACTAAAAAGAGGGTTTTTCGATTCACTCTTAGCTATTGCAACAACAACCTTGTCAAAGAGTCCACAACCCCTATCAATAATATCAGTGTGACCATTGGTTATGGGATCAAAGGAGCCAGGGTAAATTGCAACTTTCATATTAAACATGATACTAAACAAGTCTACTTATGCAAAATAAATATTAATTTGAAATATGGTGTTTTATTACACATATTTTCTATTAAAAAAATAGATGTTTTTTATTTGTAACCTCTATTAATATTGGTTACTATTAAATTTCATATTTAATTAGGGGGGAGGCAATTATGCTTCTTTTTCATTAATATAGGAGTTATATATGAAATTATTACTGATATTAGGTAGTGTTATTGCACTTCCTACATTTGCTGCAGGTGGTGGTGACCTTGATGCTAGTGATTACACTGGTGTTTCTTTTTGGTTAGTTACTGCTGCTCTATTAGCATCTACTGTATTTTTCTTTGTTGAAAGAG
>JABBBT010000011.1 GCA_018607365.1 SAR86 cluster bacterium
CATTACGTGAATCAAGTAATGTTGGTGGTGGTGCTTTATTAGGTTCATTTACTGACCCAAGAACTTACGGTGTTGAGTTCGGAGCAAAATTCTAAGAGATTAGAGATAATTAAAAAAGCCCAGTTTACTGGGCTTTTTTTTTGCTTCATAATAGCTTATGTTTAAACTCCCATACCTAGCAAATCAGATAACTGTCACCTCAGATATGTGTGATCACAACGATCATATGAATGTTAATTATTATTATAAAATGTTTGATGAAGTCTATTCTAAACTCTATTTTGAAGAGCTTGATTTCTCTCCTGAGTATGTAGCAAGTGGCTTTTCTACATTTACTTTAGAGGATAATATTAGGTACCTTAAAGAGTTTCGTCTAGGAGATAAGATATACCCTTCATTTCTTTTAAACAATGCAAATGAAAAAATGCTCCATTTCGTAGGTATCTTACTTAATGAAAATAATGAGCTTGCTGCAATTTTTGAAACCGTTCTAGGACACATAAATTTAAACGAAAGGAAGATGGTTGCATTTTCAGATGATAGACTAAAAAATATTCTTGAATACAAAGAGCGAACGAAACTAGATCAAGATCTTCCATTCGAACTTAAGCTTAAGATTAGAGATTTATAGATGAATATACAATTTAAGCTTTATCTTTTAATGGCTTTAATGATTCCTGTTGCTCAATCAGAATCTTTTACCATTATGACTTTTAATGCTCAAAATCTTTTTGATACAAAGGATGATGCGGGAAAGGACGATAAAGCATATTTACCATTAGAGCTTAAGCAAAATGAAGAACATCAAAGATCTTGCAGCAATATAAATGTAAAAGCTTGGAGAAATGAGTGCTTTTTTCTAGATTGGAATGAAGAAACTAAGAATGCAAAGTTAGATATACTTGTAAAAAATATCATCACTTATAATGATGGCGGTGCCGATATTATTGCACTTCAAGAGATTGAAAATAAGAATATCTTGGGACAACTTTTTGATTTGCTTAAGCCCTATGGCTACATCGACTATGAGCTTCTTGACAGTACAGACAAGAGAGGTGTTGATACTGCTTTTATATCAAGATACAAGCTCTCTGATCCATCTCTTCACTATGTGAGTTTTTCACCAAAATTCGCTACCTATGACACGAGACCTATTTTTAAAATAACAGCATCTATAGATAACAAAGACGTAGTTATTTATAACCTGCACTTTCCTTCTAACTTTAATGATATCCAAATGAGAATAGAGTCTTTTGATTTACTAAGAGATCTTTTGAAATCAAATAATGAGCCCTCAATTGCTCTTGGTGACTTCAATTTAAGCTCAAAAGATGACACTAAATTAAATATATATAACAACCAGCAGGATATTTGGTATGTCTCACATCTCGAGGGTTGTAAGGATTGCAAGGGGACTTCTTACTATAGCTATGATAAAACCTGGAGTTTTTTAGATGCGATATTTGTTTCAAGAGATAGAGGCATTAGGTTTAATAATGAAACTATTCAATTGCACAAAACAGAATTTAATAGCTATGCTGATTCCGGAAAACCAATAAGATTTAATGCAAAAGCTAGAAAAGGTGTTTCAGATCATTTTGCAGTTGTAGCCGAAGTTGTTATTAATTAACCAGTTTTCAGTTTGTTATTCCAGTAGTGGGCAAAGATAAGCAAACTACCAAAGACTATAGTCAAAACAATTTCCAAAGTTGTATCAAAAAACAGAGCAAGAAAGATGCCAACTGTTCCAATCGCTCCATATAACATAGGCCTTGGATTATGATGGAATTTATATGATGAGGGGAAGCTAATTAACCCAATCATTACAACGAAAACAAGAAGAATTGGATGCACTAACTCCTCAGATACCTTGAGAAAGGTTGCACCAGCGCCACCAAATATTAGGGCGGTAGAGAGTAGACAGTGAACAACACACAGTCCTGAGAAAAATATCCCTATTTTATCTTTCATAAATATTTATGCTAGGAGTTATTTTCTCCAACCACCTCTATCAAATATTCTAAGGTAGGTAAGCTGGTCATGATCTGAGTCATTAATAACTTTACAATAGTCACCTGATTGCACTAAAACAACATCTCCAGATGTTAGTTCATAAGAATCTTTGTGCTCAACACCATAAGAAGGATCTGATCCATGACCTTCATCTGAATTCATGTATTCGATGACTTCCATAGTTCCTCTTCCATTGGTAATGACATAAACAACGTCAGAATCAATAAGCTTATGACCATGCGTTCCTTTACCAGGTTGAATCACTGTCTTACTTGCTATTACTCTAGTAAGAAGATCGTTTGTCCATACAGCATAATCCTCATTCACATTGTGTGGGGATCCGCCAACTCTAAAATTATTATATTTTTTTGCCATGAAGTTTTCCTTATGTTTCCATGATTATAGATATTAAACATAAACATGTCAGCATATTATTGCCATACTGTTGTTATTTAATTAACTATAAATATAATAGGTATGCGCTTTTTGATATCAGCTTGCCGGCGCAACAAAATAGGCTAAAGAGAATTTTTAATCATTTCTCAAAGTTGTTTTTAATATATTAAAGGACAAATTATGAGCAAAACCTACACAAATCCAGAAACAATAGGCCTTCATGCAGGTTGGAGGAAAGATGAAAATACTAATTCTGTAGCTGTTCCCATTCACCAAACTACAAGCTTTCAGTTTGATGATACTGACCATGCTGCAAATCTATTTTCATTATCAGAGCTAGGTAATATCTACTCTAGGATCATGAATCCAACAGTTGCTGTTCTAGAAGACAGAATAGCTGCACTTGAGGGTGGCGTTGGTGCTCTTGCTGTCGCATCAGGACAAGCGGCATCCGCAGTAGCTATTCAAAACATAGCTAAAAATGGAGATAATATTGTTGCCTCTTCTCATCTATATGGTGGAACTTATAATTTATTTAAAAATGTTATGTCAGATATGGGGATTGAAGTGAGATTTGTAGACCCATCTGATCCTCAGAATTTTGCAAATGCTACAGATGATAAAACAAGAGCCTATTATGGAGAGGTTTTACCTAACCCAAGTTTTGAAGTTTTTCCTATTTCTGAAGTTGCTGAGATCGGAAGACCTTTAGGAATTCCTTTGATTGTAGATAATACTGCAGCACCAGTTCTTTGTAAGCCGTTTGATCATGGTGCAGCTATTGTGATGCATTCAACTACTAAATTCATTGGAGGTCACGGAACTTCTATTGGTGGAATTATTGTGGATAGTGGTAATTTTGATTGGGAAGCTGTTCCTGAAAGACAGCCAGCATTAAATACCCCAGATCCTTCATATGGTGGTGCTATTTGGACTGAGGCAGTTAAACCTTTAGGACCAATAGCATATATCTTAAAAGCAAGGACTACTATTTTAAGGGATATGGGAGCAGCCATGAGCCCATTTAATGCATTTATGTTCATACAAGGCCTAGAGACTCTAGCCTTAAGAATGAAGGAGCATACAAGCAATGCGGAGAAGGTAGCAGATTACCTATCAAACCATGATGCAGTCGAAAGAGTAATCTACCCCTCTAAGATGGAAGGTTATGCCAAAGAAAGAGCTGATAAATACTTAACTCGTGGAAACGGCGGTTTAATGGGATTTGAAATCAAAGGCGGAATTGAAGCTGGTAAAAAATTCATTAATGCTCTAGAAATGGTCTATCACGTTGCTAATATAGGCGACGCAAGAAGTCTTGCCATACATCCTGGCAGCACAACACATAGCCAATTAAACGAGGAAGAATTACTTGCAGCAGGAATTACTCCTGGTTTTGTTAGATTGTCTATAGGCTTGGAGCATATCGACGATATTATTGCTGATTACGAGCAAGCATTATCTAAAGTATAAGATAGAAATATTTTGAACCAGGAATTAGTAACTTATATAGTTCTTGGTTCAGAATCTAGATTAAAAAATATTAAACTGCCATCAGCTAATAAATATGAAGAATATTTGTTAGCTAATTTTTCTTCAAATGCATCTTACCAAAATCAATTAGATGATTTGGTTACAAGATCTAAAGGTGAGGTCGTTGTATTTTTACCTCCATCCTCATTCCCAAATATAGAAGCTAAAGAGGCATTAAAAAAAATTGCATTAATAGGTTTGTCATCATGGGGTTGGTTTGAATATAGCCTTAAAAGAAAAAATATTCTCCAAAATATAAAAAAAATTACGACTTTAGTAAGAAGTATTCCTGATATTGAACAGGGTATTTTTTTTACAAAACGATTATATTTTTCTATCGGTGGATCTGGTTCATTTTCGTCGGAAACCTTTTCTGAAATATCAAAAAGACTATATTCACGAATTGATCCACAAAAGCCACTCCCAGCTCTTATAATAAGAACTAAGAATCTTAAATTAAATTAGGCAATATGAAAAAAATTTTAGTTGCAGAAAATCTAAGCTATAAAATTAATGATACGAAGCTGTTTCAAAATCTTTCCTTTTCATTAAATGAAGGAGCTGCTATTCATATTTTAGGCAGTAATGGGTCTGGCAAAACATCTCTTTTAAAAATAATTAGTGGCCTAACTAAACAAACCAAGGGCGAGATTGAAAAAAATTATAATAAAGATATTTGCTTTATTGGGCATAAAAATGCCCTAAAACAGTACCTTACAGTCGAAGATAATTTATCTTTATTGGAAATAGAAGCTCATGGCAACCTTAAAAGCTTTCTTCAACTGTTGGGCTTAGACAAGTTATTAGATGTGATGGTGGCTAATCTTTCGTATGGCCAACAAAAAAAATTAGCCTTGCTAAGGCTTTTTTTAAATAACTCAGATCTATTGGTACTTGATGAACCATGCGTTGGATTAGATAAGAAATCACAAGATATTCTCTGTACTTTTTTGAGTGATGAGCTGAATGCTAAAAAAGCTTTAATTTTTTCATCTCATATATCTTTGGATATTAGTTCTGAAGTTCTTCAACTCGATAAAGCTTAGATTATGAAATTACTTAAATTTGAATTATTAAAACTTAGAAAAAAATCAAGAGGGTGGCTTGGACCAATCCTTGTATTTGTTTTAATTATGACTGCTTTTCCTTTAACTGTAGAAATATTAAATAAAGATATAGATCAGTCTTTCCTTTCTGTTTTATGGATAGCTACATTATTAGTTATGATGTTGGCAACAGAAGATATTTTTCTTGAAGATTTTAATGACGGCACTCTTGAACAGATGGCAATCAAACACAATTCACTTTCTGGTGTTATTACTATAAAGATATTTGTATATTGGTTGCTCATAGGCTTACCAATCTCATTATTAGGTGCCTTATATGGTTTTGGTATTACAAGTTCTGCTGATTTAGCCATTCAATTAATACCCATTTTGATGATTACAACCTATATATTTTTAAATGTTTTTAGTTTTGGAAACGCCCTTAGTCTTACAAAGGGATCAATATTAGGGATATTGATTACTATGCCACTAGTACTACCATTACTTGTTGTTTTAGGGAAGGTGGTCATAGTTATAAACTTAGGTATGAATTTTTTAGGTTTTCTTTTTCTCTTATTAGGAATCTTATCGATTATAATACTGGTACTACCAATTATTATCTCTTTTGTTATCAAGGCGCATTTAGAGTAATTTTGGCCTAAATCTATTAGCTATATTGTGATAAAAAAGTTTATACATCAGTTTGCATCACCTAAAACCTATTTATTTCAGGTTGATAGGGCGTATCCCTATATTTTTTATACTTCTTTATCTATTTACCTTGTTGCTCTTTTTTGGGGTTTATTTTTAACATCAGAAGATTTCGTTCAAGGAAATTCATATAGGATTATTTACCTTCATGTACCAGCTTCATTTATTTCACAATCCCTATATTTAGCCATGGCATTTGCAAGCGCTATTTTTTTAATATGGAAAGTAAAATTATCAGCTTATTTAGTTAGATCAATCGCACCAATAGGAGCAATCACAACATTTATAGCTTTAGTTTCTGGAGCCATATGGGGTATCCCTACATGGGGAACATGGTGGGCATGGGATGCAAGAATTATCTCTACTCTTATTTTATTTATAATGTACTTAGGCCTTATTTCTCTTCATGACTCATTTACAGATAACGAAAAGGCAGATAAATTTTTAGCAATCTTAGTTATTGTTGGCTCTGTTAATATTCCAATTATAAAGATGTCAGTTGAGTGGTGGAGCACACTTCATCAAACAGCATCGATTACAGTAACAGAGAAACCTGCTATCGATCCTTCAATGCTTTATCCTTTATTTGGCTCAATTATTGGTTTTACTGGGATTGTTGTTTGCCTCGTAATCCTTTCTTCTAAACTTCAGATTCTTAAGAGAGAGAAGAACAAAAGTTGGGTAAAAGACTATGTTTAATTTTAAATTTAACTCTATTTCAGATGCTATTTTTATGCAGAGCTCTAATGGCCAGTATCATGGATTGTATGTCTGGTCTGTTGTCTTAATAGTGCTGCTATCTATATCAATAACTTTTTTAGTATATAAAGTGCAAATTAAAAATATCGGTAAAAAAATTAAATGAAGGCAATAAGAAAAAAAAGATTAACCACAGTTCTATTGTTACTACTTACTTCTGGCCTTGGAACGATATTAATTATTAAAGCACTTGATTCTAATTTAGACTTTTTCTTCACTCCGTCTGAAATATTTGCTGAAGATCTACCTGAAAATAAAAGAATTAAAGTTGGTGGAATGGTTCTCGAGGATTCTGTTGTAAGAGATGGAACCAATATAATTTTTCAAATTACAGATTATGAAGAGTCGATTGAGGTAGAATTTAACGGTATTGTTCCTGACTTATTTAAAGAAGGAAGCGGTGTTGTTGTTTTGGGGTATCTTTTTGAAGGCTCAATTAAAGCTGAAAAAGTTCTAGCAAAACATGATGAAAACTATATGCCTCCAAGCTTGGATATAGAAAAATAAATGTTAATTCAGATCGCTCATTTTTTAGCAATCCTATCTACTGGTTTATTTTTAACTACTTTCGTATTTTCATTTCTTTTTACTAAAAAAGATAGAAATATTACAAGGCTGATATCACGAATCTATTCACATGGTTTTTTGATGCTGACTTCATCTTTTTTTATTTATATTTGGTTGGCACTTAATGATAACTTTAGTGTTTTATACATTGCTCAGCATTCAAACAGCCAGTTACCTAGTTTCTATAAAATAACATCTATATGGAGTGCCCATGAAGGCTCTATGTATCTTTGGATAGTATTTTTATGCCTATGGGGATTTCTATATAGTTCATATTCTCCTAATGATAATATTCTTAAGGCACGAACCATTGGCGTTATCTCATTAATAGCTGTTGGATTTTTATCATTTCTTTTACTAACATCAAACCCATTCGAAACAATATTACCAATAGCACCTATGGATGGGGCAGATATAAATCCTGTTCTTCAGGATCCTGCTTTAGCAATTCATCCACCAATGCTATACCTTGGTTATGTTGGTTTTGTTATAGCTTTTGCTAATGCAATATCATTTTTAATAAATGGTGATAAAAGTATTAAGTGGGAAGAATCTATCAGAATATGGTCAATCTCAGCATGGGTTTTTCTAACTGTTGGTATAGCTCTTGGAAGCTGGTGGGCATATTATGAATTGGGATGGGGAGGTTATTGGTTCTGGGATCCGGTAGAGAATGTTGCTCTTATGCCGTGGCTGGCAGCTACTGCGTTTATTCACTCGCTAAGTGTTTCTTCTAAGTCACAACTTTTAAGAATTTGGACTATTCTTTTATCTATCATAGTTTTTTCATTGAGTCTGTTCGGAGCATTTATTGTTAGATCCGGAATAATTGATAGCGTTCATTCTTTTGCAAATGACCCTGAAAGGGGTTTGTATCTTCTGAGCTTTACTGGGCTTTTAGTTTTCTCGTCTCTAATCTTATTCTCATACAGATTACCATTATTGACTTCAAAAAAACTTATAACCCCATTTTCAAAAGAGTCATTTATTTCAATAAATAATATTATCTTTGGAACATTAATTTTTTCAACAATGCTTGGTATTCTTTATCCATTGATATATGAATATTTATATCTTAAAAAAATAAGCGTTGGAGCCCCTTACTACAATGCAATTTTTGTTCCAGCTACCATCCTTGCATGTATTTTCTTATTTTTTTCAATTGACTCTAAATGGCAGAGAACCTATAGAATTATAAATGCTTATACCTCGATGTTCTTTTCTGGCATATTCTCGTTAGCAATAACAATATCCGTTATGCTCTATTGTGTAATTTCAGATTTATGGATTCTTGTTTCTTTATTTACTGGTTTATTGATAATAATTAGATATCTTTTTGTAATATTTGAATTTCTTATAAATAAAAAATATTCAAATCCTTATAGTATTGCCGCTCATATTGGTTTGGGCTTGTTAATAATCTCAATCTCACTAAATAGCCAGTTTAGCTCTGAAAGAGCAATTAACATAAAAATTAACGGCGATGATATTTACAAGGATTATAGGATTAAATTTGATAATCTTGAGCTTATAAAGATGTCAAATCATGATTCTGTAATGGCATCATTTATTATAGATAGTCCAAGTGGCAAAACTTTTGTATTAAATCCAGAAAAGAGGAAGTATTTTACAAGAGGACAAATAACAACCGAAACTGCAATACATGCAACGCTACTAAAGGATATTTATGTAACACTTGGTGACCAACTTGATGATGGAAGTTGGATTGTTAACATACAATTTAATTATTTCATACGCTGGATATGGATTTCAGCACTGTTAATGGCAATTTCAGGTTCATTTCTAGCCTTTTCGCTAAGAGGCACCTCAAGATGATTACTTTACTTAGGTTTATAATTTTTGTCATACCAATATCCCTAATAAGTTTTTTATATTTTTTTATAAACGATAATGATTATTATCCAGGAGCGGATTTCAAGGTATCAGATATGCCAGCTTTTGAGTTGAACTCCCTTTACGAAAATTCAGTAGTCAACAATTTTGATTTAGAAGGGAGCTACCTTATAAATGTCTGGGCTAGCTGGTGTATTACTTGCAGGATAGAGCATGGGTTTTTAGTTCAACTAAACTCTCAAAATATTCCAATTATTGGTTTGAATTACAAGGATGAAAGGAATGATGCAATTGAGTGGTTAGGTAAATATAAAGATCCCTATAGAATAATTATCCATGATTATTCGGGTTCATTAGCTCTAGACTTGGGAGTTACTGGTGCTCCTGAGACGTTTCTAATTAAAAATGGGAAGATCATTGCTCACTTCAGCGGAGAAGTTAATAAAAGAGTTTGGGGTGATGTTTTTGCCCCCGTTATCAAAAAAGAAAAGGTGGTATGGAATGATCAAATATAGTTTCTTAACATTATTACTTTTCTCAAATTTTATAATGCCTGAATCTTTATATAATTTTGAAAATGCTGCGGATGAAAAAAGGTTTTATAGCCTCATTAAAGAAATAAGATGCCCAAAATGCACAAGTGGTTCACTTGCAAGCTCAAATGCACCCGTCTCCATAGATATAAAAAATAAAATAATTGAATTAATAAAGGATGGAAAATCTGACAAGGAGATTAAAGAGTATATAGCTAGCAGGTTTGGAAGTTCTGTTTTATATAACCCTGGGTTTAATCAAGATACCTATATTTTATGGATTGCTCCTTTTGTAATACTCTTGATTGCATTAAGCACTTATATCTTTAGAAGAAAAGTTTAATGATCTTTATTTACTTATTATCTTTTTTTGCTTTATTGCCTATTTTCGCTTATTTGCTTAATCAGGGAACTGCTAACAAGGGTTACATCATTGGTATATCAACTATTATTATTTTTTTATGTATTTTTAGTTTTATTGGAAAATTCTCATATCTCGGGTTTTTTGAGGAACAAGTTTTAACAAATGAAATGAAAGATGATATAAAAAAAGATACTAGCATTTCAACTACAACCCTTAATAAATTTGAGCGACTCATTGAAGATGAAAATAAAATTTATTGGATGCAAAGTCTCATCTTGGAGGCTATAGATAATAAGAAATTCAATGCAGCAGAAGGCCTTATTACTTATTCTGAAAGGTATTTCAAATCTAGTGAAGAAAAATTCATTTTTTATAGCCTTTATAGAGACTTGAGAGACTCTAAATTCCCCTTATTCGCAAACTCAACAATTTTTATTGATTTCGACAGGCCTACTAATTGTTCAAATTACGAAGGTCTAGTAGAGGTTTTTATTATGAATGGGCCCGATATACCAATTGCTAAAATTAATGTTAATAAAAATACAATGGCTATTTTAAATAACACTAGCTCTTCTATTCCTGGATTTGATATTAGTTCTGCCTATCTAAATAAAGAGACTGTTGATATTCAATTTTCGCTAATGTGCATAAATAGCGACACTCAATACATAACAGAAGCATTAATATTGCTTGACCAGAGCGAGCCTTCAAATACCTATAAAATTAGCTCAAATGAATGGTTAAAAAAGTAACAATAGTTTAATATATTCATAACAAAATAACTCTTCGCAATGCAGCTTAAACACATAAAACTAGCAGGTTTTAAAAGTTTCGTAGATCCAACGAAGATATCCTTTCCTACAAATTTAGTCGGCGTCGTCGGTCCTAATGGATGTGGTAAATCAAACGTAATTGATGCTGTTAGGTGGGTGCTAGGGGAGCTTTCTGCGAAGAACCTGAGAGGCGAGTCAATGGTTGATGTTATTTTTAATGGGTCTGAAAATAGAAAGGCATCGGGCCAGTGCAGTATCGAACTACTTTTTGATAACTCAAGCGGAAAAATAGGCGGAGAATATGCAGCATTCAATGAGATATCCATTAAAAGAGTAATGAATAGGGATGCCCAATCAACTTACTTTATAAATAGTACTAAATGCAGAAGAAAAGATGTTCAGGATATTTTTCTTGGAACAGGCCTTGGCCCTAGCTCTTATGCGATCATTGAACAGGGTATGGTAAGTAGGCTTGTTAGCGCTAAGCCAGAAGAATTAAGAACGCATATTGAAGAAGCTGCTGGAGTATCTAAATATAGAGAAAGACGAAGAGAGACTGAGAGCAGAATTAAGAAAACTAAAGAAAACTTATCTCGAGTAAAAGATATTAAAGATGAGATAGAAAGATTGATACGTAGGCTAGAGAACCAGGCTAATGCAGCTGAAAAATATAATTCTTTAAAGAAAGAAGAATCTGAAAACCAAATCAATACAGCGATATTGTTTTCACTAGAAGCTAAAAAAAATAGAGATCAACTTCAAAAAAGTCTTGATGGCTTAAATAGAGATTTAAAAATAAAACAAGCAGAGTCTGACACGAAGCAATCTCAGATTGATGAATTTAGAACTCAAAATGAATCTGTTGTCGATTCTTATGAAACAGCTCAAAAGAATTTTTATACTATTGGTGCTGAAATTGCTAAGCATGAGGCTAACCTCCAGAATATATCTAAGTCCGAGGCATCTAATCTTGCGGCATTAGAAAGAGCAAAAGAGAGCTATGAAAAAGCTGTAGAAAAAGAATCTACTTTTAAGGATCTTAGCCCAAAACAACAAGAACTTAAGCTCAATATCTCAATAATTAAAGCTTTAGATGCTGTAAAAAATAAAGATGCTATTGTAGAAAAAATTAAACCTTTAGAAGATTCAATTGAGTCTAAGCAGTCTGATTTAGATTCTCGCGAAGAAGCAATAAATTCTGTTAAAGAAAAGCAAAAAACTGCAAACTTGAAGTTGGATGAGTTAAAGGCATCAAGCTTTTCAATTGGTGGGAATATAGCTAGGCTTGAAGGCAGTATTTTGAACCTAGAGAAAGTTGAGTCCCAAGCAAATAGGGATTTAGTATCTGTAAAAGAAAGCTATAAAAAAGCTAAAGAAAAAGAATCTAGTACAGATAACTTAAGTCCTAAAGAAAAGGCAATTCATTTAATTGATAGTATTTCAGATTTATTGACAAATCTTGGGTCTAGCGCAAATGTAATAAATGATAAAGTTAAAGAATTAAAAGAGTTGCTTATGAGCATACTTAAAATAGCTTCAGATCAATCAAAATCATATACAGAAGAATTCCTTAAAAGACAACACGAAGTTGAAGCTTTAATCCAAAAAACTTCAGAAGAAAAAGTATCAGCAAAACAAAGTCTTGTAACATTAACTAGTCAACAAGAAAGCTTAAATGAGAGCCTTATAACAAGCTCATCTGCGTTAGCCACACTTGATGCAGAGGTTAGAGAATTGGATGGTGGTAAGTTGTTTGTAGCAAACGAAATGAGATCTCTAGAGAAGGATGTAAGCAATCTCAGGTTAGACTTAAGAACCTATGAGATTAATCTACAAAATGCATCTCAAGTTCTAGATAAGGCTGGGATTAATATTTCAGAACTAGATCAAAATAAATATCAAGGAATGGATCTTGAAGGCTTAGAAGTGTCACTTGATGACATACAAAAAAATATCAACGACCTAGGTTCTATTAATCTGGCATCACCAGATGAATACCTTGATAGACAAAATGAACTATTTGAAACTATAAAAAATAGTAAAGATAAGAAATTAGAAATACAAAATATAATGTCGGATCTTGTTAATAAGAGCTCTAATGCTGAGTCTATTCTATTAGAAATACGCCAAAAACAATCTAGGTTTAATGAAAGCATGAGAGAGCTTGAGAACAAAAAATCTATAGCTGAACTAGATCTCAAATCCATATCTGAAAAAGTAACGAATGTAAGACTTGATCTCAAAACCTATGAAATAAATCTTGAAAATGCTAATGCCAAGATAAAAGATGCTGGCCTAAAAATTGAAGATATTGATTACTCTAAATATGATGGAATGCAAATAAAAGAACTTCAGGACAGGCTTGCAGATATTCAAGCTAAGATCATTAGATTGGGGGCAATAAACCTAGCGGCACCTGAAGAAATTGCTCAAGAGTCAAAAAGAAAAGAAGAATTAGATATTCAATACAATGACTTAACAGAAGCCCTTGATAAATTGTCAGGTGCAATTAAAACTATTGATACTGAAACTAAAACTAGATTTCAAGACAGTTTTGATGCAATTAATGCAAGAATGAAAGAGGTTTTTGCAAAACTTTTTGGTGGTGGTTATGCAGAATTGGCTCTAACAGAAGGGGATGCTCTTAATGCTGGCGTCATAATAATGGCAAGACCTCCTGGTAAAAAGAATTCATCTATCTCTCAATTATCTGGCGGTGAAAAAGCCCTGACTGCATTGGCATTAGTTTTTGGGATATTTGAATTGAATCCAGCTCCTTTCTGTATATTGGATGAGGTTGACGCTCCCTTAGATGACTTAAATACAATGAGATTTATCAATATGGTTGAAGAGATGTCAAAGACTGTTCAGTTTATTTTCATAACTCATAACAAAGTTTCAATGGAAAAAAGTGACCACTTGATGGGAGTTACTATGCAAGAAGCTGGAGTATCAAGAATGGTTTCGGTTGATGTAAATCAAGCACTTGAATTCGCAGAGGCCTAAATGCAAAGTAATCTTGATATTTATCTTATAGGCCTTTCTGTACTAATATTTCTAATCATTGTTTTTCTTTTTATTAGAAAGATATCTAGTGGCAATGAGTTGAAGGTAAAAATAGAGGAAGTATCCGATTCTTTTGAAATCAAAGAATTTGATGATGTTAGGTTAGAAACTCAGAAATCATTTGACTTTGAAGAACAAGAATTTATAAATGATCAAGAATTAGTGGTCCTCAATTTAATTTCTATGGATAAGTCATCTTTTGATATTGAGCAGTTATTTGGTTTTATGAGTAACTCAGGAGCTAAGCTGGCTCATGGATTTTTTTCACTTAAGGGTAAAAGTAATAAAGAAATTTTTAGGGTCGCTAATGCTTTAAACCCAGGAACTTTTGAAGAAAATACAAAGACTTTCGCTGTAATAATGGCAACAGATCTTAATAATGTTGAAGAGCCATTATTGGCAGTAAGAGAGATGGTTGCGTTTGCTTATAACTTCTCTGAAAAATTCTATGCCAATATCTGTGATGGGGAAAGATTGCCAATTACTAAACAAATGATTTCACATATTGAAACAAAAGCTCAAGAGGTTACGAGGCTAAGACAACTTAAAAATTTTGATTAGCATTAAAGATAATGGCAAATAAAATACTTCCTTGGCAAATCATCCAGAAACTTGAGAGTGATAATAGCAGGCTCTTTAAAGAAGATGTTATTGAAGAGCACCTAAGCAAAATAGATATTCAAGAAGGCTTAGCAATGTGCTTAGACTCATTGATAACTTTCGGCGTTAAGCAAGTTCCTGAATCCAAAGAGGATGGACCTGGGCTTAATTGGGAGGATTTTAAATCGAGTGCTTTATTATTAATTGAGCGTGAAAAAACAGGACATGCTGCTCGTGATCTTATTATTGAATTATTAAATCAAGCAACATCAGAACAGTGGAATGATTGGTACAGAAGAATCCTAATTAAAGACTTGAGGTGCGGTGTAAGTGAAAAAACAGTTAATAACGTTGCTAAGAGAATGGATATTCAATACAGAGTTCCAGTATTTTCTTGCATGCTAGCTCACGATGGAGCTAAGCATCCAAAAAAAATTCAAGGCTCATGCTTGGTAGAATATAAATATGATGGTGTAAGAGTTATTGCTATTACAAAGAATAATTCAACAACACTGTATAGCAGGAATGGAAAAATCTTGAGTAACTTTCCACATATAGAAGAAGCACTGAATAAAAAAGAATTCAATGGTCTTGTTTTTGATGGTGAGGTTATGAGTGATGATTTCCAATCCTTAATGAAGCAGGTGCATAGAAAAACAAATGCAAAAACTGAAGATGCATATCTTGCTCTTTTTGATGTATTGCCTATTAAAGAATTTAATGAAGGTAAAAGTTCTCTTGATACACTCCAACGAAAAGAGGTTTTAACTACATTGGCAAATAATTTTAGTGATTGTATAAAACCAGTAGAATTTACTGTTATTGATTTTGATACAGAGGCTGGAGAAAAAACATTTGCTTCAATGAATAAAAAGGCATTAAGTGAAGGGTACGAAGGTTTAATGATTAAACCAGAAAAAGCTTTATATGAAAGCAAGAGAAGCCATGCATGGCTAAAGATTAAACCATTTATAGAAGTAACTTTAAAAGTAGTATCTATTCAAGAGGGTACTGGTAAACATGAAGGCAAGCTTGGTGCATTTAGTGTTGAGGGAGATGATGATGGTAAGTTTTTTTCACTGAGCGTAGGGAGCGGTCTCACAGATGAAGATAGAGAGAGTTTTTGGGCAGCAAAAGACTCACTTGTTGGACAGCTTATAGAGATTAGAGCAGATGCAATCACTCAAAGCATGGAAGGTGAAAATTACAGTCTTCGATTTCCAAGGTTCAAAACTTTTAGAGGGTTTGATGCCGGAGAAAAAATCTAATGAATTCTAAAAAAATAAAATTTTTGAGCGTCTTGTGTATTGCTGTTTTCTTTCAATCATGTGTTACTAAACCACCTGAGAACCCAGACAATATATGTCTTATATTTAAAGAAAAAAGAAGTTGGTATAAGGCTGTAATGAGATCAGAAAAAAGATGGAAAATTCCTCCTTATGTTTTAATGTCATTCGTTTACCAAGAATCTAGTTTTAAATCAGATGCTAGACCAGAAAGAGATAAGCTTCTTGGATTTATTCCATGGTTTAGGCCATCAACCGCAGTTGGTTACTCTCAAGCTCTCACTATGACATGGGATGACTATAAAGATGAAACTGGAAATTCTGGAGCCAATAGAAAAGATTTTAAGGACTCAGCTGACTTTATCGGCTGGTATGCTAGCAAAGGCTACTACCAAGGATTTGAAAGAACAGATGCAAGATCTCTTTACCTTGCATACCACGAGGGTTATGGCGGGTTTAAGAAAAAAACTTATAGAAAAAAACAATGGCTAGTAAAAGTTTCAGATAGAGTTCAAGCTAGATCAACTAAATATCAACAGCAATATTGGGGTTGCGCAAAAGAACTAAAGAAAAAGAAATTCCTATTTTTTGGATAATTAAATATTTTTTAAATTAAAACCTAGGTCTTTTATTTCATCCTGGAAACTCTCTCCGGCAATTATAGATTTCTTAGATTCATTGAATAAGTACTTTTTAGAAACTCTAATCAAATCATCTATTGAGCATTCTTTCACTTTATTTCTAAATAGCAGTCTGTCTTCTTGAGTTCTATGATCCAGCTCACTCATAAAATCACTCATAGCTTCACCATATGGCGACATGGGTTTATCAATGCTAGAAATCACACCCAAAACCCCCTCATCTAAATGCGCATTGGTAATATTTTTTAATGACCACTCTCTAGCATTATTAAATTCTGAAAATGTCTCAGAACATTTAGGATCTCTATATGAAAAGAATTTAAATACACTGTTGTTGGAATCTTGCATGGCTCCAGCTCCATATGCACCACCTTTCTCTCTTATGGCAGAATGAAGATAGCCATTTCGAAGAACGGTCCCTAAAACAGATAGAGCAGGTGCATCTTCATGAGATGAATCAACTGTTAAGAAAGCTTCTGCGCAAAAACAAACTTGTGATCCAGTTATCCATCCTATAGATTTATCTTGAACCTTAATAAAATTCTGTTCGTCAACATCAGCAGCATTTAAACCACTAAAAGATTTCAAGTCCATTTCATCCGGGTTCAAAGACGAAGCTGTAAATATATTTTTTGGTGTTAGAGAGATTTTTGATTGAATAGATTTTAAATTTTTAATATAGATATCAAGACTACCTTCATCACTAATATTTTTTGATAAAAGACCTGTATTATTAATAAATCTTATGCCAGAAGTTAAATCATTGGTTGAAGCTACCTCGGTAAGCTGAGATGCAGCATTAGCCATGGCTAAAACATGACCATTTTGAGTCAGTGATTGTTCGTTATCTGCCGAGATGAAGCTAAGCAACTCTTGGATTCTTTGATGCTCACCAAAATTGGCTTCTTGAACAGTTCTGATCATTAAATCTTGCATTAAATGAGCATTCTTTTCTAAACTTTTACCACTAATTTTAAGAGCTAGCTTATGCTCAGAATCACCTTTATTTGGAATCATTGTAAATGATGCTGAAATACCACCTGTAATAGAAGATTGATACTTTTGAACATCCTCATATGAATCAGACCCTAGACCTATATCTGTAAGAGAGCTCGTGAATAAACTAGCAATTTTCAGCTCATCAATGGTAAGTGCCTCACAAGGAAATAACATTGAATGGTAAACCAAGCCATTGGTTCCAGATTTATAAAAATAATTTTCTATATTATTTACTATAGATAAATTTGGATTTGGATAATTCCTTGATAAAGGAATATCTTCTTTAGTAACTTTAGGGAGAATTTCTGGATCATCAATTCTTTCTTGACGTTTTTCTAGAGCTTCAGACAGGGCAACAATTTTATTTTTATCATCAACTGAAAGACTTTTAGTTTTTTGATGAACTTTTTCAATAATAGCGTCCTCATTTCTCCTATTAAATTCTGTGTCAGGGACTAAAGAGTAATTTAATTTATGGGGATTATTAATCAGATGCTTTTCAATCAAGCTTTCGATATAGTTCTTTTGATTTAATCTTTCTTTAATAACATTAAAGGCATTATCTAAATCTAATATATTCAAAGGATCATCATTGTGGATACAAGCAGGGAGGCATGTAAGCATGATTTGAAGTCCAAATGGCATGCCTGAGCCTGTTATTTCTCTCTGTCTTATTTCTAGCTGATGAAGAGAGGAATCAACTAGTTCTCTTGGAATCCCATCCCGAACAAGATTTTGTAAACAATCAGTAATTAAACTTTCAATAGCAATATGTTGATCCTTTTTAACACCCTCAAGACCTGCTGCAAAAACCATTTCTTTTTGATCCGCCTCAAGACCAGTGAGAGGCGAAGGCGACTTACCTAGTTTTGAATTTTCTAAAACTTTTCTTAACGGAGAAGCAGAATTATCTAAAAGAATATTAGACATTAAGTATGTCTCTAATAACTCAACAGGATCATGACTTTCATTTAAGAGCCAGCTAATAACAACATGGTGGTTATCTTCATCACCAGGTAATGGGTTATATGAATCAGCTACTATTTTTGGTGACGTGATTCGATCTTCATTTTTTACAGCAATAACCTCAGATGATGGTTTAAAGCTACCCAAAACATTTTTTTTAATAAATTCTTGGATTTGAGCTGGATCAATTTTTCCATAGGTAAAGAATGTTGCGTTAGAAGGGTGATAGTGTTTTCGATGAAAATTTACCAACTCTTCATGTGTTAGATCTAGAATTTTATCAGGATCTCCACCACTGTTATGCTTATAGGTGGATGAAGAATACAAGTGTTTTGACATCCCATGCCATAGCTGACTTGTAACAGAGCTCATGGCACCCTTCATTTCATTATAGACAACCCCTTTAATCTCAATTTCACTCTCAATATTTGTTTTATCTTTAAATTCTAATCTATGTCCTTCTTGAGCAAAGTCCAGACTATCAAGATTAGGAAAAAATGCTGAATCAAGATATACACCTAAAAGGTTATCAAAATCTTTATTATTTAAAGTTGCGAAAGGGTAAGCTGTCCAGTCGCTTGAGGTAAATGCATTCATAAAAGTATTAAGAGATCTTCTTATCATCATAAAAAATGGATCTCTAACTGGGTATTTTTTTGAACCGCATAGGGCTGTATGCTCAAGAATATGTGCAACACCAGTAGAATCTTCAGGTATAGTCCTAAAAGCAACCATAAAGACCATTTCATCACTATCTGAATCTAGGTGAACATGCTTGCAATTGAATTCAGATTCATTATATATTTGAGCATTGAGATCTAATAAAGGGATATATTTTTGGTCTTGAAGGTTAAACATAATAAAAATCTATAAAAACATGTACACTTATTCTATGAAAATAATTACAAAATTAGCCAGTATATTAATTTTGGTAGGCTGCGCCACCACTCAATCCAACATCGAGGTTGATTCAATCGATACTTTTAACTTAAGCAATTATAACGACTTTTATATAAATATAAATGAATCAAATATAAGCGCAGAAATTAACCCAATTGAATTAGAGAGATTTAAAGTTAATCTAAAAAATGCTCTTGAAACGAGAGGCTTAAAATACTCATCTGACTCAAGCTTGATTTTTAATATTAACCTAAGCAGTAAGGATAAAGTCCAATCTGATAGGTCTAACTTTCACTATTCAAGATATTATTGGAACAATTATATGTACGACAATAACGTGCGAACTATTACTGAAAATATCTTAAGAATAAATCTCAAGGATGCATCTAAAGATACAACCCTATGGACTGTGGTTACTGTCTGGAGATCTGATTACTCAAGCGCTATTGCTAATGAGGATAAATCTGACGTTCTTGTAGACGAAATAATGATTAGTTTTCTCTAGGAATTCTCTATAAATAAATGAAAGTTAGCATGAGATTATTTAATCTTTGTTTTATTTTTATTGTATGTATTTTTATTTCTGCATGCTCTCAATCAGATTCCGTTGAAGTTCCAAAGATCTCTAAAGTTGAAAAACTAATAAAGCACTCAGAGGAGTTTAATAAAGAAGTATTAACCTATCAGACTCCTGGCGGGAGAGTTCATGTAGCTATTGGCTTCGGTATTGCTAATTCAATCATGGTTGAGGGCATTGACGGCAATATTATTATTGATTCGGCAGATAGCGTATTTGAAGCAGAAGAGATTTATTCATTTTTTAAGAAAAAAAATTCAAATCCTATAAAAGCTGTTATATATACTCATAACCATGGTGATCATACCTTTGGAACATCATTCTATTTAACCTCTCAATCAGAAAGACCAAAAATTATTGCACATGAATCTACAGATTATTATATGCAAAGAATATTAGGGATAATTAATCCTATTGTTTCAGTTAGAAGCGCCCGAATGTTTGGAACTCAATTACCTGAAGAGGACTTGATTAACGTTGGAATAGGCAAGAGTCTTAATGTATCCAAATCACCACCAGGTTATGTAAAACCAGATACCACCTTCAAGGATAAATTAATACTCGATATAGCAGGCATCGATATTCAATTATTTCATGCCCCCGGAGAAACTAACGATCAGTTATTTGTTTGGTTGCCAAAACATAAATCACTTATGCCGGGTGACAATATTTACAAGACCTTTCCTAACCTGTATACAATTAGAGGAACCACTCATAGAGATGTAATGGGCTGGATAGGTAGTCTAGATCATATGAGAACACTTGACCCAGAATTTTTATTTCCAAGCCATACAAGGCCTATAGTTGGACAAGATGTATCAGAAGCATTAACTTTATATAGAGATGCTATTCAGTTTGTGCATGACCAGACTGTAAGACTTATGAATGAAGGCTATTATCCTGATCAAATTGTTGAAATGATTGATTTACCAAAAGAGCTAAAAGAATCACCTTTTTTATATGAGTTTTATGGAACGGTGCGATGGTCTGTTAAAAGTATCTATAATGGTTATTTGGGATGGTTTAATGGAAATCCATCTGACTTAGATCCGCTATCACGAATTGAAGAGGCTAAAAAATTCTCTAAATTAGTAGGCGGCAATGTCGAGCTTCTTAAGTCATTAAATGAAGCAATAGCTGAAGAAGACATGCAATGGGCACTCCAATTAAGCGATAGATTGATCGCTCTAGAATTCTCTTTGGATGAAACGAAAGCCCTGAGAAAAAAGGCATTAATTCATATTGGTGAGCGTTCATCTAACCCTAATAAAAGAAACTATTTTTTAACTTCTGCTATAGAGCTAAATGAGAGCTTTGATGGCTTTCCAGCGTCAGAACGTTCTCCTGATTTGGTTAATGAAATATCCACAGATACCTTATTTAATCTTCTATCGGTAAAATTAAATCCAAAGAATATTTATAAGAATAACTATGTGGCTTGTTTTGAATTTACTTCAGGGTTAATAAAAACAGTAACTATAAGGAATGACGTCGCAGAAATTTCTAATAAATTAGAAAAATGTAATATTACTGTTAGGAGTAGCGAGGTAGAACTTAAGTTGGCCTTGTCAGGTTTAAAAAATCCTGTGCAGTCTCTTGCATCAGGTGATATTGAGGTTGATGGGGGAAAGGTTGAGTTTCTTCAGTTTCTATCAAGCTTCAAGTAGTCTATTTACCATCTAAATTTATCAAAATTCTCAGGGTTAGCCCATCCCTCAGAATTGTTCCATGATCTTTTATTATTATATGTTTTAAGATTGTAAGAGAAGCACATTTTCTCTTCCTGTGTATTATTAAACTCAAGTTGAAATCCAAGCTTTGTCATCATTTCTTGGGTTTCAATAGATTTTTCTGACTTCGTGCATATTAGAATCTTCTGACTTAGAAGGTTCTTTATTTTTCCAATATCTGTTGGTGACAAATTAACATCATCAAGAACAATAAAAATATCATCATCAGATTGAGGTATGTCAACCAAACTTGGACTTATATTAATATTTTTGACATGAGTATTTTCTAAGCTTTTGGCTAACCTTGATAAGTCTTGATTTGTTATTAATTGAGCTGATTCACATAGCTCATCAATAAGGACTCCATATATAAATTTGAAAATAAACTTATTTTCTTGAATCATTTCATTAAATGCTCTACCGCTTGGCGCTCAGAAATGAGCTCATCAATCGATACTTGAAATTTTTGTTTAGCAAAATCAGATAAGTCTAAACCCTTTTTGATTGTAACTACACCATTGCCATCTGTAGAAAGCGGAAAACCACAAATCAAACCTTCAGGTACACCATATGAGCCATCACTTTCAACCGCAGCGCTGAAACTATCATTGCTATCAGTAGGATTTTCACACGCAATTACGGTATCTAGAGCAGCTTTAGCAGCCGAAGTTGCAGAGGATGCACCTCTAGCATCTATAACAGCTTTACCTCTTTGTTGAACAGTTGGAAGAAACTCATTTTCAACCCAACCCATATCATTAATAACTGAAGAAATCGATTCACCATTAACTACTGCATTCTCTATATCTGGATACATAGTCGGACTATGATTACCCCAAATAATCATATTAGATACTTGATCTACATTTACATTAGTTTTTTTAGCTAACACTGATTTAGCTCTACTTGAATCAAGCATAGTCATGGCCATCCATAGTTGACTGTCTTTACCAGATGCATTTTTTCCAATTAGCGCATTTGTATTTGCTGGGTTTCCAACTACTAGTATCTTCGCATCATCTTTGGCATTGCTTCCAATGGCTTTTCCTTGATTTACAAAAATACCACCATTAATTTTTAGAAGATCAGACCTTTCTTCAATTTTCTTTCCTTCATATACGATACCTCTTGGGATACTTCCCACGAGTAAAAACCAATCAGCATCATGAGATGCATCTTCAAAATTATCAGTATACGTAACTTCACCCATATGAGGAAAATAGGAGTCTTCTAATTCCATAACAAGACCTTCTAACTTGCTGACAACCTGAGGAATTTCAACAAGACATAGATCAACAATTCTATCCCCAAAAGTTTTGCCATCCACTAGCCTTGGTATCAATGAATATGCGATTTGACCAGCTGCGCCTGTTACAACTACTTTTACTCTTGAGCTCATTTTTTTTCCTTTATGAAATTTATTAAAATTAATAACTAATTATATTCCTAAAAGTTAAATTAATTCTTGGCTTTTTAAATTTTTTTGTCTTTTTTATTTCATGTTTCCAATATGTTTGCGTATCTCCATGCATAACAAGAAGCTGACCATGATGCTGGGGAATTTTTAGACTAACATCATCATATTTATGTTTGAATGTGATCTCCCTTTCTTCCCCAAGCGACAAAGATGCAATAAGAGGTCTTAAACCAAGCTCTTTTTCATCATCGGCATGAAGACCCATAGAGTCAGAGCCATTCCTGTAAAGGTTTGCTAAAACAGAATTAAATGTGCATTCACACACTGATTCGATGAGTATTTTTATTTCAAGTAATTCTTTATTCCAAATATTTTGATCAAGAACTTTTCCCGAGTATGAATAATTTATTCCATGATCAGAATACCAGGCTTGAAGGCGAGGAATTTTATGGATTTTCCCAAAAATTTTAATTTCTCCTTCCACCCAATTTATATTTTGTAAACATGTTTCATACCAACTATTTATTATTGATATATGTTCAATATTTTCATAAATGGTTACATCAAGATTAGGATAATCCTTAGGCTCATATTTTTTTAACATAGTAAAAAATTTAAATTTTGATTAGAATAATTGTCTATTTTAAAACAAAGAATGACTTCGAACAAAAAGGAGACACAAGATGAGTATAAGATTTGATGATCAAGTTGCAATAGTAACAGGTGCGGGTGGGGGAATTGGTAAAGAGCACGCCCTTGAGCTTGCAAGAAGAGGCGCTAAGGTCGTTGTAAATGATTTAGGTGGAAGTGTAGATGGAAGTGGGACTAGTGACGCAGCAGAGGCTGTAGTGCAGCAAATTAAAGATGCAGGCGGCGAAGCTATGGCTAATGGTGCAAGCGTTACAGATTTATCAGCTATACAGGACATGGTTAAAGAAGTTATGGATAAATGGGGAAGAATCGATATTCTTGTTAATAATGCTGGTATTTTAAGGGATAAAAGTTTTCATAATGTTACTCTTGATGATTTCAATTTAGTCATGGATGTTCATTTTCAGGGAACATTAAATTGTACTCACACTATTTACCCGATCATGAGAGAGCAAGGATATGGAAGAATAGTCTTTACAAGTTCATCTAGTGGGGTTTACGGAAATTTTGGTCAAAGCAACTATGGTGCTGCAAAAATGGCAATAGTCGGTCTGATGAATACATTAAAAATTGAAGGCCAAAAATATAATGTTTTTTCAAATTCAATTACCCCTGTTGCTTATACAAGAATGACAGAAGGTTTAATTCCAGAAGATTTTGGAAAGAACTTACAGCCTGAGTATGTTACTCCTGCTGTAATTTATCTGTCAGGAAAAGATGCACCAAATGGAGTTATTATTGCTGCCGGAGCTGGAGTTTACGCCAGGATAATTACCCATGAAACAATGGGAGTTTCACTGGGCACTGGAGAAGACATGACCCCAGAAAATATAGCAGCTAACTGGGATACTATTTCGGATATGAATGATGCTAGAGCTCTCCAGAATGGAGGAGAGCAAACCCTCAAAATATTTGAGTTAATTAGTAAGCAGTAATTTATATCAAAAAACTTGGACGGCTTGAAACCTGAATAATATACTCATTCAGGTTTCCATAGTCCTCGATATCCAATTTATTTAATCGAACTAAAAACTGAAGAGAAGTTACCATTTGCAAGTCTGCATATGTAAATCTATCACCTGCTATAAACTCTCTTGATTGTATAATAGTGTCATAATTTTCAAGCTCTTTGATTCCTAATTTTCTTTGAGCAAGTCCATATTCCTCATTTTGATTCTCCATTGTGCTCATGTGCGGATGAGTGTGCCTAAATCCATGCATCAAAGGCACCATTAATTCAAATGATACTCTCGAGTACCACATTTCAATTGAAGCTATTTCTATTGGGCTCTCTCCAAACATATTTGGTTCTGGATACAGGCATTCAAGATATCTGCACATCGCAGTAGTTTCTAATATAACTGTTCCATCATCTAATTGAAGGGCAGGGACTCTTGAGTTTGGAGCTATTGCTCTATATTCCGGAGTCTTATGCTCAAGCTTCCCGAGATCAAGGTCGATGATTTCTATATCTGATATATTTTTCTCTTTTAAATATATAAGAACTTTTCTAGGATTTGGAGCAAATTTACTTGAATATAGTTTCATAATTTAGTTACCAACTATTGAATAAATTACAATAAAGTGAAGTATTGCAGCTATACAGACCAGCACATGAAAGAATTCATGATAGCCAAAGTATTTAGGGCTAAAGTCTGGAAATTTCAAGCCATAACTTATAGCGCCAACCGAATATATGGTGCCTCCAGCTATAGTCAAGGCTAGATTAGTAAAGCCCATTACAGATGACATTATTGAAAGGTAGGGGATTGCTACGTAGCCTGCTATTAGGTATAAGCCTGCTCTTATCATTCGTGGTAAGTTTGTAAATAATACAGCCTGTAATATACCAACCCCAGCTATTATCCAAATTATTAACAGGAGCTGTAAGCCTGTTTCTTTAGGAAGTACTAAAAGACATATCGGTGTAAAAGTTCCAGCTATCATTATAAAAATTGATAAATGGTCAAGTCTTCTCATTATTTTCAAGACTCTAGGTCTCCATTTTACTCGGTGATAAAGGGCGCTAAACCCAAACATCATAAATATACCTATCGAGTAAACAATAGTTGCTGTTAACTCAATTGAACTTGAACTTTTTGATATTAGTGGGATGCAGGCTCCGATAGATACGAAGAACATCCACTCATGAAAATAGCCCCTTAAAAGGGGCTTCTTCATAATTTTTATTGACTTTTTTATTCCCAGTTCAGGGCTCCGCCAACTTGATATTCGGTAACCCTTGTTTCGAAGAAATTTTTCTCTTTTCTTAGATCTATAATTTCTGACATCCAAGGGAAAGGATTGCTCACACCTTTAAACTCTTCTTCAAGACCTATTTGCGTCAATCTTCTGTTTGCAATAAATTTGAGATATTCTTCCATCATTGCAGCATTCATACCTAGCACGCCTCTTGGCATCGTATCTCTTGCGTATTGAATTTCTAGCTCTGTTCCTTCAAGAATCATTTGAGCAGCTTCGGATTTAAGCTCTTCGTCCCAAAGATGAGGATTCTCAATTTTTATTTGGTTGATAACATCAATACCAAAGTTCACATGCATTGACTCATCTCTAAGGATGTATTGGAATTGCTCAGATGTTCCTGTCATTTTATTTCTTCTTCCCATTGATAAAATTTGAGTAAACCCACAATAGAAGAATATTCCTTCAAGAACACAGTAAAAAGCAATCAAGTTCTTGAGTAACTGCTTGTCTGTTTCAACAGTTCCTGTTTTAAACTCAGGGTTAGAAATTTCTTGTGTATATTTTAATCCCCATGAAGCCTTTCTCGCTACGCAAGGTATCTCTCTATACATATTAAATATTTCACCTTCATCCATACCTAGTGACTCAATACAATATTGATATGCATGAGTATGAATTGCCTCTTCAAGACTTTGTCTTAAAATATACTGTCTGCATTCAGGATTTGTTATTAGTCTGTATAGAGCAAGAACAAGGTTGTTAGCCACTAGTGAATCAGCGGTAGAGAAGAAGCCTAGATTTCTTTTAACAATTGTTCTTTCATCTTCTGTTAGACCATCTTCTGATTTCCATAAAACAATATCATTTGTCATGTTTATTTCTTGAGGCATCCAGTGGTTAGCACTTCCATCAAGATATTTTTGCCATGCCCAATCGTATTTAAATGGAACTAACTGATTGAGATCCGCATTACAATTAATCATCATTTTATCGTCGACTTGAACTCTTGAACCCATTACTTGATCAAGCTCAGCAATGCCTGCTGCTTCATCAAGGTTCTTAATGGCTTCTCTTGCGGTTTCAGCTCTTGTTCCTTCTTCTATGGTTTTATTTTCTGCAGTAGGCACTGGTGCTGCTGTATCCATTAATGGTTTAGCAGTAGCTTCTACTTTCTGTACTTCTTTCACACTTTCGCTAACATTTACTGTAGCAGGTGTATTATTTTCTTCCTTACCGTAATCATCCCAATTCAACATTCTTTTTCTCCTTTATTTATTGGCAAGCTTCGCAATCTGGTTCTTCCAAAGAGCAAGCTGAAGGAACTGGGGCCGGCGCCCCAAGTTCTTGTGGTGCAGCCTCAGTTTCACCTGAGCTCACTGCGTTTAGTTTTCCTTGCTGTACTGTAGATTTCTCTGTTGATGTAGCAGCAATAGATCTTAAATAATATGTGGTTTTTAGTCCTGAATACCATGCCATTCTGTATGTGATGTCTAGTTTTTTACCATCAGCATTCCCTATATATAAGTTTAATGATTGACCTTGATCAATCCACTTCTGTCTTCTACTAGCAGCTTCAACTATATATCTTGGCTCTACTTCAAATGCAGTAGAGTAAATAGTTTTTATATCATCTGGAATTCTAGATATTTCTGTCAGACTGCCTTCAAAATACTTGAGGTCATTAATCATAACGTCATCCCATAAGTTAAGATCTTTAAGTTTATTTACTAGATGAGGATTTACGATTGTAAACTCGCCTGATAGGTTCGATTTAACATATAGATTTTGATAAGTTGGTTCAACTGATTGAGTTACACCTGTAATATTAGATATAGTTGCAGTTGGAGCTATAGCCATAACATTTGAGTTTCTCATTCCATCAGCTATAACTTTCTTTCTTAGAGTATCCCAGTCAAGAGTTTCGGACCTATCAATATTGATATATTCGTTCCCTCTATTTTTAGCTAGTATCTCAATCGAATCTTTTGGGAGAATTCCTTTACTCCAAAGAGATCCCTCATATGATTTATAGCTTCCTCTTTCTTTTGAAAGCTCTGTTGAGGCATGAATTGCATAGTAGCTTATTAACTCCATGCTTTTGTCTGCAAATTCAACAGCTTCATCACTGCAGTAAGCTATGTCTTGAACATATAATGCATCTTGGAAGCCCATCATTCCTAAACCTATTGGTCTATGCTTGAGGTTTGAGTTTTTTGCTGTTTCTACAGAGTAATAGTTAATATTAATAACGTTATCAAGCATTCTTATTGCTGTTGATACAGTCTGCTTAATTTTTTCTTGATCAAGCTTTCCATCTTTCATATGTCTTGCAAGGTTAACAGAGCCCAAATTACATACTGCAATCTCATCTGCACTTGTATTAAGTGTTATTTCTGTACATAGGTTTGATGAATGAATTACACCTGCATGTTGCTGTGGAGATCTTAAATTACAAGCATCTTTGAATGTGATCCAAGGATGACCAGTTTCAAAAAGCATTGTAAGCATTTTTCTCCAAAGCTCTTTTGCTGGCAGTGATTTATGCTGATCCATTTCTCCAGCCGCAGCTTTTCTTTCATATTCTTCGTATTTCTCTTCAAAATCTTTTCCAATAAGATCATGAAGTTCTGGTGTTTCTCCTGGTGAAAATAATGTCCAGTTCTTACCTTGTTCAACTCTTTTCATAAACAAATCTGGAACCCAGTTTGCAGTATTCATATCATGTGTTCTTCTTCTTTCATCACCAGTGTTCTTTCTTAATTCTAAAAACTCTTCAATATCTAAATGCCATGTTTCAAGGTATGCACACATAGCACCTTTTCTTTTTCCACCTTGATTTACCGCAACAGCAGTATCGTTCGCAACCTTAAGAAAAGGAACCACACCTTGGCTTTTTCCATTAGTTCCTTTTATATATGAGTTCATGGCTCTAACTGAAGTCCAGTCATTGCCGAGCCCACCAGCCCATTTTGAGAGCAAGGCGTTATCTTTCATTGCTCCAAATATTCCATCTAAATCATCTGGTATTGTTGTTAAATAGCAAGATGATAGTTGAGGTCTTTTTGTTCCTGAGTTAAAAAGGGTAGGGGTTGAGCTCATGTAGTCAAAGCTTGATAGTAATTTATAAAATTCTATTGCTCTGTCTTCCCTGTTTTCCTCTTCAACTGCTAAGCCCATAGCAACCCTCATAAAGAATACTTGCGGAAGCTCATATCTAACATCATCACTATGGATGAAGTACCTGTCATAAAGAGTTTGAAGTCCTAAATATGTAAACTGATTATCTCTTGTATGGTCTATGGCAGCTCCCATCTTGTCTAGGTCAAATGTTTTAAGAACCGGATCTAGAATATCTAACTCTATTCCTTTATCTATATATGCATTTAGTGCTTTTGGATAATGATTTTCCATTTCATCATATGTTGCCTCATCAGCAACACCAAGAAATCCTAAAGCTTCGCTTCGAATTTGATCCATTAGTATTCTTGCAGTAACAAAAGAATAATTAGGCTCTTTTTCAACCTTTGTTCTTGCTGACATGACAAGGCTTGTTCTCATATCTGCAAGTGACACTCCGTCATATAGATTTTTGAGTGCCTCTTCAAGAACCTCATTCATTGAGACAGCTTCAAGTCCTTCACAAGCATCATTGATTAGCATAGCAACTTTATCAATGTCTAATGGAACTAAGGTTCCATCACTTTTTTTGATATTAATTTCCGGTCTATTGGCTATATCAATTTCTGGAGCTTCTTTTTTTCTTTCTTGCGTTCTCTCAGCTCTGTATAAAATATAGCTTCTTGCAACTTTTAACTCCTCTGTTCTCATAAGCTGCAATTCAACTTGATCTTGTATTTCTTCTATATGCAGTGTTCCACCAGATGGCATTCTTCTTTCAAAAACCTCAATGATTCCTGTTGAGATTTGATTTACTTTTTTGTGTATTCTTTCACTTGCAGCCGCATTCCCCGATTCTGTTGCAAGAAATGCCTTGGTAATAGCTACCTTTATTTTGTCTTCTTCAAATGCAACCACCTTTCCATTTCTTTTTATTACTCTTAGTTTTCCAGGAGCTGTAGTTTCAATTTCATTAACTAATGGCTGTTCTTGGACATTTATTGTTTTGCTTGCTTCTTGTTGTGTTTCCATCTTTTTTATTTTGTCCCCAAAAAATCTTACTCAAATGAGTTTTTTATATCTGCTTGAAAGAGGTTTTGTATTTGCTTTAATGCAATCACCTTAAATTTCTCAATACCGCTAATATTACTTGTTGTGGATAAAGAATCAAGTAAAAAAACACTATATATTGTGACAATTTCATTTTTTTTCACTATATAGTGTATATAAGGTGTTTTTTTGCTGTTGGTAATCAGTTGATAAATTGTGGATAATTATACAAAGGATGTGAAATTATGAAAAATTATTTAGCCATTGACCAAGGAACAACAAGTTCTAGATCAATCATTTTTGATTCAGATTTGAATTCGATTAAAGATTCTCAGAAGGCTTATGAATTATCTTATCCCAAAGATGGCTGGGTTGAAGCTGACCCTGGTGAAATTCTTGATACTGTAATTGCAACAATAAAAGATGTTACGAATAGTGATAATTTTAATATCACATCATGCGGCATAACAAACCAAAGAGAAACAACTATAGTCTGGTCAAAAAAAACTGGCGATCCTATCTATCCAGCCATTATCTGGCAAGACAGAAGAACTAGTTCAATGTGTTCCTCTCTTAAAGCTGATGGACATGAGGATATGGTGTCCAATAAAACTGGTTTATTGCTAGATCCATATTTTTCTGCTTCTAAAGTTAGTTGGATATTAGACAATGTTCCGAACGCTAGAAGTGAAGCAGAATCAGGTAATTTGATGTTTGGTACTGTTGATTCATTTTTAATATACAAGCTGTCTAAAGAAAAGCATCACTTAACAGATGTCACTAATGCATCGAGAACCATGCTTTTTAATATTCATACCATGTCCTGGGATTTAGATCTTCTAAATTTGTTTAATATCCCAATTTCGATGATGCCTGAAGTAAAGGATTGTGATTCTTTTTTTGGAACTCTAGATATTGAAGGAGTTGATATTAAAATTAATGGGGTTATTGGAGACCAGCAAAGCGCTCTAGTTGGCCAAGCATGTTTTAATAATGGAGATCTTAAATCAACTTATGGAACTGGTTGTTTTTTAATGGTCAACACACAAGAAACACCGGTAACTATCAAAGAAGGATTACTAACAACTATTGGGTATAGGCTAAATAATCAAACGAGCTATGCGCTTGAAGGAAGCATATATTCTTGTGGTAATATTGTTCAGTGGTTAAGAGATAAAATGAGATTTTTTAGCTCTTCTATTGAGAGTGAAGCATTCATTGAAAAAAATGGTGAGTCTAATAATGTTAAATTTTTACCAGCATTTAATGGCCTAGGCACACCATATTGGAACTCTGACGTCAGAGCAGGTTTTAGCGGTATTACCCAGAATTCGAGCCAGGAAGACATGATCACTGCTGCATTTAAATCTATTTGCTATCAAACAAAGGATATTATTACTATTCTTGAATCTAATGGTATTGCAATCAATGGTTTGCTTGTTGATGGTGGAATGACTACAAATGAATCTTTTTTACAAATTCTTGCAGACTCTCTTCAAAAAGAAGTTGCAAAGCCAAGCAATACTGAATCAACAGCACTCGGTGCTTGCATAGTTTGTCAGATTGCAGATGGGGTTGCTATGGAAGATATTAAAACATTAATCGAAAGCAAGCATAGACCAAATAGTGAATTAAATAATTTTTATAAAAAAGACTATGCAGAATGGAAAATGTTCATAGATGCATCTTTATAAATTAAATTTTATTTAGGTTTATAAAAAGATATTTAAATCTTTCTAAATATAGCTATATAATGATTTTTTTTATTAATCCTTTAAAAAATGTATACATACAAAATTTATAACAACATCGCAGAAGATGGAATTAAAATATTGGCTAAAAATGACCTTCATATAGATGAAATCAATCCTGATTCACTATTAATAAGAAGCCAAGTTCTAACGGATGGCGATCTTAATCGGTCATTAAAATGCATAGGAAGAGCAGGTGCTGGGACTAATAACGTTCCTGTTATAGACGCAACAAATAAAGGAATAGTTGTATTCAATACTCCTGGAGCTAACGCAAATGCTGTAAAGGAGCTGGTTGTTTGTGGCATGCTTTTATCGTCGAGGGGCATTATTCAGGGAAATGCTTATGCTAAAACACTGTCTGGCCAAGATAATGCATTGCTTAACGCCTCAATGGAGTCTCAAAAGAAGAATTTTAAAGGCAATGAATTAAAAGGCAAGACATTAGGTATCGTGGGTCTTGGAGCTATTGGCTCATTGTTAGCCCAAACAGCAGAAGTAATGGGTATGAAAATAATTGGATTCGACCCTCATATTTCTGTAGATTCGGCATGGAGACTTCCAAGGGATGTTGAAAGGGCAGAGACCATGGAGTACCTTTTAAGTAATTCTGACTATATTTCACTTCACGTCCCCTTGATAGACGCAACTAAAGATCTCATATCTAAAGAGACAATTAAATTTATTAAAAAAGGTGCAAAACTTATCAATTTATCACGTGGAGGAATTGTAAATAATGAAGATATTATTGATGCATTAAATCAAAATATATTGTCTGGCTTTGTTACAGATTTTCCAACCCCTGAATTGATTGAAAGGTCCTCTTCATTTCATGATGTAATCTTGCTTCCGCATATCGGTGCAAGCACAAAAGAGGCTGAGGTTAATTGTGCGGTTATGGCTGCGGATCAGGTAACTAATTTCTTAAAAAATGGCGTGATAATAAACTCGGTTAATTTTCCAAGAATAAAGCTTGGAAAAACAGCGGAACATAGGCTGGTTATTATCAATAAAAATGAGCCTGGAATGATTGGTAAAATTACAGATGAGCTTGGTAGTAATAAAATTAACATTGCAGATATGACGCACAAAAGCAGAGATTCAATTGGCATTAGCTTAATAGATTTAGACGAGAAGCCATCAAAAGAACTGGTAGAAAATATTAAAAATATTGACCATGTTATAAGCGTTAGACTCTGTAAATAGTTTACGGAAATTATCTCAAAATACTTAAAATAATAAGAACTTATGTTCTTTTTTGTTAATATATAAAAATCATTACAAAAATTACTTGTCAACAGTCGATTTAAGTGTTATTGAGTTATATAACTTATTTACATATTGTGTACATTATGTTTGACATATTTTACTTAAGTTATTGATTTGCGGTATTTAAATGTATTATTGTATAAATTTTAGACAACTTTACCAAACCCTTATTTTATATAGGTTTGAGGTATTAAAAATAAAGTTATCCATAACTTTATCCACAGATTCTGTGGATAAAATTTCATAGTAAATGAACAAATTTAACGACCTACTTCAATTACCAGCCGACTGGCATAAGGCGCTTAAAGAAGAGGGTGTTGCTATTGATTTATCTAAGCCAACTACCGAGCTTGAAACTCTATTTAAAAATAAAAAAAATTTCTATCCGGAAACCAATGATATCTATAATGCATTTAAATTATGTAGTTTTAAAGATACAAAAGTCGTCATACTTGGGCAAGATCCATATCATCAAAAAGGTGTAGCAAATGGCCTTGCATTTTCTGTTAACAAGGGAAAAAAAATACCTGCATCTTTAAGAAATATTTATAAAGAAATTCATTCTGATTTAGGGGTTGTAACTCATCATTCTGGAGATCTAAGTTCCTGGGCTAGACAAGGAGTATTATTGATTAATTTTTCATTAACTGTTGAGGATTCAAAACCCGGATCTCATTTTTCAATCGGGTGGTCAAATGTAGTTGAATCTGTCATTGAAATTTTAAATAAAAAACATAATTTAGTGTATTTATTATGGGGTGCAAATTCCATAAATAAGAGGCACTTAATTAATGAAAAAAGACATGTCGTATTTACAGCTCCTCATCCATCACCACTTTCTGCGTATAGAGGATTTTTTGGGTGCAGGCATTTCTCAAAGACCAATTCTTTTTTATTAAAAAATAAAATTATTCCTATTGATTGGTAAGCATAGAAAATAATTCATGCTTATTTGATTTGATTAGCTCATTTTGAATATCTTGCTCTATAAAACAATTATATATTTTATAGTTTTCATATTCTAACTTTTTACCCAGGGGCTTGATATTATTTTCAAGTGGGTGATCAGTGTTTTCAATTACAGCACAGAAAGATCTCCTATTCACACCCAAGTAATGCATTCTAGCTATTATTTCCTGCCCTCTAAAACACCCTTTGGTAAAGGAAACTCTTAACTTGTCATAATTAAGCTCTAGTGGTCTATATAAAGCTATATCATCAAAACAAAGGGAGTGGTTAAGTGCTAATTTATTAATAATTTGCCATTTAGCAAGGCTTATTTCATTAGAAATAGATTTTTTATTTTCTATAATTTCTACCTCAAGATCAAATCTACCATTTGAAAGAAACGAATTTTTATTTTTTGGCTTTTTTATGCTCTCAATAACATGACCTTGAATGCTCTCGTCTCCTAGATGAAAAGTTACTCCAAAAAATTTAGCATATGGCATTAAATCTTCAACAAATGTCTCTATTAAGGATTCTTCAATAATTATTTTAAAGTTTTTATTAACTTTTTGAATCAAGAATCCTGCCATTACAAGGCCTTTTTGATTGCATATGCAAGAGAGTTGAGATGACAAATCACTAAGCTCAGAAATATCTGAAGATACCTGACCTTGAAGAAAGTCTTTTATCTTTTGATCATCACCCTTAATATGTAAGACTTTTAAAGATCTTAAATATAGCGAACCAAATGATATTAATTTATTTTGTATATCTATTTTCTTGTAAAATTATTCTATAACAAAACTATATTAACCAATGAATCAAGAAATAAACAGAATATACTGGAAATGCAGAAGAGGAATGAGAGAAATAGATCTTTTATTAAGAGAGTTTGCTCAAGAAAAATTGCCTATGTTGGATGAAAAGGACGTTAGTATCTTTGATTCAATCCTTGATTATGATGACCAGAAGCTTTTTGATTATATATTTAAGAACGTATCTCTTAACAACCCGCAACATGAATCATTTATTAATAACAACTTAAAAAAATTTACCAAGCAAGGAAACTTTTGATCTATTTACCTGTCTTAAAGTAAAAGGAATTAATTTTAATGAAAACTAATGTCCACAACGAAGATGACCTTTTAATAATTAAGGCACAAAATGGAGATGAAGGAGCTTTTAAATTTTTGATGACCAAATATTATCCCAGAGTTTATGCGTCGCTTTTTGCATTCACCAAATCAAGAGAGGACTCCGAAGACTTAACCCAACTAACTTTTATTAAGGTGTGGCAAAAGATTAATTCTTTTAGAGGCGATAGTGCTTTTTTTACATGGGTATATAGAATTGCAATCAACCTTGCAAAAAATCATTTTGCTAGCTCTTCATCTAAAAAAGATAAAGTAAATATATCCTCAGATGATCTGGAAATAGATATTCCATCTTATGAAAATCCTGAAATTTCTTTAATGCATAAACAATCACTTCAAAACATTCAATCATATGTAAAAACATTACCTGAATCTCTCAAAACAGCATTTACCTTGAGGGAGGTCGATGGAAAAAGCTATGAAGAGATATCTATTATTACTGACACACCTATTGGCACAGTAAGGTCAAGAATTTTTAGAGCAAGAGAAAGCATCATTAATTATATTAATGGAGGAAATGAAAATCATGGATAAAAATAAAGAGAGACTATCAGCACTATTTGATGGTCAATTAAATGATATTGAATCTAGTGAAGTTTTAGCCTTGTTGGAATCAGACAAAGAATTGCAAAATGAATTAGCTGACTATGCCTTAATTCACTCTGCAATGAACGATGAAGATTCTAAAATAATATCAATGGAGTCTATAAAGAAAACGAGGAATCCAAATATTTGGCTAACAAGCGGTCTCACTGCAGCTGCATCAGTGCTAATGACAGTTCTGATATTAAATGAAGGCAGCTTTTCAAGAATGTCTGTAAATTCTGATGCTCAAGACAAACTTGCAGTTGCAATTAATAGCACTGAAGCACAAGAAATTATAGAAAATAGCGGCAATAGTCTAGTGGACCATGTTTTGAACGTTATTAATAATCCGGATTTCATGAATTCAACAAGTCAAAACATCGATTTAAGAAATGTTGGCTTTGCTTTACAGAATGACCAAAGGAGAATCTATAGAAGAGGCAATGAAAACTTTACTCTACGAGTTGAAAAAAAGAATTTAGGTCTTAATAAGGTTAGATATTGGAAACATAACAATAAAATGATTTATCTAGTACCTTTGAATGACGGAACTGTTGTAACTATCTATGGAAACATTGATACTAAATCAGCTATAGAAATTGCTAGAAATATTAAAAAATAACCTACCCAAAAATATGAATATTACAAAAACTAAATTATCTTCCTTGATTATATCTCTATCATTTGCATCAAGTCTTTATGCCTCAGGTTTACCAGAGAATATATCGGAATTAGTTGATGATGCTGCTCCTGCGGTAGTGAACATAACCTCAAAAAGAGAAGTAAAACAAGGTCAGTCATTTGGCTATGGAGGTATTCCGGAAGAAATGCTTGAAAGATTTGGCATCCCAAGACAATACAGAGAAGCCCCTGAAAGAACGAGAGAGTCTATTTCATATGGATCAGGCTTTATTTTAAAAGATAATTATATTTTAACAAACTACCATGTTGTTAAAGATGCAACAGAGGTTATTGTTTCTCTTGCTGATAGAAGAGAGTTTGTGGCTGAGATTATTGGAGTAGACGCATTGTCTGATTTAGCAGTACTAAAGGTAGATGGGAATAAACTTCCAAAGGTCAAGGTTGGAGATAGCGATAAGCTAAAAGTTGGGGATTGGGTTGTTGCTATAGGATCTCCTTTTAGTTTTGATTTCTCGGTTACAGCAGGAATTGTTAGCGCTAAGGGAAGAAGTATTCAAAATAATAATATTGGTAATTATGTTCCTTTTCTTCAGACTGATGTTGCTATTAATCCAGGCAACTCTGGGGGTCCATTGTTTGACCTTGATGGGAATGTTGTTGGAATCAACTCGCAAATATACTCAAGAAGCGGAGGCTATCAAGGCCTTGCTTTTGCTATTCCAGTTAATGTGGCTGTAGATGTTGCAGATCAAATTATTAATACGGGAGAAGTTCTAAGAGGATATCTAGGTGTAAGAATGAGCGAGGTAGATAGTGATCTTGCTGATGCACTAGGCATGAATAAACCATATGGCGCACTAATCAATGATGTTGAGGAGGGAGAATCAGCTGATGATGCAGGCTTGCTTCCTGGCGACGTTATAATTGAATTCGACGACAAAGAAATAAAATTTAGCACTGATCTTCCTCATGTAGTTGGTCAGCTTCAACCAGAAACAAAAACATATGCAAAAGTAATCAGAGACGGTGAAGAAATACAGCTTAGCTTTTCTCTTGGCGAGCTTCCAGCAAATAAAGAGTCTTTCGTTCCTGCAAAATCTCAAAACTCTTCTGATCCAATTGGTTTAAAGGTTGCTGAAATTGATAGAGACAATCCATCAATGTCGAACCTTCCTGAGGGCGTTATAGTTTCAAGAGTCAATCAAGGGTCTCCTGCTTCAGGAAAGATATCCCGAGGAGATGTCATCACAATGATGCAACATAAAGGAAAAAAATTTAAGTTTGAAGATATCGAATCTTTTGAGCTAGCTTTAGAAAACTTTACTTCTGGAGATAAGGTAGCATTTCATATAAATAGAAATGGCTCTCGTTTAATAAGATCAATAACTATTAATTAGCATTTATAAGGAGCAATAGCTCCAAAGTTGCTCTATATAAATGTAAAATAGCAGCATCTTATGAAACATATTAGAAACTTCTCAGTTATTGCCCATATTGATCATGGCAAATCAACCCTGTCAGACAGATTGATAGAGTATTGTGGTGGCCTGACTAAAAGAGAGATGTCAGAGCAAATCCTTGATTCTATGGATATTGAAAGGGAAAGAGGAATTACTATAAAAGCTCAGGCAGTAACTTTAGAATATACAAAAGGTGATGTTCAATACCTTCTTAACTTTATTGATACACCTGGTCACGTAGATTTTTCATATGAAGTATCAAGATCTTTATCAGCATGCGAAGGGGCATTACTGGTCGTTGACGGCTCCCAAGGTGTAGAAGCCCAAACCCTTGCAAATTGCTATACGGCTGTTGATCAAGGATTAGAGGTAGTTCCAGTAATTAATAAAATTGATTTACCTCAAGCTGAGCCAGATAGAGTTAAGCAAGAAATAGAGGACATGATTGGTATCAATGCAATCTCTGCGCCTCTTGTTAGTGCCAAGACTGGGGTAGGCATAGAAGACCTATTAGATGTCTTGATATCAGACATTCCATCACCTGAAGGAGACCCTGAAGCACCGCTTCAAGCTCTTATAGTAGATTCATGGTTCGATTCCTATTTGGGGGTAGTCTCTTTAATCAGAATAAAGAATGGCTCTCTAAGTAGCGGACAAAAATTTAAAATTCATTCAACAGGCCTAAGTCATAACGCAGATGAGATTGGCATTTTTTCTCCAAAAAAAGTGAAGAAGCAAAAGCTTTCTGCTGGAGAAGTTGGCTATCTTGTTGCAGGAATTAAAAATATCAAAGGCGCCCCTGTTGGCGATACGATTATGAACTCAGCAGATGAGACTACAGAAGTCTTGCCTGGGTTTAAAAAAGTAAATCCTAAAGTTTTTGCTTCAATGTTTACTGTGAACTCTGATGATTACGAAAGATTTAGAGATGCTTTATCAAAACTTGTTCTTAATGATTCCTCATTAGTATATGAACCAGAGGTTTCTGATGCACTAGGGTTTGGCTTTAGATGTGGATTCCTTGGAACTCTTCATATGGAAGTTATCAGAGAGAGACTAGAAAGAGAATACGATTTAGATCTTATATCAACAGCTCCATCTGTTGAATATGAAGTTCTGAAGACGGATGGCACTGTCCTAAAATGTGATAATCCTTCCCAGCTTCCTGCTCCAAATGATATAGATGAAATCAGAGAACCTATTGTTAATACAACAATCCTTACTCCTAACGAGTATGTTGGCAATGTAATAACTTTATGTACCGGCAAAAGAGGCATCCAAAAGGATATGACTTATTTTGGTAACCAGGTATCCATTGTTTTTGAACTTCCTTTATCATCAGTGATTGTAGATTTTTTTGATCAAATAAAATCATCTACTAAAGGTTTTGCATCTATTGAGTATTCTCTAATTGGATTTATAAAATCTGATCTAACTAAGATAGATATCCTTATTAATAATCAAAAAATCGATGCTTTATCAATGATTGTTCATAAATCATTCTCGAATCAAAAGGCTAGAGAAATTGCAGCAAATCTTCAAAAGCTAATACCAAGGCAAATGTTTGATGTTCCAATTCAGGTAGCGCTAGGTTCAAAAATTATTTCTAGAGAAACAGTAAAAGCGCTTCGTAAGAACGTTACTGCAAAATGCTATGGCGGAGATATTAGTAGAAAAAAGAAGCTTCTTGAAAAACAAAAAGATGGAAAGAAGAAAATGAAACAGTTTGGTAAGGTTTCGATACCACAAGATGCTTTCTTAAATTATTTTAAATCAGGAGAGTAATTTGTTAACGGATCCTTTATTTATACTTTCTTTACTAGGAATGGGTGTATGTCTTGGTGTTTGGGTTAATGACACTATAAAAAAACCAGAGACTAAAAGTTTTCTTGTTGAGAATATTTCTTCAGTTTCAACTGTATTTGGCATGCTTATGCTTGTCAGTATTTTTATCAACGCAGGTGACCTTGGAATCATTCTTTTATTTGGATCGCTAATTGCACTTATCGTTCTTGTGATTGGGATTGGACTTAAAAACAAAGAGATAATATCAACATCCAGAGGTTACTTTATTCCTTTATTTATTATTTTTATTTTAAGAACTTTTTTATATGAGCCTTATCAGATTCCATCAGGCTCAATGATGCCTGGGTTAAAGGTTGGCGACTTTTTGCTTGTTGATAAAAATTCATATGGCTTGAAGGTGAATAGAGTAGGTGGTCCTTTTGCATTAGATCATGACCCTGAATATGGCGATGTTGTAGTTTTTATACCTCGCAACAATCCTGTGCCCTACGTAAAAAGACTCATCGGTAAACCTGGCGACTCAATCAGAATAATAGATAAAAAAATATATATAAATGGCGCGCCAGTTCAAAAAGATTTCCTAAAATCAGAGAAGGAAACTATTACTAAAAGATTTAGAAATTCTTCAGGAGAAATTTTTACACGTGAGAAAGAGGTTGTAGTGGATTATTTTTCTGAATCTCTTGGGGATGCTGTATTTACCACTAGAAATATCAGAGGCGAGAATGTTCAATACCCCTCTGAATGGACTATCCCATCAGGCCATTACTTTGTAATGGGCGATAATAGGGATAACTCAAATGATAGTACAAAAGATGTAGGCTTTGTTCCTAGAGAGAATTTTTTTGGCACTGCAAGTTATCTTTTCATGACCTGGGAATGTTGGACTTGTATCCCGCACTTCTCAAGAGCTGGTAAGATCAATTAATGTCTTATAACGAACTACAAACCAGGCTTGGATATAGCTTTAAAAATATTGAACTACTAAAACTAGCTCTTATCCATAAAAGCTATAGCAATACTACCAATAATGAAAGACTGGAGTTCTTGGGTGACTCTATTCTCAATACCGTCATATCTCAGTATCTTTTTTTAAAATTTAGTAACGAGAAGGAAGGACTTTTGACCAGAATGAGGGCTTATCTTGTTAAGGCTGAGACTCTCACAATGAAAGCTGAGGAGCTTGGTCTTATCGATTATATTCAACTATCGAAGGGAACCGCTAATCTTTCAAGAGAACGTAAGAACTCAATTTTAGAAGACTCATTTGAAGCTACTATTGGTGCCATATTTTTAGACTCAGGCTGGGAGCAGGTAAATATGATTGTCCTTGGAATTTTTAATAACGAACTTAAGCATTTATCAGCTGATATGAGTTTTAAGGATCCAAAAACTGAATTACAAGAACTGCTTCAGTCAATGAAGCTCGATCTTCCAATTTATTCTATTGAAGAAATTGCTGGCGGGGGCTTCAATTGTAGTGTGAATTACGATGATAATATCTTTGCCTCATCTGGGGTTACAAAACGTTCAGCAGAAACATCAACTGCTACCAAAGTTTTAGAGTATATGAGGAATATTAATGACTAATTACTGTGGTTACATTTCTATTATTGGCAAACCCAATGTAGGCAAGTCTACGATCTTGAATCATATCCTTGGAAAAAAAATATCTATAACTTCAAGAAAATCTCAGACCACTAGAAATAATATATTGGGAATAAAGACTTCAGGAAATAAACAAATGATATTTGCTGATACGCCCGGGATGCACATCAAATCTCCAAAGACCATGAACAAGGTCTTAAATCGTTCAGCGCAAAGTTTGATAGATGACTCTGATCTCATTCTATTTGTAGTTCAGAGACTAACCCTTGATGAGCAGGACTTGTCGGTGCTTGAAAAACTTAAAGAGGCAGGCTCTCAGGTTATATGTGTTGTGAACAAGGTAGACCAAATTACAGATAAAAACAAACTCTTACCTATGATGGCTAGATTAATGAGTGAATACAGCTTCTTAGATATCATTCCCATATCTGCAATCAATGATGAGGGTATAACTAATCTAGAAGAGCTTATCCACAAATACTTACCTGAAAATGAACATATTTACGGTGAGGAAGGTATCGAAAGTAAGCATAGAGATACTTTCATGATCTCTGAGCTGATTAGGGAAAAGATAATAAGAATGCTTGGTGACGAACTTCCTCATGACACTTTTGTCCAGGTCGAGCTGTTGGAGGATGAGAAGCATATTTTAAAAATCCATGCTGTTATCTATGTTGTTCGTGATAGTCAAAAACAGATAGTCATTGGCAGAGGCGGCTCAACATTAAAAAAGATAGGACAGCAGGCAAGAATAGAGCTGGAGGAATACTTTAGTAAAAAAGTATTTTTAAAAACCTGGGTTAAGGTAAAGAAAAATTGGAATACGGATTCAGATTACATTCAGAGTTTAGGAGTTGGCGGCAGCTATGAGTCTTAGTGACTGGGATGAGTGCTTCTTACTTCATCAAAGGTCATTTGGAGAAACAAGCCTCATAGCAGAGGTCTTCAGTAAAAATAATGGAAAAATGTCTCTTATGGCAAGAGGTGCAAAGAAACCAAAATCTAAGTTCTTTGGATACCTAACACCCTTTACTAAGCTTCAGGTAACTTATTCAGGAAGGTCAGATATGAAAACTCTGACCAATATAGATAGGGATTTCTCAACTACTACCAATAGTTTTTCAAAAACAAGTTACAGCCTTTTGTATATTAATGAATTGCTCATGAGGTTACTTCCAAAGGATGCCGCCCAGGAAGACCTATTTTTTTTATATGAAGAATTTTTACATAAAGTAGCTAGGGGAGATGAGCTAGAAATTACCTTGAGGCACTTTGAGTTAGATCTTCTAGATATGCTGGGATATGGGTTAGATTTTGAAAATGATATCGATAGAAATGAGGCCATTGAATCAGAAAAGAACTATTCGTTCATTCCTGAAAGAGGGTTTAGAGAATCTATGAATTCAAATTTTTCTGGTGCAGATATTATCAATATAAGAACAAGAGAACTTTCAAAGGTATCAAAAAAATATCTAAAACATCTCACCCAAACAGCTATTCATTTCTGTTTGGATGGAAGAGATCTTGAGAGCAGAGATATCTTTAAGAGGATTAAGATATGATTCATGGAATTGGAACAGATATTGTTGAAATTAAAAGAATTGCAGAGATGAAATCTTTTGATGCTTTCGCAAATAAAATATTATCTGAAAATGAACTTAGCATTTTCCATGAAATCAAAGACGCTAAGAAAGCATCTTTCTTAGCTAAACAATTTGCTGGCAAAGAAGCAATCGCAAAAGCTTTTGGTACCGGCTTTAAAAATTCAATTCAAATGAGTAACATAGAAGTACTTCGAGATGAGGCAGGCAAACCTATTTTTAACGCTTTAAATGAACTTTCAGAAAAAATGATAGATTTGGGAATTACAAAGACACATGTTAGTCTTGCAGACGAAAGAGACTATGCAACAGCATTTGCAATATTAGAAATATGAAAAATATTATTTTATTAGGTCCTCCAGGGGCTGGAAAGGGTACTCAAGCAGACTTGATATGCGAGTTATGTAATATTCCAAAAATTAGTACAGGCGATATGCTTCGAGAGGCTGTGGCTTCTGGAAGTGATTTTGGAAAAAAAGTATCTCATATATTAGATACAGGTGGATTAGTCTCAGACCAGATTATCGGCTCTTTAATTGAAGATAGGCTAACCAAGCCAGACTGTTCTAATGGCTCACTATTTGATGGCGTTCCAAGGACACTTGGTCAAGCCAGCAAGCTTGATGAAATGGGCGTAAATTTCACTCATGTCATTGAGATAAGTGTTGATGATGAAGTTATTGTAAATAGAATGTCTGGAAGAAGAGTTCATCCTGGGTCGGGAAAAAATTACCATATTGATTTTAATCCTCCAGCGAGTGAGGGTGTTGATGATGATACCGGTGAACCTTTAATACAAAGAGAGGATGATAAGCCCGAAACAGTTTTAAAAAGGCTGGATGTCTATCATGAACAAACCAAGCCTCTATCGGAATTTTATAAAAATAAATCATCGAATAGTGATCTTGTGTATTTTAGTGTAGACGGCTCAAGGTCTGTTGAGACTGTATTTAAAGACATATCAGATCAGATTTAGCTCATGAAGGTCATTGCAATTCAAAGTTCTGGGGATCAGACCTCGGTAAGTATTATTAATAATGATGATATTCTTTCTTACTCTCTAGATCACGAAAGAAAAGAACGACCAGACTGGAACAGGATGCTTCAAAATATTGGACTTAACGTAAATTTTTCTTTTACAGATATTGATCTTTTTGCATATGCAAATAGCACTGGCTCATATACAGCTACTAGAAGTGTTGCAAGCTACCTTAAAGGTATTTCTGTAGCATTGGATAAGCCTCTTATGGCAGTTAACACAGATAATATAGATGAGCTTTCAGCTGACTCAATTGCAAAATTAGCTTTGGATAGTTTTATACAATCCGACTGCGACGCCTCGTTATTTAATCCTGATGATGCTAATCCCATATATGCCTCAGACCCTCAATACAAAAAAATAAATGAGTGATCTTTTTTTAAGTTTTATTCTTGGGATTATTCAAGGACTTACTGAATTCTTGCCAGTATCTAGTTCAGCCCACTTACTTTTTCCTAGCTTGCTATTTGGAACTAATGACCTCGGATTATCCTTTGATATTGCTGTTCATGCAGGAACACTCATTGCAGTGATTTATTATTTTAGATCTGAGCTCACCAGTATGATAGTGGCGGTTTTAACTAATACAGAAAATGTATTGGGTCACAGAAGATTGTCCTACCAGTTAGTGCTTGCAACCATGCCAATAGTTTTTTTTGGTTTGTTTGCGTCCGACATGGTAGCCAATAATAGGGATAGTATTGAGAGTATTGCTTTAGCAAATATTATATTCGCAGCACTTCTATTATTTGCTTATAAATTCAGTTCTAGATCAAAGGAACTAATAGAACTTTCAGTTCTTACAGCTCTTTTTGTTGGAGCTTTCCAGGTTTTTGCACTATTTCCAGGAGCATCTAGATCAGGTACGGCTATAACAGCTGCACTCCTTATTGGTTTAAATTTAAAAGATGCATCAAGGTTTGCTTTTCTTCTAGCTATTCCTACTATTTTAGGAGCTCTAGTTTTTTTATTAAAAGATATGATGTCATATAACGGATCAATTGATTTACTCCCTATGATAATTGGGTTTGTAACATCTATGGTCTTTGCTTTCTTAACGATTAAATACTTTCTGGCATTTGTAGAGAAAATTGGAATGTACCCATTTGTTCTTTACAGGGTCTTTCTTGGAGCAGTATTAGTCCTCTTGATATGAGTTGTTGTATATTCGCACAACCTGGTAAAGATTCAGAAGCTATTCAATATATTTCTGATTATCTAAGCATGAAAGTTGTGAATGAAATTCCCTTGTCTGGATCTTTTATTGATCTAAGAGAGAATGGCCTTCACTTCACAAAGGACCCAACTAATTTATCTAGTTTTCTTCATGTGGATTTCTTGTCTGGACCCATGGGTTGGCGATTAAAAAGAACCGAGCATGAGACATCTTTTAAAAAAGCCATAGGTAAAAACAAGGATGACATAACTATTTTTGATGGTACCGCAGGACTTTTATCGGACACTATTATTTTTCTAGCTCTTGGCCATAAGGTTATTGCTTGCGAGCAAAGTAAGATCATATTTCTTTTAGTTAATGACGCTATAGAGCGAGCCAAGGCCGAATTACCATTTCTTAAAAACTTGCTTTTTTTAAACGCTAAGTCCGAAACCCAATACAAAGAAACTCAAAATATTGATATTGTTTATCTTGATCCTATGTATCCAGAACCAAGCAAGAA
>JABBBT010000039.1 GCA_018607365.1 SAR86 cluster bacterium
TCGATTTACCAAAAGCCTTTCTTTGGCTTGTGTACTCAACAGTATCTTTTATAACTTGCTCTAACATTTTGAGAGCTCCCGCTGCGCCAAAGATTCTCTCCTCTTGGAATTGCTCCATTTGGTACCTAAACCCATTGCCTTCTTCGCCAATTAAATATCTTTGCGGCACTCTAACATCATCAAAAAATATTTGAGCAGTATCGGATGATCTCATGCCTAGCTTATTGAATCTTTCTGAAAGAGTAATACCTGGTAAATCCATAGGTACAACAATAAGCGACTTGTTGCTATGAGGACTATTATCAGATGTATTAGCCAGAAGACAAATAAAGTCTGCCTGAGTGGAGTTCGTTATCCACATCTTCGTACCATTAATAATATAGTCACTCCCATCTTTAACTGCAGATGTTTTAATTGCAGACACATCAGATCCAGCACTTGGCTCACTAACAGCAATTGAACAAACCATATCACCAGAAATTGCTGGAGCCAGAAAGTCTTTTCTTAATTCGTCATTTCCATATTTTGCTAGGGCAGGGGTTGCCATATCTGTCTGAACACCGATAGCCATAGAGACTCCACCACTACTAATCTTACCGAGCTCTTCAGAAAAGACTACTTGGTAGCTGTAATCAAGACCCATTCCCCCAAACTCTGTTGGTTTAGAGATTCCTAATAAACCGAGATCTCCCATCTTTTTAAAAAGGTCATGAGCAGGAAAAATACCTTCTTGCTCCCACTTATCTGTGTGAGGATTAATTTCTTTTTCTATGAAAGCTGAGACAGTTTCACGAATTGCTAGATGTTCTTTATTTAAAATCATTTCTTATTATATACAAAATATTATGCTGAACCATCAAATACATCCGAGCTTTTAACTGATTTCTACCATATAGCTGATATCGGTTTTGGAGGGATTAATACAACAGAGAGGTTCTCTGCAACAATTTGCTATCCAACACCAGATGATTGTATTACCAGTGAAAATGAGCTTTTTGGTCAAGATGCTCATAATATGGCTACTGGTGATTTTAACAATGATGGGTTTGATGACTTAATTTTTTGGAATTTTGATAACAGATTTCTTTTCGATTCTATTCCTGAAGAGGGCTCAATTCTCTTAAGTAATGGTACTGCTAATATCTCATCATGGCAGGTAATCGATATCCCAAAAGGACCCTTTGAAATAAACCATAATAAATACAATCATGCAGCATCAGGTGATTTAAACAGCGATGGTTTCAAGGATGTTGTTGTAGCAATAACAAGAGATGACCCATATTACGAAGGAGCATACATACAGGTTTTGATTAATGATCAAACAGGATCATTAATAGATGAGACTTCAGCTAGGTTTATTAATCAAGTTAGATTAGAAAAATATCATGGTGAAGGCAATATTTATTTAAGAGACATTGATAATGATGGGGATTTAGATATATTTCATTCAACAAGAGATTTCTCAACCTCAATATCAGGAGCACACATCGCAATCAATGATGGAAGAGGAAATTTTATTTCAAATGAGTTGATTCTGCCATCAAGGCCTTTATCAAATTCTGGGTGGAGTACCTCAGGAGGTTTGATGAAGGGAGTTCCAATCGATCTTGATAGAAAAGGCTGTCTTGATCTTATCTCAACATCAGACTCTTGGAGCAATGAGAACGAGGTAAATAACTACCTATTTAGTATTCTCAATATAGACTGTTCTTTCTAAATATGGTGCCCCATGCCTGAGTCGAACAGGCACTCCCGAAGGAACGCGATTTTGAATCGCGCGCGTCTACCAATTCCGCCAATGGGGCTTGCTGGGCATTGTAGCTAAGTATTATCTAATTTAAAATCAGCTTCTTATGAAAACCTCAGATTTTAATTATGATCTTCCTGAAAAGCTTATTGCTAATTATCCTTTAGACGAAAGAAGCTCTAGTAGGTTATTAGTTTATAAAGATCAGATAGACCATAAAACCTTCAGAGATGTCATACATTATTTCAAAGAAGGAGATTTGTTGGTAGTAAACAATACTTCTGTAATTCCAGCTAGAGTCTATGGCAGCAAAGAATCTGGTGGCTCTGTTGAGGTAATGCTTGAGAGAATAATGGAAGACAATAGAGCACTTGTTCAGATCAGATCAGGCAGAAGCCCCAAAATAGGAACGGTTATACATTTAGATAAATTTAAAACGGAATGTGTTGATAGGCAGGATAATTTTTTTATATTGAAGTTTGATAGATCGCCTCTAGAGGTCTTCAATTCAATAGGACATGTTCCACTTCCACCATACATAAAACGTCCTGATGAGGACCTAGATAAAGATAGATACGCAACAGTTTATGAGGATAAGGATCTACAGGAATCAGTTGCAGCTCCAACGGCAGGCCTTCACTTTGATGATGAGCTCTTAAGCACATTAAAAGATCTCGGCGTGCAAATGGCAACGGTAAATCTCAGTGTGGGGGCGGGAACATTTCAACCTGTTAAGGTAGATAATATTGAGGATCATGATATCCATAGCGAGTATTTAGAGGTTTCGGATGATGTTGTGGCTTTGGTTAAGGCTACAAAAAAGGCTGGAAAGAAAGTTTTTGCAGTAGGCACTACAGCAACAAGGGCTCTGGAAACAGCATTCATTGAAGATGACGAAAAGGGATATAGTGGCTATACCAAGCTCTTTATTTATCCCGGGTATACATTCAAGGCAGTTGACAGGCTCATAACAAATTTTCATTTACCGCAATCATCTTTATTAATGCTTGTATCTGCATTCATTGGCTACGACAATATGCGACATATATATAAAACTGCCGTTGAAAAAGAATATAGATTTCTTTCATATGGCGATGCGATGCTATTAGAGAAAAATGAAATTTAATGTAAAGAATGAATCGGAGTTTGCCAGAAGAGCAGAACTAGAGTTCCCTCGAGGAAGCATTCAAACACCAGCTTTTATGCCTGTTGGAACGAATGGAACTGTTAAGGGTTTAACCGTAGAAGATTTAAAATCAACTGGTGCTGAGATAATTTTAGGCAACACCTATCATTTAATGCTAAGACCGGGCGATGAGAATGTGCGTGATCTGGGCGGGCTTCATAAGTTTTCTAATTGGGACAAACCTATTCTTACCGACTCTGGAGGCTTTCAAGTATGGAGCCTTGGAGATTTAGTCAAGATATCAGAAGAGGGTGTTAAGTTTAGCTCTCCATATGATGGCAGGAAGATATTTATGACTCCCGAGGATTCAATCCAGATTCAAGAGAATTTAGGCTCAGATATTGTTATGGCTTTTGACGAGTGTACTGATTATCCATCAACGCATGAGCAGGCTAAAAAATCTATGGAGCTCTCCATGAGATGGGCTAAAAGGTGTAAGGAAGCTCATAAATCTGATTCTGCATTATTTGGCATTGTGCAGGGTGGGATGCATGAAGACCTAAGAGAGCAGTCGCTTAATAGTCTCATGGATATAGATTTCGATGGAATAGCTCTTGGCGGGCTTAGTGTTGGTGAATCGAAGGAAGAAAAAACAAACATACTTGCTTTCATGGCCGACAAACTGCCTAAAGATAAACCTAGGTACCTGATGGGTGTTGGCAAGCCAGAGGATATAGTTGAAGCCGTAAGATATGGTATAGATATGTTTGATTGTGTTCTGCCTACACGAAATGCAAGGAATGGTCAGCTAATAACGTCGACAGGCGTTGTGAATATAAAAAATGCTCCCTATAAAATGAGCGAAGACCCTGTAGATGAAAACTGTGACTGTAAAGTTTGCAAGGGTTATTCAAGAGCTTATTTAAATCATCTGCATAAAACGAACGAAATGCTGGGCAGTATTCTTTCGAGTTATCACAATATTTACTACTACCAGTCACTTATGAAAGGTATTAGGGAGTCTATTGAAAAGAATTTATTCGCGAAGTTTGTAAAAGACTTCTATAATATGCGAAATTTAGAAACGCCCAAAGGGCCAAACTAGGATTAGATTATGGAACCAGCTCAAGGATCATTATTATCACCATTAATATTTGTAGGTTTTTTATTTGTATTCATGTACTTCATGATCATAAGACCACAGAATAAAAGAAATAAAGAAATAGCAGACATGGTTGCTCAGGTTGAAAAGGGCACTGAAGTTATTGGTGCAGGCGGCATACTTGGAAAAGTAACTGAAGTTAAGGATCTATATGTTTCAATTGAGATCGCATCCGGAACTGTTATCAAACTTCAAAAGAGTGCTATAGCAAATATTTTACCAAAAGGAACAATAGATTCTATCTAGTTAAATATCGTGAATAAGTTCTCAATATCCCAATACCTCATAATACTCTTTGTTGTAGTATTGGGCTTTACTTATGCACTACCAAATCTTTATCCAACACAACCATCTATACAAGTAGCTTATACAGAATCTGGTAAGTCTGCTGATCAGTTATTGATGAATGAGCTAACAAACATACTAGAGAATACTGGCTCAGAATATGATGAGATTTTCTTAAGAGATAATAAAATTGTTATTAAGTTTTCTACCCTAGATCAACAACTTAACTCTAAAACAGTATTACAAAATAAGCTTCTTGATAAAGTTATTATTGCTTTAAACCTTGAGCCCAGTACGCCTGATTGGCTAAAAGATTTAGGCGGCAAGCCTGTGAAGCTAGGTCTTGATTTATCTGGTGGAGTTCACTTCTTACTAGAGGTAGATATCGATACTGCTAAGCAAGGCAGACTAGAACTTCTGCTTGATACCTATAGAAAAACATTCAAGGAAGACAGGATTAAATTTAGTGATTCATCAATAAAAGATCTTGCATTGCACTTCACATTTAGAGATCAAGAAAGCTATAACGCTGCTCTTAAAAAATATAGAAACGATAGTCCTGGGTTAACAGGTCTGCAATATATTATTACCGAAAGACCAAGTTCAAAAACATTAGTTTTGGAATATTCAGACATTGCTTTAAAAGAAATCAGAGATTATGCAGTTGGCCAAAACTTAACAACTCTAAGAAATCGAGTAAATGAGCTCGGTGTTTCAGAGCCAATTGTGCAAAGACAAGGTGCAACTAGAATTGTTGTTCAGCTACCTGGGGTTCAAGACCCAACAGCTGCTAAGAAAATTATTGGTAAAACAGCTAACCTTGAATTTAGACTAGAGGCCAACTCAAGAACCTCACCTTTAAGAAAAGAAGAATTTAATTTTAAAGATAACGATTACGCAACTGCATTTTTAGAAAAGGCGGTGGTAGTTTCTGGTGATAGGGTAACGAACGCTAATACAGGTTTTGATGAAAGCGGCTTCTCACAAGTAAATATTTCTTTAGATATGCAGGGCGGTAGAGCCATGCAGAAGGCCACATCAGGAAATATCGGAAGAAAGCTTGCAGTTCTATTCGTTGAACAAAAAAGTAAATCAGAGCTAGTAACTGACGAGAACGGTAATAACGTAATAGAACAAACCACTTACATTGAAAAAAATATTATCAGTCTTGCTACCATTCAGGCTTCTCTTGGAACAAGTTTTAGAATTACAGGAGTCGGCAACCCTCAAGAAGCTAGTGAATTGGCTCTTTTATTAAGAGCAGGTGCCTTGGCTGCTCCAATGAAGTTTGTCGAAGAGAGAACGGTTGGACCAAGCCTTGGAAAAGAAAATATTGAACTCGGCATGAGATCTATCATGATTGGATTTACTCTGGTTGTTATATTTATGACTCTTTACTATAGGGTCTTTGGTATTGCCGCTAATGTCTCACTATTTTTAAACCTAGTCCTTATTACTGGAATCATGTCACTCTTGGGCGCGACCCTAACCCTCCCTGGAATTGCAGGTATTGTTTTGACTGTTGGTATGGCGGTGGATGCGAATGTTTTAATCTTCGCTCGAATACGAGAGGAGCTCAAAGAGAAAGATCCTCAGTCAGCAATTCATGATGGTTTCTCAAGGGCCTTCGTTACTATTTTTGATGCCAACGTCACAACACTTATAGCAGCGCTGATACTCTACATAATCGGGACTGGGCCAGTTAAGGGTTTTGCAATAACACTTTCAATTGGAATTATCACCTCAATGTTCACAGCTATCATGTGCACAAGAGCCATGGTTAATTTAATCTACGGAAATAAAAACATTAAGGAATTAAAAATATAATGGATATTAGATTCCAATTCATGAAGTACAGAAAGATTGCCGCTATGGCATCTGTTGCTTTGTTTACAGTTTCTGTTCTTTCCCTAACTTTTAGAGGTCTGAGCTTAGGTCTGGACTTTAGTGGCGGTACATTAGTTGAAGTTACATATGAGACTCCGGTTGAACTTGAGTCAATTAGAAACACACTTATAGATAATGGGTATGACGATTCCCAAGTAGTCAACTTTGGAACTAACTTAGACGTACTAATTAAAGTTGCTGACCAGAACGGCAATAGCTCGATTGGTGAAAATATTTATAACCTATTAGAATCCAATGGCTTTAGTGGTGAACTTAAAAGAGTTGAGTTTGTAGGGCCGCAGGTTGGAGCTGAGCTAAGAGACCAGGGTGGTCTTGGTATGCTAGTAGCGCTATTTATGATTCTTTTTTATGTAGCATTTAGATTCCAATATAAATTTGCATTGGGAGCGGTATCGGCTCTTGGTCATGATGTTGTTATTATTCTTGGACTATTCTCTATATTTGGTTGGGACTTTGATCTTACTGTGCTTGCAGCACTCCTTGCGGTTATAGGCTACTCACTTAATGACACCATAGTAGTATCGGATAGAATCAGAGAGAACTTCAGAACTCAAAGGGAGCTAGGCCCTCAAGAAATGATTGACCTTTCTCTTAACCAAACTCTTGGAAGAACGATCGTCACATCATTAACAACCTTGCTTGTCCTTTTTGCCTTATTTATTTTTGGCGGAGAGATGATTAAAGGCTTTAGTCTTGCCTTAATCTTAGGTGTTGTTGTTGGAACCTACTCATCGATATATGTCGTTGCAAACATGCTCATGTCATTAACACTTACCCAAGAGGACTTAGCGATACCAGAGCCAGAAGGCGCTGACTTTGATGATATTCTTTAGGCTTTAAAGTAAGGCTTAACTGATTTTAAAATCGACTTATACACCTTTGGTGTAGAACAAACGAAGTGATCTCCATCAAGGTATTTTGGATCACCATTAAAGTTACTAATCAATGCTCCAGATTCTTGAGCTATTAATAAGCCGGCCGCTACATCCCATAATCTAACATTATGCGCCCACATGCCATCCAGTCTTCCTGTGGCAATATAAGCAAGATCTAGAGCGATAGATCCTGAGTTTCTGATTGCTAGGTTTTGATTTGCTAGCTCTTTGTAAGTTTGCTCAAAATCATACACATAATCCTTTGGGACATCTTTTGAGGTTGAATAGGCTAGTATTGAATCGTCAAGACCATTTTGTTTACTGACTCTGATCTTTCCGTTGTTTAGATCAGCACCCGCGCCTTTTGAGGCAGAAAACTCTTCTCTTCTAACAGGATCAATTATTACCGCTGTCGTTGGAACTGAATCGATCATTGAGCACAAAGAAATTGCAAAGTGAGGATATCCATTTATGAAGTTTGTTTCACCATCAATAGCCTTTAAAAGCCAAGTGATGTTTGAGTTGTTCACTTCTGAACCAGTTTCTGTTCCGAAAAAGTTGTCCTCAGGATAGAACCTTCTGATCTCTTCTATTACCATTTCCTCAACTCTTCTTTTTATAGCCTTAAGGTATCCCTCAGGACCACCCTTAGACGTATCGAGGCTGTGTACTTTTTTTACTGAAAACTCAAGCTCATGAGCTCCTTTTCGGGCCGCAAGTTGATTTACATTTAATAAAGCTGGTATAGACATGTCGCTATTGTAATGGAAATGGAGATAAT
>JABBBT010000036.1 GCA_018607365.1 SAR86 cluster bacterium
TTTAACGATCCGAGTAGCTTCTAATGAAAAATGTAGTCATAACAGGTGTTGGAATTAAATCATGCATAGGCAATACCTATGATGATGTTCTTGAAAGTCTTAAACTTGGTAAGTCAGGGATAGTTTCAAATACCTCATATGCAGAAATGGGATTCCGTAGCCAGGTCTCGGGATCTATGGATATTGATTTTTCACAATTAATTGATAGAAAGTTATTACGTTTTATGGGCGAGTCAGCGGCATATTCATACCTTGCTGCCCAAGATGCTATTTCCATGGCATCTCTTTCTGACGAGCAATTAGATTCTCCAAGAGTTGGCATAGTGGCTGGTTCAGGCGGTGCATCAACTAGAGTTATGGTTACAACTGCAGATATAGCAAGAGAAAAAGGGCCAAAAAGAATAGGGCCATATGCTGTAACTAAATCCATGGGCAGTTCAATTTCTGCAATATTAGGAACTGCATTCAAAATCAAGGGTGTCAATTATTCAATCTCATCAGCATGTGCTACCAGTGCGCATTGTATAGGCCATGGTGCTGACTTAATTAAATCTGGTCAGCAAGATATCGTTATTGCTGGAGGCGGAGAAGACGAACATTGGAGCTCTTCGAGTTTATTTGATGCAATGGGTGCACTATCCTCCAACTTTAATGACAATCCATCAGTTGCTTCAAGACCATATGATAAAAATAGAGATGGTTTTGTAATATCGGGTGGTGCAGGGATTTTAATCCTTGAAGAGGAAGAACATGCCAAAAAAAGAAATGCAAATATACTAGCAAAGCTATCAGGATATTATGCAACCTCTGATGGATATGACATGGTAGCTCCATCTGGTGAGGGTGCTCTAAGGTGTATGCAGGGAGCCCTTAAAAGCTATGGCTCTGATGTAGATTACATAAATACTCACGGAACAAGTACTCCAGTTGGAGATATAGCAGAATTGAATGCTATTAATGAACTATTTGGAGATAATGGACCTGTTATAAGCTCCACTAAATCCATGACAGGGCATTCTTTGGGAGCCACCGGAGCTCAGGAAGCTATATATTCTATAATGATGTTACGTGATAAGTTTATAGCTCCGTCTATCAATATTGAAGATCTTTGTGATGAGGCTAAAGACTTAAAATTAAATACTGAAACAACATCATCTGAAATAAAATCAGCTATGAGTAATTCTTTTGGTTTTGGTGGAACTAATGCAAGTTTAATTCTTACCAAATACTAATACATTTCTATAAGTGAATCTTTAGTATATGGGTTGATATCTTCTAATCGCCCTTCTTTCATTTTAATAACCCATTCGTGATCTGATAAAAGAGCTCTTCCAACTGCAACCATATCGTACTTTTCATCATTGATATCTTGAACTGCCTTGTCGATACTTGCGGTCTTTGCAGAAGCCATCATGTCTGTAAAGTCACCATCAAGACCAACACTACCTACGCTCATTGTTGGAATATTCATAAGTTTTTTGGTCCAATAAGCAAGATTTTCATCAGATCCCTCAAACTCACTTTCCCAAAATCTTCTCATGCTTGAATGCAGATAGTCGAGACCAGCATTACATGGGCCTGAAAGAACCTCTAATAAATCATCAGGGCTTTGTGCTAATTTAGCCGCATAATCTTGCTGTTTCCACTGAGAAAACCTCAGACCAACAATGAAATCATTGGATACATTATCTCTAATTGCTTTTGTTATTGATGTTGCTAGAAAAGACCTAGATTCAATTGACCCACCAAAATTATCGTCTCTATCATTAGTTCCATTCCAGAAAAAATTATCTATTAAATACCCATGTGCGCCATGAATTTCAACACCATCGAAACCAAGATCTTCACAAATTTTTGCATCGCTAGCGTATGCCTCTACTGTCTCTTCAATATCAAAAGATGACATTGCGTGTGCAACTCTCTTTCCAGGCCTCACTAAGCCAGATGCTGTATGTCCAGGAATTTCAGGGTTTGGTCCCATTCCTAATTTACGAAAGCCGCCACAATGCCACAACTGTGCTATCACATGACCATTATTTTCTTTTATTCCTTCGACAACTTTTTTCCATCCCTCTCTTGCTTCTTCTGAATCAAGCCTTGGTACATTTGGATATGCGCTGGATGCCTCGTGACTAACTTCAACACCTTCAGTAATGATTAGTCCTACTTCTGCTTTGGCTCTTCTTTTGTAGTATTCAACAACTTCATTAGTTGGTATTCCTCCGGGAGACTGATTTCTTGTCATTGGAGCCATTGCAACCCTATTTCTCAAGATAGTATTTTTTAGCTTGTATGGCTCAAACAACATAATTTATTCCTTATTAATCTTTAAAATTATCTTTTTCAAAAGGGAAGAAGTCTGGCATATCTTTACTTACTTTATTTTCAAAGACAGCATCTCTTTTTTCTAAAAATGACATCACACCTTCAGCCGCATCTTTAGATTTACCTCTTGATTCAATTACCTTGCTATCAATCTTGTGAGCATGTTCGGGAGAATCTTTTTGAGAAAGGCTCCAAATCATTTGTCTTGTTAACGCAACGGAAACTGGGGAGGATTCTTTGATCATCTTCTTAGCAATTTCTTCAGTTTTGCTCATTAGATCATCTGGCTCAACTTTATATGAAACTAGCCCACTAGCAAGAGCCGCATCAACATCAATCATTTCTCCTGAGTAACACCATTCCAGGCTTTTTGAAATGCCAACAAGTCGAGGTAAAAACCAACTAGAGCATGCATCTGGAGCAATGCCTCTCTTGGTAAATGGAAATGAAAATTTACTTAATGAGGATGCTACCCTAACGTCTGCAGCAAGTTGAAGTGTAGCTCCAACACCAACAGACACCCCATTACAAGCTATTAGAATTGGTTTGAGGCATCTATACATTCTTAAAGCAAGAATGCCTCCAGAGTCTCTATTAAAGTCTTCTTTATATTTAGATGAATTATCAAATTCTGAATTAAATGTGTCTTTACCTGCTGACAAGTCAGCGCCAGCACAAAAAGCTTTCCCTGAAGCGCTTAAGATGACTGCTCTTATGCTATCACTATTATCTATATAATCGAATATGCTTAAAAGGTCTTTGAGCATTTGTTGATTAAATGCATTGAGCTTATGGGGTCTATTTAATGTTATGTACCCAATATTTTGATCTTCTTTAAAAAGAATTGTTTTGAAATCTGAAATCAAATCAATTCTATTTAAAACGGAATATCGTCGTCTGTTAATCCGGGCCCTGAGTCATCCTGTGGAAAAGGAGATTCCGTTTCACTTACAGGCGATTGTGATGGATTTGAGTTAGAAGCTCTTGAACCTAGCATAGTTAGCTCGTTACCAACTATTTCTGTAGTCCATCTATCTGCACCAGACTTATCTTGCCACTTTCTAGTTTGTAACTTACCTTCTATATAAACACTTGAACCTTTATCTAAATATTTTTCAACAATTTCAGCCAACTTTCCAAAATAAACAACTTTATGCCATTCTGTTTTATCTCTCATTTCGCCGCTTTCTTTGTCTTTCCATGACTCGGTAGTGGCTATTGATATATTCGCTACTGCTGATTGGGTTGCTGTATATCTCATTTCAGGTTTTTGACCTAAGTTACCAACTAAAATTACTTTATTTACGCCTCTGCTCATAATTACCTCTTATAATATTCATAGAAGTTTAACCTAAATTAATTTTTTCATCACGGATATTTTGAATCTTATGGATAGTATTTTTATAAAAGGCGCACGCACACATAATCTTAAGAATATTAGCTTAGAGATTCCTAGAAATAAGATTATTGTTATTACTGGTCTCTCTGGTTCTGGTAAATCATCTTTAGCATTTGATACCTTGTATGCAGAAGGCCAAAGAAGGTATGTGGAATCTCTTTCTACTTATGCACGTCAATTTTTATCTATGATGGAAAAGCCAGATGTTGATCAAATTGAAGGACTTTCTCCCGCAATATCTATAGAACAAAAATCAACTTCACATAACCCAAGATCTACAGTGGGAACTGTTACAGAGATATATGATTATCTCAGACTTTTATATGCAAGAATTGGTTCACCGATATGTCCTGATCATGGAGAAGAGCTTAAAGCCAAGACAGTGTCTGAGATCTGCGATGAGGTTCTGAAAATAAAAGAAGGAACCAAGATAATGATTCTATCCCCAATTGTAAGAGGTAAAAAAGGAGAGCATTTAGCAGTTTATGAGGACTTAAGAAAGAGCGGATATGTTCGGGTGAAGGTAAATGATGTTGTATATCCTATTGAAGAATTTCCTGAGTTAGAGAAAAATAAAAAACATGATATTTCTGCAGTAATTGACAGGCTCGTAATTAAAAATAATGAAGAGGATAGATCGAGGCTGGCTGAATCAATTGAAACTTCTTTAAACCTTTCAAGCGGACTAGTGCAAATAGAAAATATTGATAACAAACTATTAACACTATACTCGTCTAATTTTTCATGTACTCAATGCGGATATGCAATAGCAGAGCTTGAGCCTAGAATGTTTTCATTTAACAACCCTTATGGCGCTTGCACAAGATGTGATGGACTTGGAGTTATCCAATATTTTAATGAGAATAGATTAATCCAAGATGATGAAGTGTCTATATCAAACGGGGCAATCAAAGGGTGGACTAGAAGGAATAGATTTTATTTCTATCAACTTAAATGTTTAAGCGCTCATTTTGATTTTAGCTTAACTGCAAAGTGGAAAGATTATCCTCAAGATATAAAAGATATCATTCTTTGGGGCTCAAAAGAAAAAATTGATTTTTCACATAGATTCAGAAGTGGTAGCAAAATCGTGAGAAAACATAAGTTTGAAGGAATAATACCAAGTACTGAAAGAAGATTTAAAGAAACAGATTCAGATTTTATTAGAGATGAGTTATCAAAACTAATGTCTAAAAGCTCTTGTGATGAGTGTGAAGGATCAAGATTAAACACACAATCAAGAAATGTTTTTATAAACAAAACTCAAATACATTCGATAACAGGTATGAGAATTAATGAAGCATCCAGTTTTATTAAAAATATGAAGCTTGAGGGTGCGAAAGAAAAGATAGCTGAAAAAATTCTAAAAGAAATTTCTGAGAGGCTTACATTTTTAGAAGATGTTGGGCTTAATTATTTAACCCTTGAAAGAAGTGCTGATACTTTATCTGGTGGCGAGGCACAGAGAATAAGACTTGCAAGTCAAATTGGATCTGGCCTGGTTGGTGTTACTTATGTTCTTGATGAGCCATCAATAGGGCTGCACCAGAGAGATAATGAAAAATTAATTAAAACTTTAAACAATCTTAAGAGCCTTGGAAATACTGTAATAGTCGTTGAGCATGACGAGGAAGCTATTAGGTGTGCTGATCACATTATTGATATAGGTCCAGGAGCTGGAAAGCATGGAGGTGAAATATGCGCTGAAGGCGATCTTGAAGCTATTTTGAGCAATAAGAACTCCATAACTGCGAAATATCTTTCAGGTGAAAAACAAATAAAAATTCCATCAAAAAGAATGATTCCAAATGAAAAGATGATCAAAATTATTAACTCTTCAGAAAATAATCTTCAAAATATTTCAGCAGAAATACCAATTGGTATTTTTACATGCATAACTGGGGTTTCTGGGTCTGGAAAATCATCACTGATTAACCAAACATTATTGCCAATAAGTTCATTTATGCTCAACAAAGCAAAGTTAAATAAAGAAATTAAGTGCGATAAAATTGAAGGTCTCGAACACTTGGATAAGGTTATAAGTATAGACCAATCACCAATAGGGAGAACTCCTAGGTCTAATCCAGCAACATATACCGGCTTATTCTCATACATAAGAGATCTTCTTTCACAAACTATAGAGGCAAAATCTAGAGGATATAAACCAGGAAGATTTAGTTTTAATGTAAAAGGCGGAAGGTGTGAGGCATGCCAAGGTGATGGTATGACAAAGGTTGAAATGCATTTTCTAGCTGATGTGTATGTTAAGTGTGATGTTTGTGAGGGAAAAAGATACAACGAACAAACTTTAGAAGTTAAATATAAAGAAAAAAATATAAGTGAGATTTTAAATATGACTGTTGAAGAAGCTTTAGTATTTTTTGATGCCCTTCCTGCGCTAAAGAAAAAATTAGTAACTTTAGATGATGTTGGATTAGGCTACATAACCTTGGGGCAATCAGCAACAACTCTTTCTGGGGGCGAGGCCCAGAGAATTAAACTTGCTAAAGAATTATCAAAAAGAAGCACAGGTAAAACTTTATTTATATTAGATGAGCCAACAACAGGCCTTCATTTTGCTGATATAGAGTTATTGTTAAGAGTATTAGATAGGCTTAAAAAACAAGGAAATACCATCGTAGTAATAGAGCATAACCTTGATGTGATTAAGACTGCCGATTGGATTATTGATTTAGGCCCCGAAGGTGGAAGTGATGGAGGGAATATTGTTGCTACAGGAACCCCTGAAGATGTTGCTAAGATTAGCAACTCCTTCACAGGTCAATTTCTTGAAAAAATGTTATAGATTATGCTGCTGTTTCTTCTTTTAGCTCAGGAGCTTCTGAAGAGCTTTCTTCTCCAGCCATTCTGTCGACAAGCTCAATATAGGCCATATCAGCTTTATCACCAGGTCTAAAGCCAGCTTTTATTATTCTTGTATATCCGCCCTTTCTATCTTTTGAATTAACTGAAATCTCAGTGAACAATTTTGCAACTGCAGCATCTGATCTTAATCTACTAAATGCAAGACGTCTGTTTGCAACAGTATCTTCCTTGCCTAAAGTAATAAGTGGCTCTATAACTTTTCTTAGCTCTTTTGCTTTAGGAAGAGTTGTTCTAATAATATCCTGCTCAATTAAAGCTATTGCTAAATTTTTTAGCAAAGCCTTCCTGTGAGATGAATTTCTATTAAGTTTTCTTCCTGCTTTTCTATGTCTCATTTTATTATCCTACTGGTGGCCAATTATCCACATTCATTCCTAAAGATAACTCTTTAGAAGCAAGAACATCTTTAATCTCGTTAAGTGATTTCTTTCCTAAATTTGGAGTTTTTAATAAATCAAACTCAGACCTATGAATAAGATCTCCAATTAAGAAAATGCTTTCAGCTTTTAGACAGTTAGTTGACCTAACTGTTAATTCTAGCTCTTCGATTGATCTTAAAAGGAAAGGATCAAAGTCATTTTGATCTTTCTTAGCTTCTTGTTCAGCAATAGCATCTAAATCGACAAAAGAACTAAGTTGTTGTTGAAGGATAGTAGCTGAATGCTCAATAGCCATTTTTGGGTCTAGTGTGCCATCAGTTTCAAGCTCAATAACTAATTTATCAAGGTCAGTTCTTTTTTCAAATCTTGCATTATCAACTGTATATGAAACTCTTCTTACAGGACTATATGATGCATCTACCTTTAAAGCACCAACTACTCTATCTTCATCATCTCTAGTATCAGCTGGCTCATAACCTCTTCCAGTCTGCACTGTAAGTGTCATTTTTAGATTTACTTTGTCTACAATTGTTGCAACATGAAAATCTTGATTTACAAGTTCTACATTTCCAGGAACATCAAAAGATGATGCCAAAACATCACAAGGTCCAGTTACATCAAGAGTAATTTCAGCAGTATTACCCTCTATGATATTTACAGGCATATCTTTGATGTTAAGAAGAATGTCTATTACATCCTCTCTAACCCCTTCAATGGTGCTGTATTCATGGGATATACCATCAATAACAACATCTGTTACAGCTGCACCAGGCATTGAGGAAAGAAGAATTCTTCTTAACGCATTTCCCAATGTATGACCAAAGCCCCTTTCTAATGGCTCTAGTGTAATTTTTGATAGATTTGGTGTTATGTCGTCAACTTGTATCTCAGTTGGGACTAAAAGATCTATTACTGATATTTGCATAATTTTCTCCGTCTTTAATGTTTTATTTTGAGTAAAGCTCAATAATAAGATTTTCGTTAATTTCTGTACTTAAATCTGTTCTATCAGGAACTGATTTGAATACTCCCTTTAAGTTTGCTTCATCAACTTCAAGCCAATCACAATCTTCTCTCGTAGCTGCTATTTTTAATGCAGCAGCAATTCTTAAGTGACCTTTCTTGTTATCCCTTACCTGAACTTCATCTCCGGCTTTCATTTGATAAGAAGGTATGTTTACAACTTCACCATTAACTTTAAAGGCCTTATGAGAAACCATTTGTCTTGCTTCAGCTCTTGTTGAACCAAAACCCATTCTATAGACAACGTTATCCATTCTCTTTTCTAATAATGACAGTAGGTTTTCACCAGTATTGCCTTTAGTAGATGCAGCTTTTTTATAGTAATTTCTAAATTGCTTTTCTAAAACGCCATACATACGTCTTACTTTTTGTTTTTCTCTAAGCTGAAGACCGTAATCTGAAAGTCTTCCCCTTCTTGCGCCAGCCGCAACACCTGGAGGAGAATCCATATTACATTTTGATTCAATTGCTCTTACACCACTTTTCAAGTAAAGGTCTGTTCCTTCTCGTCTTGAAAGCCTTAGTGTTGGTCCTGTATATCTTGCCATTTAATACTCCCTTAAACTCTTCTTTTCTTAGATGGACGACAACCATTGTGAGGTAGTGGCGTAACATCTGTGATACTTTTAATTTTTAATCCACACGCATTTAAAGATCTGATTGCAGATTCTCTTCCACCACCAGGCCCTTTAACCTTAACGTCTAAATTTATCATTCCAAATTCTTTTGCAGCATTTCCAGCTTTATCTGCAGCTATCTGAGCAGCAAATGGTGTACTTTTTCTTGATCCCTTAAAACCAGATCCGCCCGACGTGGCCCAACATACGGTATTACCTTGCTTGTCTGTTATAGTTACAATTGTGTTGTTAAATGATGAGTGTATGTGTGCAACACCATCAGTAACAATTTTTTTACCCTTCTTTCCTTTTACTGCCATCTTATGATCCTCTCATAGGTTTCTTAGCGCCTTTTCTTGTTCTTGCGTTATTCTTTGTATTTTGACCTCTAGTAGGTAATTTTCTTCTGTGTCTAATTCCACGGTAACTACCTAGATCCATAAGTCTCTTAATATTTGTACTTATATTTCTTCTAAGATCACCCTCAACAACAAACTTGCCAATAGCAGTTCTTAAGTTTTCAATTTCATCTTCTGTTAAGTCAGAAATCTTTCTTGTGTAATCAATCTTTAGCTCTTTACAAATGTCTTGTGCTGTTTTTCTACCAATTCCAAATATATGAGTTAATGAAATCTCAACATGTTTATTCTCTGGAATATTTACTCCTGCTATCCTTGCCATATCTTAACCTTGCCTTTGTTTATGTTTTTGGTCTGTTTTACAGATTACAAATAAGACACCATTTCGTCTTACAATTTTGCAATTTCTGCAGATTTTCTTCACTGATGCTTTAACTTTCATATTACCTTTTATAGTTTTTTAAATTAGCTTTTTTCATTAATGATGAGTATTGAGTCGACATCATATGCGATTGAACTTGTGCCATGAAATCCATCAATACAACAACAATAATTAAAACCGATGTGCCACCAACAGATATTGTTGGTGATATGCCAGCAAAATTGATTAGGGCTAATGGAAGCAAGCATATCAATGTTAAATATATTGCTCCGAACACTGTTAATCTAGCTAAAACCGCATCTATATAATTTGAAGTTTGCTCGCCTGGTCTTATTCCAGCTATATATGCACCTGAACGTTTTAAATTATCTGAAACTTCTCTAGTATTAAATGTAAGCGCCAACCATATGAAACAGAAACTTATAATCAATCCTGCAAATACAAGGATATATAATGGCTGTCCTGGATTTAAGGCTAATGAAAAACTTTGCAAGAAACCTAGTGACTCGCTTTGCCCAAACCATGTTGATAATGATGCTGGGAAAAGTAAAAAAGTGCTTGCAAAAATAGCTGGTATAACTCCAGCCATATTAACTTTAAAAGGTAGGTGACTCGTCTGAGCCTGCATGAGCTTTCTGCCTTGTTGTCTTTGTGCATAATTAACTGTAATTCTTCTTTGGCCTCTTTCAATAAATACAACAACAGCTATTACTGCCATTGATAAAAGTCCTATTGCAATTAACAATAGTACGCTAATATCACCTTGTCTTGATTGCTCTAATGCTTGACCAATAGCACCAGGTATTCCAGTAAGAATACTAGTAGCAATAATGATAGAGATACCATTACCAATTCCCCTTTCTGAAACTTGTTCACCTAACCACATTAAGAACATTGTTCCAGCTACTACCGAAAATACAGCAGATATAAAAAATGACGGACCAGGTGTATACGCTAGACCGCTAGCGGATAAGGTAACTGCCAATGCTGACGCTTGAATGAAAGCTAATATCGCAGTTCCATATCTTGTGTATTGGGTAATAGTATTCCTTCCGGCTTGACCATCTTTTTTAAGTTCTTGTAAATAAGGTATTGAATTAGAGAACAACTGCATGATAATTGCTGCAGAAATATATGGAACAACATTAAGAGCAAAAATACTCATTCTTTCTAACGCTCCGCCAGAAAATAAGTTAAACATTTCAATAATAGTTCCTTGATTTTGATCAAACAAAGCCGCCAATCTATCAGGGTCAATACCAGGTATAGGAATATGTGTTCCTATTCTATAAACAAGAATAGCAACAAATACGAAACGAAGTCTTTTCCAAAGATCGCTCATTCCTGTACCTTGATCAGTCATAAATTATTCCGAAGTCCTGTCTGCTTTTTTAACGCCTTTTGGCCTTACAACTGGAGCAATAATATCAGCAACACTTCCACCAGCTTTCTCTATAGACTCTTTTGCGCCCTTAGTAACTTTTATGCCTTGAACTTTTAATTTTGATTCAAGATCAAAAGTACCAAATATTTTTACTTTTTTTACAGACTTAGAAATAATTTTATTTTCTTTTAAAGTCTCGATAGTAATAACATCCAGCCCATTAAGGTTTTTTACATTTACTTCTTTTAAATGGTTATTTGTTCTAGAAGTGAAACCAAATTTAGGTAACCTCATTTGAAGTGGCATTTGCCCACCCTCAAAACCAGCTCTTACACCTCCACCAGTTCTAGATTTTTGACCTTTGTGACCTCTACCAGCTGTTTTTCCTGTTCCAGAGCCCATTCCGCGACCAACTCTCTTTCTATTTTGAGATGTCCCTTTATTAGACAAACTGTTTAGCGTCATATTATTTGTTTCGTTTTCACTCATTTTAGCTTTCCTGAATCTCTATCATGTCAGATATTTTATTAACAAGTCCTCTATTACTAGGAGTGTCAACTACTGTTACTGTTTGGTTTAGTCTTTTAAAACCAAGTCCTTTAATGCAAAGTTTGTGTCTTTTCATTCGACCTATTCCACTTTTTACTAATTTTATTGTCATTGTTTTGTCTTTACTCATGATGCTTTCTCAACTTTTTTTCCTCTTCTTGCTGCAACGGTATCTGGAGACTCCATTGCGCTTAAAGCATTAATAGTAGCTCTTACAACATTTACAGGATTAGTAGACCCATAACATTTAGCCAAAACATTTTGAACTCCAGCTAACTCAAGAACAGCCCTCATTGCACCACCAGCAATGATTCCAGTACCTTCTGATGCTGGTTGCATATATACATTTGCAGAACCATGCTTAGCTTTAACTGGATACCATAAAGTTGTATTGTTCAACTCAACCTCAACCATGCTTCTTCTTGCATTTTCCATAGCTTTTTGAATTGCGATTGGCACTTCTTTTGCTTTACCTCTTCCAAAACCAACCCTTCCATTACCATCACCTACAACAGTCAAGGCGGTAAAACCAAATATACGTCCACCTTTTACAACTTTTGCAACTCTGTTAACTTGGACTAACTTTTCTTCTAAAGCGTCAACTTGTTGATTGTTTGCTACATTATTTTCTTTCATAATTTAATTAAAACTCCAGTCCAGCTTTTCTAGCTGAATCAGCTAATGCTTTTATTCTTCCGTGATATTTATAACCAGATCTATCAAATACAACTTTCTTAATTCCATTTTCAATAGCTCTTTCAGCGACTCTTTTACCAACCGCTTCAGCACTTTCTGTATTGTTAGATCTATTTTCTAAGTCTTTTTCAACTGTAGAGGCTGATGCGATTACTTTCGTGCCTAAATTATCAAAAATTTGTGCATAAAAGTTTTTTGAAGATCTATAAACTGAAAGTCTTGGAGAATCCTGATCCTTGATTTTCATTCTAGTTTTCTTTGCTCTTCTTAATCTAGATATATTTTTATCGCTCATTTCTTATGCTCCAGCTGCTTTTTTAGCTTCTTTTCTTCTTACATTTTCATCAGAATATCTAACGCCTTTACCTTTATATGGCTCAGGTGGTCTAAATGCTCTGATTTCAGCTGCTGCTTGACCTAGAATCTGCTTGTTATAACTTTTCAACACTACTTCTGTTTGTGATGGAGTTTCTACTTCAACTTCATCTGGAAGTTGATACTTAACTGGATGTGAAAAACCTAAAGTAAGTTCTAATAATTTTCCTGATGCCTTAGCCCTATAACCAACACCTTTCAATTCAAGTTTCTTCTCAAAACCTTGAGAGACGCCCACTATCATATTATTAACTAGAGCTCTTGTTGTGCCTGCTAATGCAATAGACTGCTGTTTTGTTTCGTCATACTTAACATGAATTAGATTTTCAATAACTTCTAAAGAAATTGTTTCAGGAAGATCAAAGCTCATTTCGCCAATTTTCCCCTTAACCTCAATAGATTCATTAGTAACATTGACATTAACGCCATCTACTATATTTATTGGGCTTTTTGCTACTCTGGACATATTAAAATACCTCGCAAAGAATTTCGCCACCAACATTCTTGGATCTTGCTTCTGAATCAGTCATTAAGCCTTGGTTGGTGGATACTATAAAAGCGCCCAAACCATTTTTAACTGTATCTAAATCAGTTGAAGCTGAGTAGTTTCTTAGACTTGGCTTACTTATTCTTTTAATAGTTTTAATTGCTGGTGCTGAATTATGGTATTTAAGAGCGACTTTAAGAGACGGCTTGCCATCTTCTTCTACTCTTTCTACTCCTTTAATATAACCCTCTGAGATTAAAACATTGATTAGCTCATGTTTTAATTTAGAGTGAGGAACCATCACATTGACTTTGCCGCGCATTAAGCCATTACGAATTCTTGTTAAACAATCTGCTATAGGATCTTGAAAACTCATATTATTACCAACTTGATTTAACTAAACCTGGGATATCGCCTCTCATTGCGGCTTCTCTCAGTTTGATTCTACTTAGGCCAAATTTTCTATATACAGCATGAGGTCTGCCTGTAATTTGACATCTTCTTACAACTCTTGAAGGACTAGAGTTTCTTGGAAGCTTTTGAAGCTTGATAGAAGCCTCATACCTTTCCTCACTCGAAGCGTTAGTATCGTTAACAATTGCTTTCAGGCTTGCTCTTTTTTCAGCAAACTTAGCAACTGTTTTAATTCTCTTAACTTCTCTAGCGATCATTGATTTTTTTGCCATTTCTAATACCTACTTTTTAAATGGAAATTCTAAAACTTCTAATAAAGCTTTAGCATCTTCTTTGTTTGTTGCCGACGTATTGATACAAATATCCATACCTCTAATTGTGTCTACATTATCGAATTTAATTTCTGGGAAAATAATTTGCTCTTTAATACCAAAATTATAATTTCCCTGGCCATCAAAAGATTTAGGATTAAGCCCTCTGAAGTCTCTTTCCCTTGGAATAGCAATATCAATCAACCTTTCCATAAACTCATACATCTTGTTTCCTCTAAGAGTAACTTTGCAACCAATCGGCCAACCTTCTCTTATTTTAAAACTTGCAACAGATTGTCTAGCTTTAGTAACAACAGGCTTTTGCCCAGCTATTGCTGTCATATTTTGAACAGCAGATTCTAAATGTTTTTTGTCATTTGCAGCTTCACCAACACCCATGTTAATAACTACTTTAGTAAGCTTTGGAACAGCCATGACATTATTCATACCTAACTTCTCTTGAAGGACAGCCTTTAGTTCTGTGTTATATCTTTCTCTTAAATTTGCCATTTACTTAATCTCTTTTTTGTCTGATTTAAATAATCGTATTTTTTTTCCATCACTATCTTTTGAATAGGAAATCTTATCTTTTGATTTTTTTGAAGGATTCCATATAGCAATATTAGATAACTCAATAGCTGCCTCTTGCTCTACAACACCACCAGTAATGCCCATTTCTGGATTTGGTTTAGTGTGTTTTTTTACCATGTTAATACCAGTAACAAATCCTTTATTTTTTGCTTTAAGTATTTTTCTTAAGGTACCTTTTTTGCCCTTATCTTTCCCAGTGACTACTACAACTTCATCACCTGTTTTTAATTTTGTTGGAACAATATTCATTTTTATATAACCTCAGGAGCCAATGATAGAATTTTCATATGCTTCCCATCTCTAAGCTCTCTAGTAACTGGTCCAAAAACCCTAGTGCCAATTGGAGCTTTTTGATTATTAATTAGGACTGCGGCATTCTCATCAAATTTAATTAGTGAGCCATCTTTTCTTCTTACACCTTTTCTTGTTCTAACAATAAGGGCGTCAACAACTTGTCCTTTCTTTACTTTCCCAGTAGGAATAGCCTCACGAATTGCTACTTTGATTATGTCACCAATATTGGCATACCTTCTTTTTGATCCGCCAAGGACTTTAATACACATGACGCTTCTAGCACCGCTATTATCAGCAATTTTTAAAAGTGATTGCATTTGAATCATTATTCATTCTCCCCAGTAACTTCAGCTTTCTCTGATAGATTTTGGATATCGCCTTCAACCAGAATCCAAGTTTTGCTCTTAGAGAATGGTCTGCATTCTTTAACAGTTACTTGGTCACCAATTGCAGCGCTATTGTTTTCATCATGAGCATGAACTTTCGTTGCTCTTTTCATGACTTTCCCATATAGAGGATGCTTGACTTTTCTTTCAATTTTTACAGTTATCGTTTTATCAGCTTTGTCGCTAATTACAACTCCTGAAAGAATTCTTGGATTAGTTGAGTTCATTATTTGCTATCCTTAATTTTTAATTCATTCATTAATGTTTTTATTTTTGCAATTCTCTTTCTTACTAAAGTCAGTTGGTTGGTTTCGTTAAGTTGTCCAGTTTTATGTTTAATTCTTAAATTAAATTGAGACTCTCTACTAGTTGCTAATTCAGCATCTAGTTGCTCTAAATTCTTTTTTCTTAGATCTAAAATTTCTTTGCTCATTTATACATCCTTTCTTATAAAGTGAGTTTTAACTGGAAGTTTTGCAGCGGCTAATTTAAAAGCCTCTCTAGCTAATTCTTCTTCAACACCAGCCATTTCAAACATGACTTTTCCAGGCTGAACAAGAGCAACCCAGTACTCTACATTACCTTTACCTTTACCCATACGGACTTCTAAAGGCTTTTTAGTAATTGGTTTGTCTGGAAAAATTCTAATCCAAATATTTCCACCCCTTTTAATATGTCTTGTCATTGCTCGTCTAGCTGCTTCGATTTGTCGAGCAGTTATACGCCCTCTATCAGATGCAACTAATCCAAACCTACCAAAGGCAACTGTATTACCATTTTGTGCAAGACCTCTATTACGGCCTTTGTGCATCTTTCTAAACTTAGTTTGTTTTGGTTGTAACATAATTATTAATTAGCCCCTATATCTACTTTGTATGGGTCTTCAGTGATTTCACCTTTAAATACCCAGACTTTTACACCAATAATTCCATATGTTGTTAATGCTTCGGCAGTACCGTAATCGATATCTGCTCTAAGTGTGTGCAAAGGAACTCTTCCTTCTCTGTACCATTCGGTTCTTGCAATCTCAGCACCATTTAATCTTCCTGATACCTCAACCCTTACACCTTTAGCACTTTGTCTAAGAGCGCTTTGAACAGTTCTTTTCATAGCTCTTCTAAACATAACCCTTCTTTCTAATTGCTGAGCGACACCCTCGGCTAAAATCTGTGCATCTAAATCAGGCTTTCTAACCTCTTTAATATTTATTTGTGCTGGTTTTTTAACAATTTTTTGAACTGCTTTTTTCAGGTTATCAATTTCCTCACCTCTTTTACCAATAATAATTCCAGGTCTAGATGTGTAAATTGAAACCACAAAATTCTCTGCAGATCTTTCTAGCTCAATTTTACTGATTGATGAATTTTTAAGATTTTTCTTAAAGTACTCTCTAACTTTTAAGTCTTGAACTAAATTAGTTGAGAAGTCTTTGCCTTTAGCATACCAATTTGCATTTTGCTTTTTAGAGATACCTAATCTAAAACCTGTTGGATTTACTTTTTGTCCCATTATTTATCCCCTTCAGCTAAAATTATTTCGATATGACAAGTAGGCTTGATGATCCTATCAGCTCTTCCACGCGCTCTAGGTTTCATTCTTTTTAATCTCATGCCTTGATTAACAATTATTGATTTAACTGAAAGCATGTCGACATCAGCATTATTATTATTTTCTGCATTAGCAATTGCAGATTCTAGTAATTTTTTAATTACTGCAGACCCTTTTTGTTTATTAAAAACTAAAAAGTCCATTGCATCTTGCACAGATTTTCCTCTTATTGCATTGGCAACCAGGCCAGCTTTTTGAGGAGACAGTCTAGTTCCTTTTAGATATGCTCTTGTTTCCATTATTTAGCCTTCCTATCGCCTGAGTGCATTTTAAAAGTTCTGGTTATAGCAAACTCACCTAATTTATGACCAACCATATCTTCATTAATATAAACTGGTACATGCTGTCTACCATTGTGAACAGCAATTGTTAGTCCAACCATTGAAGGATTTACCATTGACCTTCTAGACCATGTTTTAATTGGTCTTTTGTCATTAGATGCTAATGCAGCTTCAACTTTCTTTTCTAAAGATAAGTCTATGAACGGTCCTTTTTTTAGTGATCTTGGCATAATTTACTTCCTGCTTCCTCTTCTTCTTATAATGAGGTCATCTGTTCTTTGATTTTTTCTAGTTTTGTATCCTTTTGTTGGAACACCCCATGGAGTAGATGGATGTCTTCCACCCGAAGTTCTTCCTTCACCACCACCATGTGGATGGTCAACAGGGTTCATAGCAACACCTCTTACCGTAGGTCTAACACCTCTCCATCTTTTAGCACCAGCTTTTCCTAGAGATTTTAAATTATTCTCTTGATTAGATACTGTTCCTAAGGTTGCTCTACATTCCCATAGAACCTTTCGAGTTTCTCCGGATTGAAGTCTTAATGTTGCATAAATACCTTCTTTAGCAACTAATCTAGCTGATGTCCCAGCACTTCTTGCCATTTGAGCACCTTTTAAAGGCTTAAGCTCAACACAATGAACATTAGTTCCTAAAGGTATATCTTTTAGTTTCATTGAGTTGCCAACTTTAATTTCACATTTTTCTGCTGAAATTACTTCATCTCCAACTTTAATTTTAGCTGGGGCAATAATGTACCTTCTCTCACCATCTTTATATAAAAGAAGAGCTATGTGAGCAGATCTATTTGGATCATATTCTAGTCTTTCTACTACAGCCGGAATATCAAATTTATTTCTTTTAAAGTCAATTACACGATAATGCTGCTTATGACCACCACCCTGATGTCTAACAGTTATTCTGCCGTTGTTATTACGCCCACCATTTTTAGACTTAGCTTGTGTTAAAGACTTTAACGGCTTACCTTTGTATAAATCAGTTTTAATGGCAATTACGCCACGTCTACCTGGACTAGTTGGTTTTGCTTTAATAATAGCCATGATTAATTAACACCCTCGAACTGAATTTCTGAATCTTTACTTAAAGATACAAATGCTTTTTTATAATCTGATTTTTTATAAAGGCCATTTTTATTTCTTTTTCTTTTGCCTTTAACAATTGATGTTGTTACTTTTGTAACTTCAACTTTAAATAATTCTTCAACTGCTTTTTTAATCTCTCTTTTATTAGCAGTTAGATCAACCTTGAAGACTATTTGTTTCGATGATTCTCCAACTCTAGCTGACTTTTCAGTAACTATAGGAGATTTAATAAGAGTGAATAGTTTTTCGTTATGCATCAATCCACTCCTCAATTTGTTTAAAAGCATCTGCAGTAACTGCAACTTTATTTGCTTTTAACAAGTTAACAGGATTAATTTCTCTTACCGTTATTACATCAACATTTGGTATGTTTCTTGTAGATAAATATAAATTCATATCAAGTTCATCGATTATGATTAATACCTTACTAAGAGAGAATTCGTTAAGTAATGAAACTATTTCTTTAGTCTTAGGTTTATCTAAAACAGGTTTCTCAATAGCAACTAATCTTCCTTGTCTTAGTAATTCTGAGAATATAGACCTGATAGCAGCTCTATACATCTTTTTATTGATCTTTTTACTATAGTCTCTAGGAGTTGCAGCAAAAGTTACACCACCACCTCTCCACAAAGGACTTCTAATTGTTCCAGCTCTTGCTCTACCTGTTCCTTTTTGTCTAAAAGGCTTTTTACCACCGCCTCTTACTTCTGATCTAGTTTTTTGTTTGGATGTTCCTTGTCTTGCACCTGCCATAAAGCTAACTACAGCTTGATGAACTAAAGACTCATTAAAGTCTTTGCCGAATGCGCTATCAGATATATTAATATCTTGATTTTTTGTGGATGATAGTAATTCTATTTTCATGATTTCTTCAACGCCGGTTTAATTTTCAATTCAGATCCATTAAAGCCTGGAACAGCACCTTTTATATAAAGAACGCTATTTTCTACATCTAGGTCAACAATCTTTAAACTTTGAACAGTCTTTTGAACATTACCCATGTGGCCTGACATTTTTTTTCCTTTCCAAACTCTTCCTGGTGTTTGACATTGGCCAATTGAGCCATGAGCTCTGTGGGACAATGAGTTACCATGAGTTGCATCTTGCATTGCAAAGTTATGACGCTTAATAACACCTGCATAACCTTTACCTTTTGAAGTTCCAGTAACATCGACATATTGACCAATTTCAAATATATCAGCGGTTAGATGTTTGCCAACTTTCATATCATCAGCAACTTCATCACCAGATCTAAATTCTGCAAGAATTCCTGGCTCAAGATTTATTTTTTTATAAAATTCGCTTTTAGATTTATTAACATTATTGGACTTATTAACTTTAGAAACAACAAAAGCATTGTATCCATCTCTAGAAGTAGTTTTAATGTCTGCTAAAAAGTTACCACAAACTGAAACTGCAGTAACAGGTATCGACTCTCCGTCTTCTAGGAAAAGACGAGTCATACCAGATTTTTTTCCTATTAAGCCTATGCTCAATTTATTCTCCTTTATACGGGGCTAATACCCTCTATGGCCGCATTCGCGTTAATTAATGAACTATCCTAAGCTTATTTGAACATCTACCCCTGAGGATAGATCTAACTTCATCAAAGCATCAACTGTTTTATCAGTTGGTTGGACTATGTCCATAAGTCTTTTGTAAGTAACAATTTCATATTGGTCTCTTGCATCTTTATCTTTATGAGGAGACTTCAATATAGTTGTTCTTTCCTTTTTAACAGGTAGAGGAATTGGACCATTAATAATTGCACCAGTTTTTTTAACTGTTTCGACTATTAATTTTGCTGAAGCATCTATCAGTCGGTAATCAAAAGCCTTAAGCCTAATTCTGATTGATTGATTCTCCATTTTTATCCTTTAATTATCCCTATCTATTTATTTTTACTACTTTTGCTTATCGCAAAAAGTGGCGTATTTTAAGCTTCTAAGAGCCTAACTGTCAACATTAATTGTGAGTTATGTGAGCTTATATATTAATTAGCTTTTAACCCTTCTGCTATATTGTTTGGAACCTCACCATACTTGGTAAATTCCATTGTAAATGTAGCTCTACCCTGGGTAGCTGATCTAAGGTCTGTTGCATAACCAAACATTTCGGCTAATGGTACTTCTGACGAAACTTCTTTACCGGAAGTAATATCGTCCATGCCCAAAATAATTCCTCTTCGTCTATTTAAATCACCAACAACGTCTCCCATATGTTCTTCAGGAGTTACCACTACAACTTTCATAACAGGCTCAAGTAAAGCAGGTTTAGCTTTATTAGCTCCATCTTTCAGCGCATATGATCCAGCAATTTTAAACGCCATTTCATTTGAATCAACATCATGGAATGAACCATCATATAAGGTTGCTCTAAGAGCTAATAATGGATACCCAGCTATAACACCATTTTGCATTTGCTCTTGAATACCTTTATTTACTGCTGGTATGTATTCTTTTGGTATAGCACCACCGACGATTTTATCAACGAACTCATATTCATCATCTAGCCCTAATGGCTCTAGTTTTAACCAGACATGACCATACTGACCTTTACCACCACTCTGTCTTACAAATTTACCTTCCACTTCAACAGTTTCTTTAATTGTTTCTCTGTATGCTACTTGAGGTTTACCTATGTTTGCTTCAACTGAGAATTCTCTTCTCATTCTATCAACAAGAACATCTAAGTGAAGCTCGCCCATGCCAGAGATAATTGTTTGTCCTGACTCTTCGTCACTAGCAACTCTGAATGAAGGGTCTTCTTGAGCTAACTTTCCTAGTGCAAGAGACATTTTTTCTTGATCTGGCTTAGATTTTGGTTCAACGGCTACTGAAATAACAGGTTCAGGGAAATCCATTCTCTCTAAAACAATCTGCTTATTAGCATCTGATAATGTATCACCTGTAGTAATATCTTTTAAGCCAATACAAGCTGCTATATCACCAGCTCTTACTTCTTTAATTTCTTCTCTATTATTCGAGTGCATTTGAACCATTCTGCCAACTCTTTCTTTTTTAGATTTAGTAGAGTTTACGACAGCATCTCCAACCTTTAGCACGCCTGAGTAAACTCTTATAAAAGTTAAAGTACCTACAAATGGATCTGTTGCGATTTTAAAAGCAAGCGCAGAAAAAGGTTCATCATCTGATGATTTTCTTGAATCTTCTTCTTCATCCTCTTGGGAATTGTTAGGAATAACTCCGGTAATAGCTTTAACTTCATCTGGAGCAGGTAGAAATTCTACTACTGCATCTAACATAGCTTGAACGCCTTTGTTTTTAAATGCAGAGCCGCATAAACCAACAATTAGCTCATTTGCTAACGATCTAATTCTTAAACCTTCTTTTATTTGATCTTCTGAAAGCTCACCTGATTCTAAATAAGTATCCATGAGTTCTTCGTTAGCTTCAGCAGCTGCTTCGACCATTTCTTCTCGCAACTTAGAACACTTATCCATTAAATCTGCAGGTATATCTTTTTCTTCAAAAGTTAATCCTTGATCTTCTTCATTCCAATAAATTGCACGCATTTTTATTAAATCAACTACGCCTTTGAATTCTTCTTCTGAACCGATGTTATATTGTATTGGTACTATGTTTGCTTGAAGCCTATCTTTAATTTGATCAATTACTCTTTCAAAGTTGGCTCCTGCTCTATCCATTTTGTTAACAAATACAACTCTTGGCACTTCATATCTATTAGCTTGTCTCCATACAGTCTCTGATTGAGGTTCAACTCCTGATGTTGCACAAAAAACTACAACAGCTCCATCTAAAACCCTTAGAGACCTTTCAACTTCAATAGTGAAATCAACGTGACCCGGTGTGTCAATAATATTAATTCTATGTTGAGGGAATTGTTGTTCCATTCCACTCCAGAAACAGGTAGTTGCTGCGGAAGTAATTGTTATTCCTCTTTCTTGCTCTTGCTCCATCCAATCCATAGTAGCTGCGCCATCATGAACCTCGCCAATTTTATGAGAAAGACCAGTATAAAAAAGAACCCTTTCTGTTGTAGTTGTTTTACCTGCGTCAACGTGAGCACATATACCAACGTTACGATATTTATTTAATACTATTTGTCTAGCCATAATTGATATTTATATATTTGGTTGATTATTAAAATCTAAAATGAGAGAAAGCTTTATTTGCTTCAGCCATTTTATGAACGTCTTCTCTTTTTCTAACAGCAGACCCTTTCTTTTGTGATGCATCCATAAGTTCACCAGCAAGTCTAAGGTTCATTGATTTTTCACTTCTTTTCCTTGCTGCCTCAACAATCCATCTCATTGCAAGAGCCTGTCTTCTAGATGGTCTAATTTCTATTGGTACTTGATAGTTTGCACCACCAACTCTTCTAGACTTAACTTCAACAACTGGACTAACTTCCTCAAGCGCCTTCATAAAGATACCTAAAGGGTCTTCTTTTGAAGTTTTTGTTATCTGGTCAAAGGCACCATATACAATTTTTTCAGCAACTGATTTTTTACCATCTTTCATGAGGTTGTTCATAAATTTGGCAAGTATGACATCTTTATACTTAGGATCAGGTAATACTTTTCTCTTTTCGGGACTTCTTCTTCTTGGCATAATTATTTACCTTTTTTGGCTCCATATTTAGATCTTCTTTGTTTTCTATTAGCAACTCCAGACGTATCTAAAGTTCCTCTTACTGTGTGATATCTAACACCAGGAAGATCTTTAACTCTTCCACCTCTTATTAAAACCAATGAATGTTCTTGAAGATTATGTCCTTCTCCACCTATGTAAGATGTAACCTCAAAACCACTTGTTAATCTAACTCTGCAAACTTTTCTTAAAGCTGAATTAGGTTTTTTAGGAGTTGTAGTATAAACACGAGTACAAACACCTCTTCTTTGAGGGCATGCATTCAATGCTGGTACATCTGTCTTCCTTACTTTAGGTTTTCTAGACTTTTTTAATAACTGATTTACTGTTGCCATAATATTTTTTATTGGTTAGGCCGCGATTCTATAGATTAGATCAATTGCGGTCAACATTATTCCTCCGTTTCTTGAAGTTCTTGTCTTAATGCTGCTTCAATATCATCTGCAGAAAGAGTTTGCTCCTCAAGGTCAAATTGTTTTTTATTTTTTAATTTATCATGGAATTCCATTCCTGTTCCTGCAGGAATAAGTCTTCCAACTACTACATTTTCTTTAAGACCTCTTAAGTGATCTTTCTTACCAGTAACCGCTGCTTCAGTAAGCACTCTGGTAGTCTCTTGGAAAGATGCTGCTGATATAAATGAATCAGTTGCTAGTGATGCCTTAGTAATACCTAGAAGAACTCTTTCAAATTCTGCTGGAGTATTGCCTGCGGATTCAACCTTTGCATTCTCTTCAATTAATTCTGCGTAGCTCACTTGATCCCCTTGAATGAATTTGGTGTCGCCACCATCTACAATCAAAGCTTTTCTAAGCATCTGTCTTAAAATAGTCTCAATGTGTTTATCATTAATTGATACACCTTGAAGTCTATAAACATCTTGAATCTCATTAACTATAAAGTTCGTTAGTTCAGGAATTCCTTTAAGTCTTAAAATGTCATGCGGGCTGTAAGGTCCGTCTGAAATAATATCGCCTTTAGTAATTCTTTCTCCTTCAAAAACCGAAAGAGTTCTATGTTTTGGTATTAACATTTCAGTATTTTGGGCTTTCTTAGTAGCTCCTTCTGGAGTGATGACTAACCTAATTTTACCTTTAGTTTCCTTACCAAAAGATATAATTCCAGATTCCTCTGACAAAACAGAAGCATCCTTAGGCTTTCTAGCTTCAAATAAATCTGCAACTCTAGGAAGACCACCGGTAATATCTTTAGTCTTCGAAGCCACTAACGGCATTCTTGCTATAACTTCTCCCGCTGTGAGTTTTTGGCCATCTCTTAGATTGACCAATCCGCCAGCAGGAAGTGGATATTCAGCAGGGGCATTAAAATCTCCTATAAGAAGAACTTTACCTTTTGAGTCTACGATTTCTACTTTTGGAGATAGCTCTCTTCCGGCAGTAGGCCTATCAGAAACTTCGATGATCTCAATACTAGACAACCCAGTAAGCTCATCCATTTGCTCTCTAACAGTAACTCCATCTTCTATATCAATAAATCTAACTTTTCCTGAAGCTTCAGCAACAATAGGTCTTGTATAAGGATCCCATGATGCTACTTTTATTCCAGCCTTTAGATCGGATTGATCTTTTACTTCCAATGTCGCTCCATAAGGAACTTTGTATTGTTCTGTAATTTTTCCACTTGGCTCGGTAATTGTTGCCATAGCATTTCTAGAAACAACAACTTCTAATTTGTCTTTATTTGTAACTGTTTTCATATCATCAGAGAAAGTTACAACACCAAGATTCTTATTATAAATTGCGTTATCTTCAGATGAGCTTGAAGCAGCTCCACCAATATGGAATGTACGCATAGTTAGCTGAGTTCCTGGCTCTCCAATAGATTGAGCTGCAACAACACCTACAGCCTCTCCTCTATGCACGAGATGACCTCTAGCAAGGTCTCTTCCATAACATTTAGAGCAAACACCTATAGAAGCCTCACAAGTCATTGGAGATCTTACTTTTAATGTAGCAAGATTAAGTGAATCAATGCTGTCAACAGCATCTTCATCAAGCATGGTATCTTTTTCAAATAAAACATTGCCATCACTATCAAGGATAGGTTCAGCAATAACTCTTCCAAGAATTCTATCAGTTAATGCTTGAATTATTTCTCCACCATCAATAATAGAGGTTACTGTAATAGATTCCTCAGTACCGCAGTCTTCAATATTAATTACTGAATCCATTGAAACATCACAAAGCCTTCTTGTTAAGTAACCTGAATTAGCAGTTTTTAAAGCTGTATCTGCAAGGCCTTTTCTGGCTCCATGGGTAGAAATAAAATACTGTAATACTGAAAGACCTTCTCTAAAGTTAGCTGTAATTGGTGTTTCAATAATTGATCCATCAGGCTTGGACATTAATCCCCTCATTCCTGAAAGCTGTCTAATCTGTGCTGGAGATCCTCTAGCACCAGAATCAGCATATATGTATACAGAGTTAAATGATGATTGCTCAACATCTTTTCCATCAGGCGTTCTAGCAGTTTCAGTGCTTATTTTTTCCATCATAGCTTTTGCTACTTGCTCGTTAGCTCTGGACCAAATATCAATAACTTTGTTATACCTTTCTCCTCTTGTAACAAGACCTGAATCAAACTGTTTTTCAATTGCCTTAACTTCTTTTTCCGAATCATCAATAATTTTTGCTTTTTGCTCAGGTATAACAAAATCATTAACACCAATAGATGAGCCTGATCTCGTTGCGAAATCAAAACCTAGATACATTAATTGGTCAGCAAAAATAACTGTTTCTTTGAGTCCTGCTTTTCTGTATGAAATGTCTACTAATTTTGATATTAGTTTTTTATTTAATACTTTATTTATATTTTCAAAACCAACTGCGTTTGGAGTAATTCTCCATATTAAGACTCTGCCTACAGTAGTATCATGAATCTGTCTCTCACCATCTTTATCTATAATTCTTACTTTAATAGCAGCGTGAATATTTAAGGTCTCTGTCTCATAAGCTCTTAATACTTCATCAGGGTCACTGAATACTCTTCCCGCTCCATTTGCGCTAGCATTGTCTCTAGTCATGTAATACAAACCTAGAACAATATCTTGCGTTGGATTGATTATTGGTGAGCCATCAGCAGGTGATAAAATATTATTTGTAGACATCATAAGTGCCCTTGCTTCGAGTTGCGCCTCTAATGTCAAAGGAACGTGCACAGCCATTTGGTCACCATCAAAGTCAGCATTAAATGCGACACATACCAAAGGATGAAGCTGGATAGCTTTTCCTTCTATTAATTTTGGTTCAAAAGCCTGTAGGCCTAATCTATGAAGAGTGGGAGCTCTGTTTAACATAACGGGATGTTCTCTAATAACATCCTCAAGAACTTCCCATACCTCTGGCGTTTCCCTTTCTACAAGTTTTTTTGCAGCTTTAATAGTAGTTGCTAATTCTCTTTGTTCTAACTTTCCATAAACAAATGGTTTAAATAGCTCTAAAGCCATTTTTTTAGGTAATCCACATTGGTGCAATTTTAATGTTGGACCTGAAACAATTACTGATCTACCAGAATAATCGACCCTCTTTCCTAAAAGGTTCTGTCTAAATCTTCCACCTTTACCTTTAATCATATCTGCAAGAGATTTAAGAGGTCGTTTATTGGTTCCAGTAATAACTCTTCCTCTTCTTCCGTTATCTAAAAGAGCATCAACTGACTCTTGAAGCATTCTTTTTTCATTTCTTACAATGATTTCAGGTGCGTTAAGTTCTAAAAGTCTTTTTAATCTGTTATTTCTGTTTATAACTCTTCTGTATAAATCATTTAAGTCTGAAGTGGCAAAGCGCCCACCTTCAAGCGGTACTAAAGGTCTTAAATCTGGTGGTAATACAGGCAATACATTCATTACCATCCACTCAGGTCTATTTCCTGATTCGTTAAATGCTTCTAATAATTTTAATCTTTTAGATAGTTTTTTAAGCTTAGTTTCTGAGTTGGTTTGAGGTATCTCTTCTCTTATTATTCTAATCTCTTCATTAATATCTAGCTCTTCAAGAAGTATTTGAACAGACTCAGCTCCCATACCTGCCTGAAACTCATCACCAAATTCTTCATATTTCTCAACCCATTCCTCTTCTGTTAAGATTTCTCCTTTCTCAAGGGGAGTTAATCCTGGGTCAGTAACAATATAGCTTTCGAAATATAAAACTCTTTCAATTTCTCTTAATGTTGTATTTAAAAGTAAGCCTATTCTTGATGGGAGTGATTTTAAGAACCATATGTGCGCCACTGGTGCAGCTAAATCTATATGTCCCATTCTTTCTCTTCTAACCTTCGCTAAAGTGACTTCTACTCCACACTTTTCACAAACAACACCTCTGTGCTTCATTCTTTTATATTTACCACAAATACATTCGTAATCTTTTATTGGGCCAAATATTTTAGAACAAAATAACCCATCTCTTTCTGGCTTGAAAGTCCTATAGTTTATTGTTTCTGGTTTCTTCACTTCACCAAAAGACCAAGATTTGATTACTTGTGGAGAAGCTAGTCCTGCAGAAATGGTAGTAAAATCATCCTGCCCTGTTTTTAAAGAATTTAATAAGTCTCTCAATTTAATCTCCTAGTTTTCTGAATCTAATTCGAGGTTAATTCCAAGTGATTTAATTTCTTTACTTAGAACATTAAATGACTCAGGGATATTTGCATCCATTTCATAACTACCGTCAACGATATTTTTATACATTTTTGTTCTACCAGATACATCATCTGATTTAACAGTTAACATTTCTTGTAGTGTATAGGATGCTCCATAGGCCTCTAGCGCCCAGACTTCCATTTCTCCAAATCTTTGACCACCAAACTGCGCTTTACCGCCCAATGGTTGCTGAGTTACCAAGCTGTATGAGCCTGTTGATCGAGCATGCATTTTGTCATCAACTAAATGGTTTAGCTTAATAATATACATATAGCCAACGGTTACCGGTCTATCGAATTTAGAGCCTGTTCTTCCATCATATAATGTAAATTGTCCTGATTCAGGAAGATCAGCAAGCTTAAGAAGATCTTTAACCTCACTCTCTTTTGCACCATCAAAAACTGGAGTGGCTATTGGCAATCCATCTTTAAGGTTATGCGCTAGCTCCATGATTTCACTATTATTAAACGAGTTAATATCTTCTTTATTGGCAGCATTGGTATTATAAAGTTTGTCTAAGTATGTTTTAAGTTCTGCTGGTTTAGCATTTTGCTTAAGCATTAGATCAATCTTCTGCCCAATACCTTTAGCAGCACAACCCATATGCGTTTCAAGAATCTGCCCAACATTCATCCTAGATGGAACACCTAAAGGATTAAGAACTATATCCACTGGGTGACCATCTTTGTCATATGGCATATCTTCAACAGGCATTATTTCTGAAATAACACCCTTGTTTCCATGACGCCCTGCCATTTTGTCACCAGGCTGAATTCTTCGTTTAATAGCTAAATAAACTTTAACAATTTTTATAACACCAGGAGCTAAATCATGGCCTCTAATTATTTTTGCTTTTTTCTCTTCAAATCTAGCTTTAATATCCTTAGCATATGATTTATAAGATTTTTCAGTATCCTCAATTACATCATTGATGGTATCTGTATCAGTTCTAATTGAAAAAAGATCATTAAGATCTAGCTCTTCTAACCTTTCAAGAGAAAGTGTCTCACCTTTTTTGATACCGTTACCTTTAATAGCTTTCTTGCCCTTAAGAAGGTCACATAATCTAGTTTTAGTTGCCTGTTCAACAACAAAAGCTTCATCATCTGCATCTTTTTTAGATTTATCTAAATGATCTTGTTCTATAGCTTGGGTTCTTTCGTCTTTTTCAACGCCATCTCTAGTAAATACCTCTACATTGATTACAGTTCCTTTTGCACTAGATCTTTGAGATGTATCTTTAACATCAGAAGCTTTTTCACCAAAAATAGCTCTTAGCAATTTTTCTTCAGGAGATAATTGAGTCTCGCCTTTGGGTGTTATCTTGCCAACTAAAATATCACCAGGTTCTACCTCGGCACCCACATAAACAATACCGCAATCATCTAGCTTATTTAGAGACCCTTCTCCAACATTAGGAATATCTGCAGTTATTTCTTCTGATCCAAGTTTTGTATCTCTAGCCACACAAACAATTTCTTGAATATGAATAGATGTAAATCTGTCCTCTCTAGCAACTTTCTCAGAAATTAGAATTGAATCTTCGAAGTTATAGCCATTCCATGGCATAAATGCTATTCGTATATTTTGGCCTAATGCTAGCTCTCCATTGTCTACTGAAGGTCCATCAGCAAGAACATCCCCTGATTTTACTACATCACCGACTCTGACAATTGGTCTTTGATTAATACATGTATTTTGATTAGATCTTGTGTATTTAACTAGGTTGTAAACATCAGATGCTGATTTAGATTTTTTATCTGTAACTCTAACAACAATTCTTGACGCATCTACATTCTCAACAACACCAGAATTTTTAGCAACAATACAAACTCCTGAATCTCTAGCTACAACTGATTCAAGTCCAGTTCCAACCAAAGGCTTTTCAGCTCTAAGAACTGGTACAGCTTGTCGTTGCATATTAGATCCCATTAAAGCCCTGTTAGCGTCATCATGCTCTAAGAAAGGAATTAAGGATGCTGCAATGGATACAACCTGCTGAGGCGATACATCCATTAAATCAACTCTGTCAGATGACATCAACTCAAACTCGCTAGCATGCCTAACAGCAACAAGGTCATCAACAAATTTGTTATTTTTATCTAAAGCAACGTTAGCCTGAGCAATGACATGTTCTGCTTCATCAATAGCAGATAAATACGTGATTTCATCCGTAACTGTTCCATTTATAACTTTTCTATATGGAGTTTCAATAAATCCGTATTGATTAGTCCTTGAATAGGATGCAAAAGAATTGATTAGACCAATATTTGGTCCTTCTGGAGTCTCAATTGGGCAAACTCTACCATAATGAGTAGGGTGAACATCTCTGACCTCAAAGCCTGCTCTTTCTCTAGTAAGACCGCCAGGGCCCAAAGCAGATACTCTTCTTTTGTGAGTGATTTCAGATAATGGATTATTTTGATCCATAAACTGTGACAATTGGCTAGAACCAAAAAATTCTTTAATAGCTGCTGTAACAGGCTTTGCATTTATTAGATCTTGTGGACCTAGCTCATCTGCTTCAGCCATACTCAATCTTTCTCTTACAGCTCTTTCAACTCTTATCAAACCAACTCTAAACTGATTCGCAGTCATTTCTCCAACAGATCTGACTCTTCTATTACCAAGATGGTCGATATCATCAACAATGTCATGCCCATCACGAATATTTACAATACCCTTCATTACTTCAATAATGTCTTCTTTGTCTAAAATATTGTCATTTTCTTTTTTAGAATCTAGCTTTAAACGTCTATTGAACTTCATTCTTCCAACTTCAGATAAGTCATATCTTTCTTCATTGAAGAATAAGTTATTAAATAAAGTTTCTGCTGAATCTTTGGTTGGTGGCTCTCCAGGTCTCATCATTCTGTAGATTTCTACAAGAGCTTCGAGCCTATTTGATGTTGGGTCTGCTCTAAGTGTGTTAGAGATGTATGGCCCCTTATCAAGCTCATTTATAAATAAGCATGTTATTTCTGATACATTATTTTCTTTCAGTGCTTCTAAAACCTCATTATCTATTTCAGTATTAGCCGAATATAGAACTTCACCGGTTTCTTTATTAAAAATATCTTTCGATAGAACTTTTCCAATTAAAAATTCTTCTGCAAGCGTAATTTCACTTACATTGGCATTTGAAAGTTCCTTAATGTGTCTTGCAGTAATTCTTTTTCCTGCTTCGACGTAAACTTTACTTTTAACTTTAATATCAACAGGAAGAGTTTCACCTCTTAACCTTTCAGGAATAAGGGCAAGCTTTACTGAGTCTTTATCTAAAGCAAAAATATCTTCGTCATAAAACTCTGAAAGAATTTCTTCTGTACCCATGTCTAATGCTCTAAGCATTATAGTTGCAGGTATTTTTCTTCTTCTATCAATTCTGCTAAATAAAATGTCTTTAGGATCGAATTCAAAATCTAACCATGAGCCTCTGTAAGGAATGATTCTAGCTGAATACAAAACCTTTCCTGAAGAATGAGTTTTGCCTTTGTCATGATCATAAAATACACCAGGAGATCTATGTAATTGAGCAACTACAACTCTTTCAGTTCCATTAACAACAAATGAAGCATCAGAAGTCATTAATGGGACCTCGCCCATAAATACTTCTCCTTCTTTTATGTCTTTAACTTCTTTAAAGTTAGTTTCTCTATCATAAAGAACCAGCTTTACTTTTATTCTCAATGGGGCTGAATATGATAATCCTTGAACTAAACATTCCTGAACATCATATGTGTTTTTACCCAATTCATATGAAACATATTCAAGGGCAGCATTTCCTGAAACACTTTTGATTGGAAATAAAGACTGAAATACATCTTCAAGTCCCTGTTTTTTCCTTGCATCAGGTGCCACATCAGCTTGCAAAAATTCAGAATAAGATTTTGTTTGAGTTTCAATAAGATTAGGAAGATCCATAACCTTGGTGAAAGTACCAAAGTTTTTTCTTATTCTTTTCTTTTCTGTATAGCTGTATGACATAAATGCGCCCTTTTATTTATTTTTTAATATGTTTAATGGTTTATTTAAGTTCTGCAGTTGCTCCAGCTTCAGTTAGCTGTTTTAACATTGCTTCTGCATCATCTTTACTAGCACCTTCTTTAACTGTACTTGGTGCTCCATCTACCATATCTTTTGCTTCTTTTAATCCTAGTCCTGTTATTGCTCTTACAGCTTTAATAACTTGTACTTTCTGATCACCTGCTGCAGTTAATACAACATCAAAAGCATCTTTCTCTTCAGCTGCTTCAGCGTCTCCGCCTGCTGCTGCTACTGGTGCTGCTGCAACTGCTGCTGCCGCTGTAACACCAAATTTTTCTTCAATATCTGAAATAAGATCTACAAGATCCATTACTGACATTTCTTCTATAGCTTTTAAAATATCCTCTTTACTAGTTGCCATTCTAATTCTCCTTATAATTTAGGCTGATGCCTGTTTTTTGTCTTGAACTGCTGATAAAACTCTAGCTAATTTACTCGGCACTTCATTTAATAGAGTAGCGAATTTACTAACTGGAGCTTGCAACACATTTGCTATAAGGCCATAAGCCTCATCTTTAGATGGAAGGCTAGCAAGTATATCTATTTGGCCTCCATCAAGTAACTGCCCTTCAACCACCAAAGCTTTGATTTCTAAGTTATCAAAGTTCTTTGCATATGTTTTGAGCAATTTAGCTGCTGCACCTGGCTCTTCAAAAGAAAAAGCAAATAAAGATGGTCCAACAAGCACTTCATCTGAACAACCAAAGTCAGTTCCCTCAAATGCTAATTTAGCAAGCGAGTTCTTGATTATTTGAATATGTATACCAGACTGAGTAGCTTTTTGTCTCACCTCAGATAACTCAGTAACTTTTAAGCCCCTTGCATCTGAAATAACTAAAGATGATGCATTAGATGCAACTTCCTTAACTTCACCAACTATTCTTTCTTTTTCACTTTTTGATAACGCCACAGCAATTCTCCTGTTTAAGCCTTTCGGCCATTCGGCGACAAATTGCAAAATTACAATTTGAACACCACCTACGTAGGAAATTAAGTCTTACGACACCTACGGTCTTTGACGGCTGCGTAAACGCAACTATCTAGCTATATAATTTCTTATAAAGCTAAAATTTATACCAGCTCTGATGAGTGAATTTTTATACCAGGTCCCATAGTGCTACTTAAAGCAATATTACCTATATAAATACCCTTTGCAGATGCAGGTTTTAATTTTTTTAATTCTTCTAATAAAGCAACTGCATTGGATTGTATCTTATCTAAATCAAAAGAAACCTTACCAATACTTCCATGAATAATTCCATTTTTGTCTGTTCTAAATCTGACTTGTCCAGCTTTAACATTATTGATAGCAGTAGCAACATCATCTGAAACTGTTCCAGTTTTAGGGTTAGGCATCAAACCTTTAGGTCCGAGTACTTGTCCAAGTTTTCCAACAACTTTCATAGCAGCATTTGTAGAAATAACAACATCAACTGAGATTTCTTCTTTTGAGAATTTTTCAGCAAGGTCTTCCATTCCAATATATTCAGCTCCAGCAGCTTTAGCGGCATCAGCTTGATCACCATCTGCAAAAACAGCAACAGTAACTTGTTTTCCAAGACTGTTAGGTAACGTAACTGCTCCTCTTACATTTTGATCAGACTTATTAGGATCTACCCCAAGTCTAATCGCTATATCAACAGATTCTTCAAATTTACTAGATTTAACTGATTGTAATATCTCAAGAGCATCCGCCATTGAATATGTCATTTCAGGATCAACTTTTTCAAGAATAATTTTTTGTTTGTTAGTTACTTTGCTCATAGATCTACCTCGACTCCCATGCTTCTTGCTGTACCAGCAATAATTAGAACTGCAGCATCAATATCATTTGAATTGAGATCTGGTTCTTTTTGTTTAGCTATATCTTCTAACTGTGCTCTTGTTAATTTACCAACCTTTTCTCTGTTAGGCTCTCCACTTCCCTTGGCAATACCAAGAATCTTTCTTATCAGAACTGCAGCTGGAGGTGTTTTAACAACAAATGTAAAAGACTTATCCTCATAGACAGTGATTACAACTGGAAGAGGCATACCTTTTTCAGCACTCTGAGTTTCTGCATTAAATGCATTACAGAAATCCATTATATTTACTCCAACTTGACCTAAAGCTGGTCCAACAGGAGGACTGGGGTTAGCACCACCAGCAGGAATCTGTAATTTTAAAATATTTGCTACTTTTTTTGCCATTATGTTTTCTCTATTTGAATGAATTCAAGGTCAACAGGTGTTGCTCTTCCAAGTATCTGGACTGCAACTTTTACCATATTTCTCTCATAATCTACATTTTCTACAACGCCATTAAAGTCATTGAAAGGTCCATCACAAACTCTAACTACCTCACCAGGCTCATAGATTGTTTTTGGAGCTGGCGCGTCTTCACCGACCTCAATTCTGTTAATAATACTATTAACATCATCTTCTGAAATTGGTAATGGTCTATCTTTGGTACCACCAACAAAACCTGAAACTCTAGGAGTTGATTGGACCAACTGCCATGAATCATCCTCTAGCAACATCTCAATTAAAATATAACCAGGAAAAAACTTTCTTTCAGTAGTTTTCTTTGTTCCACCTTTTAATTCGACGATTTGTTCAGTAGGTATTAAAATTTCACCGAATTTTTCAGATAGTCCGTTAAGCTCAATTTTTTCTTCTAAAGCAATTTTTACTTTTTGCTCATAACCTGAATAGGCTTGTATTACATACCAGTCCATATATTTAACCTAATACCAATTTTGTTAGAAACGTTAATAATGATTCTAAGCCCCAAAAAAATAGACAAAGAACAACAATTGCACTAAATACTACTAAAAATGTTTGAGTTGTTTCTAATCTAGTTGGCCAAACAACCTTTCTTATTTCTGTTCTTGATTCTCGCATCAACTTGATTGCATTAGATCCAAAACTAGTAATAGATAGGATTCCAAGACCAACAATAAATAAAAATACGACGCCTAATACTCTGTATAAAAAAGCTACTTCTACAAAATAACTATTTCCAACAACAGCTGCTGCAAATACGGAAAGAGCAATAAACCACTTAAGTCTATCTACTGATTTCGAAGCTACTACTTTAGTCATATATTTCCTATTTAGGCTGCCATATTAATTTGGCAGGCCAGGAGGGTCTCGAACCCACAACCCCCGGTTTTGGAGACCGGTACTCTACCAATTGAGCTACTGGCCTAAAACACATTTTCATATTCTTCAGAGACAAGTAAGCCGAGACACAAAGGCCTCGGCTAATAAGTCAATTTTTACTCAATAATTTTTGATACTACGCCAGCACCAACAGTTCTGCCACCTTCTCTAATTGCAAATTTAAGACCTTCGTCCATAGCAATAGGAGCAATAAGCTCAATATTCATTTTAATATTGTCGCCCGGCATAACCATTTCAACTCCACTTGGAAGTTCACATGCGCCTGTGACATCAGTTGTTCTAAAGTAGAACTGAGGTCTGTAGTTATTCATGAATGGTGTGTGTCTACCACCTTCATCTTTACTTAGTACGTAAATTTCAGCTTCGAATTTTGTATGAGGAGAAATAGCACCTGGCTTAGATAAAACCTGGCCTCTTTCTACAGCTTCTCTTTCAACACCTCTTAATAGAACTCCACAGTTTTCACCTGCTCTTCCTTCGTCAAGAGATTTTCTGAACATCTCAACACCTGTACAGGTAGTAGTAGTTGTATCTTTAATGCCAATGATTTCAAGAGGATCACCAGTATTAACAATACCAGTTTCGATTCTTCCTGTTACAACAGTTCCTCTTCCTGAAATTGTGAATACATCTTCAATAGGCATTAGGAAAGCGCCATCTACTGGTCTTTCAGGCTCTGGAACGTAACTGTCTAGAGTTTCGATAAGCTTAGTTACTGAAGGGACACCAATTTCAGAAGTATCACCTTCTAAAGCTTTTAACGCACTACCAACGATGATTGGAGTATCATCACCAGGGAAATCATATTCATTTAATAGTTCTCTTATTTCCATTTCAACAAGCTCTATCATTTCTGGATCATCATTTTGATCTGCTTTATTCATATATACAACGATATATGGAACTCCAACCTGTCTACATAAAAGGATGTGTTCTCTTGTTTGTGGCATAGGACCGTCAGCAGCACTTACTACTAATATAGCGCCATCCATTTGAGCAGCACCAGTAATCATATTTTTAACATAGTCTGCGTGACCTGGGCAATCTACGTGAGCGTAGTGACGTGCAGTTGAAACATACTCAACATGAGAAGTAGCAATAGTAATTCCTCTTTCTCTTTCTTCTGGAGCATTATCAATATTTGCAAAGTCAACAGCGTCTCCACCGAAGACTTCAGCAGCTACTTTAGTAAGCGCAGCTGTAAGTGTAGTTTTACCATGATCAACGTGACCAACTGTCCCAACATTAACGTGGGGTAGCGTTCTTTCGAATTTTTCTCTTGCCATCTTTATATGCCTCTCTGAAATAATTATTTTATTAAAATGGAGCTCATAACCGGACTTGAACCGGTGACCTCTTACTTACCAAGCAAGTGCTCTACCACTGAGCTATATGAGCCCGTATATGTAGCATCCTATTTTAAGGTGGCGTATTATCCCTCTAAAAAGTATTAAACTCAACCTTTTTTCGAGATAAATATTAGATTATTTTTAAGTGCAATTTCTGAAGAAATTAGCATGGTGGAGAGGGTAGGATTCGAACCTACGTAGCCGAAGCGGCAGATTTACAGTCTGCTGGTATTAACCACTCACCCACCTCTCCATTTCAAGGTAGCTATTTTTGTTCTAGAATGAGTTTAAGTCAACTAGTTTATGAAATTGAATACACTTAATAAAAATAAAATTCTTAAAAATATTGATGTAGATAGGGTAAATATTGCTATTTACAACACTATAGGCTCAACAAATGACGAATGTAAATCTCTTGAACAGAAAAATGATTTTAATATTGTTTTGTCAGAAGAACAGACGAAGGGAAAAGGAAGAATGGGCAAAGAATGGTCTAGCCCACTAGGAAATATTTATATGTCAATTGCTTTTTCTGGGTCAAAGTCTAATGAGCCTTTAAGTTTAATTTCAGGATTGATTTGCCAAAAAGCAATAAATAAAGTGATTGGTGAAGATTCTATTGGCCTTAAGTGGCCTAATGATATTATTTTGAATAAAAAAAAGGTTGGGGGAATATTGATAGAAAAAGAGGTTTTAGGCTCTGATGTAACTAATATAGTGGGCATAGGATTAAATCTAAAACTTGTTAAAAAGGAATCTTGGTGGGGTGACCTCTCAGAATATCAACATATAGATAGAAATGAACTTATTAATATTATTTTAAGAAAATTTATTTCCTACTGCGATAAAGGAATAGATAACTGGAAAGATAAATGGGAAACGTCATGCATGCATCTGAATTCAAATATTAAAATTCAAAGTAACAACATTAAAATAAATGAAGGGATGTGTATTGGCATTACTAATGAAGGTGCCCTAATAATTAGTTCAAACAAGGATGGTAAAATTTGTGAATATGAGTATGGTGATATATCAATAAAAGGAGTTTATTAGTTAAATGAAACATTACATTAATGGATTGAATCTTTTAGAAGATTACATTCAAGACAACAATAAGGTCTTATTTGGTGCTGGATGTTTTTGGGGTGTTGAAAGAAAGTTCTGGGATATTCCTGGAGTAAATATAACAACTGTTGGTTATGCCGGTGGAGATACTGATAATCCTTCATATGAAGATGTTTGTTATAAAAATACTAATCATGCAGAGGTTGTTGAAGTTGTTTATGACGTTAACAAAATATCTCTTAAAGAGTTATTAAAAGTTTTTTGGGAATGTCATGACCCAACTCAAGGGATGAGACAAGGGAATGACAAAGGAACACAGTACAGATCAGTTATATATTGTTCATCTAATGAAGATCTTGAAATTAGCCTTAAAAGCAAAATACAGTATCAAGAAACTCTCAAAGCAAATGGTTATGGTGATATAACAACCGAAATAGCTCTAAGTCCTAAATATTTTCTTGCTGAAGAATATCATCAGCAGTATCTTGCAAAAAATCCAAACGGCTATTGTGGTCTTGGTGGAACAAATTGTTCTTTCCCAAACGATTAATTTGTATATAATGTTTTTTTTTGCCGGTATAGCTCAGTTGGTAGAGCAACTGATTTGTAATCAGTAGGTCCCGAGTTCGACTCTTGGTGCCGGCACCATATTCTTAATTTCTATAAGTATTTGGCTTATCAAAGTTTTTTGTATAGCGATCTCTTAATCTAGTTGATCTGGTAGTAAGATCCATATCGATACCATTTATAAATACTTTCTCAGGCATGCTTGATGGTTCGAGAGGATCGGCCTCCCAAATAACCAAATCAGCAACTTTGCCTGGGCTTATACTTCCTCTGTCTTCTATATTAAATGAAGAGGCTACATTGCTAGTTAAGGCTTTTATTGCTCCACCATATGACATGCCATTAGCAACAGCTATACCGGCCCCCTGCCTCATAAGATGAGAATTATGACTTCCATAATTAAACATCATCAAGACTCCAGCATCTTCAAGTCTGCTTGATAAATTTTTGTTTGCAGCTAACTCATCAAAAGAATTAGGTATGTTATTTATAGGGTTAACTACTAAAGGTATTTTTGAGTCTGCTATCTGCCTAGAAACAAGAGTAGCTTCTTGAGCACCCATTATTATTAAATTAAGATTATATTTTTTCTTCAGCTCGATAAGCTTAAGAATATCTGATGCCCTATTTGAGCTAATCATTAAAGGCATATTTTCATTAACTAGTTTGAATAAAGCCTTAACATCTCTTGGTTTAAGTTCTAAATAATCTGCGATTGATGAAGAATCAATTAAAGAATCTATATCTGAATTAGTCCTTACATCTTTAGCTGATATAGATGATGCGAAAGATAAAATATCATCTGTTAATGAAAGCATTTCAGATCTTGATGATGAGCTGCTGCCTCCTATTCTTCCGATCATAACCATGTCTTGTTTGCTATCAATATTTAGATTGCTATCTAAAACAAAAAAAGATCCCAAGCCGCCAATAGGGCTAGAGGTATGTCTTGGAAGAGTGATTGCGGATGTAATACCATTTGATCTGTTCCAAGGTATTAACGTTGAGTTTGGATTAAATGCATCATGGATGCTAAACCCAATGCTATAAACATTAGATTCATCGTCTCTTGTAACACTTAATGCACCAATTTCTACGATTCCTATTTCTGTAGCAGAAGCTATAAATCCTGGAGTAACAATCTTTCCATCAGCATCTATAACTTGATCTCCCTGTATTAGAGATTTTGAAACTTTTTTGATTAGGCCATCTTCAATTAATATATTTCCAGAAAATGGGCTGTTATCTATTCCGTTATATATGGTTGCATTTTTAATAACAATGCTCTGAGCAAAAATTGTATTAGCACTGAAGATAAGAAGTGCTAAAAATAATATATTTTTGTTTATCATTATTCTTGTATCCTATTTTTGGTTGGGTTTAATATGCCAAGATCAAAATCTGAATTCGGTACCAGTCCTTTTTCTTTATCAAACGCTAAAGCTCCATCAATATAAACTTTTTCAGCAAGAGCATAAACACTGAAAGGGTTTTGAGACCAAAGAACAACATCAGCATTTTTTCCTACTTGAAGTGAGCCAGTTTCTTCATATATACCTGCTGCTTTTGCAGGATTGCTAGTAATCCATTTCATGGCTCTGGCTTTAGATATTTTATATCCTGCCTTCAATCCGGCAGAAAGAGCTTTTGATGCTTCTTGATTAAGATGTTGGATTCCTATTTCACTGTCTGAATGAACTATTGCGCAACCAGTTCCATTTCTAGCTTGATCAACTATAGCCACATTGGCTTGCACCATATCATATGCTTCATGCTTAAAACCCCACCAGTCTGCCCATAAGGCTGCGCAAATGTTATTTTCTGCCAACAAATCAGCAATCTTATAAGCTTCAACTGCATGATGAAATGCTGTGATCTTGTAATTAAACTCTTTTGCAACATCTATCATCATTGCCATTTCACCGGCTCTATAACAGTGGTTATGTACTAAAATTTCACCCCTTAAAACTCCTGCGAGAGTTTCTAGCTCTAAGTCTCTTTTAGGTTTATATCCGATTTCTTTTGCTTCATCAGACTTTGATTCATATTCATCCAGACGACTTAAATAAGATTCAGCCTCTATCCAGGCCTTTCTATATCCAGCAATATTACCCATTCTTGTTGATGGAGCTTGTTTTCTATTACCATAAACTCTTTTTGGATTCTCTCCGCATGCCATCTTCAAGGTATGAGGAGCATTTGGAAATTTCATAGAATTTATAGTATTTCTTTGAAGATTTTTAGCAGTTACACCTCTTCCTCCAATTAGGTTTGCTGAGCCAGGCAAAACATGGAAGGTAGTTACGCCGCCTTTTAGTGCGAGTGCAAATTGAGGGTCTTGAGTCCAGATTGAATGTTCCGCCCATACATCAGCTGTAATTGGACTTGTAGATTCATTGCCATCAGAACTAGAAGAAACGCTAGGAGCTGAATAAACACCCATATGTGAATGTATATCAATAATCCCTGGAGTTATCCACTTACCAGATGCATCCACTTCTATAAATTCAGGTGAGCCTGGTAAATCAGTTCCCATTGCTATAATTTTGCCATCTTTTATTAAAAGATCAGTCTCAGAAAACTCATTACCCTCTCCATCATAGATATTTGCATTTCTAAATATTGTATTTGTAGAAGGCAATGGCTCATAAGATGATTCAAAAGGTGCTTTTTCAGCTAAAGAAATATTTGATATAAAAATTAGAGCGGTTAATAAAATTAATTTGGTATTATTTTTGTGCATCATAAAAGTATATCTATATAGCTTTAAGCTGTAAAAAGAAATTTATCATTTATAATAAATATTACATACAATTTAGGGACTATGAAATCTTATCAAGTTTTTGAAAATGCTCAGCCAATAAAAGAAGTTGAATTAGACACTCCTATTCCTGAAGGTGATGAGGTTCTAGTTAAAACTATTGCTTGCGGTGTTTGTCATACTGATATTCATATTCATGATGGTTTTTTTGACATTGGTAATGGGAAAAAAATGGCCTCAAGGATGGTACAGCCTCTTGCTATGGGTCACGAAGTTTTTGGTAAAGTAGTATCTTTTGGTAAGAATGTTAAAAATATTGAAGTTGGTAAAAAATTTGTAGTATATCCATGGATAGGCTGCGGAAAATGTGAGGCTTGTAAAGCAGATAATGAGCATGAGTGTGGACCATTTACTGCTCAAAATATAGGCGTTGCTGTTGATGGCGGTTACGGTGAATATGTTCTTGTAAAACATTCAAAATACCTTTTTGATGCGGGAAATACCCCGGATGATCTTGCAGGCAGCTATGCATGCAGAGGTCTAACTGCATACAGTTCATTGAAAAAAGCAAACCTTAAGCCCAATGAAAATAAGTTGATAATTATTAGTGCTGGTGGGCTAGGTTTATTAGCTCTAAAAATTGCAAAGGCTGCATTTAATGTAAGTCCAATTGTAGTAGACATAGATGATTCAAAGCTTGAGATTGCAAAAGCTGCCGGGGCTTCTGAAGTTATCAACTCTTCTCATGAAGGCGCAAAAAAAAGAATTATGGATTTAACAGAAGGGGGAGCAACCACTGTTATTGATTATGTTGGTGCTGAAGCATCGATTCAATTTGGCTATGATTTATTTGGTTTTAATAAAAATGGGTTGTACATTCTCGTCGGAATGCTTGGTGGTAAGTTTGAAGTTCAACTTCCTTTAATGACATTTTCATCCAGGGTTTTGCAGGGATCCTATCTTGGAAGCATTCAAGAAATGAGAGAATTAATGGATCTTGTCAGGGCAGGAAAGATTGAGCCTGTTCCTGTTGAAGCTAGACACGTATCTATGGCTAATGATACTATCGCTGACCTTAAGGCTGGAAACATACCAGGATTGGTTTGTTTAAAGCATTAAAATAAAATATGAAAAAGTTTAATAAAAATATAATTACTTTTGCAGCAGGCTTTCTGTTTGTTGCTGCCATTTCGTCCGACCCTATAATTCATGAACATTTCGAAGACATACATTCATCAGTTGAATGTGACCTTTGCGAAAATAAAACGCTAGATACCGCACAATCTCAAGCAAAAATAGCTAAAGTTTTATTAACAGAATCAAGATCAAATAAATTAGAAAAAGATCTCTTTTCCCCATATTTTCATAATTTCAAATCAAGGGCTCCACCAAAAACTTAAATTTTTAATTTTTAATTTTTAAATTTTTTTAAGGAGTTCACATGAACAAATTTTTCAACGCATTTATTGTTATGACAGCATCATCGATGTTTTCTTTATCAATTCTTGCACAAGATGTCGAAGAAATAGTGGTTACATCTGCTTTGATAGATTCCACTGAAATTACCAATCCCCTCTATGTTATTAATGGAGATGAGATTGTTAATGATGCAACAACAAGCCTAGGTGATGCTATAGATGGATATCTAGGGATATCTATGGCAGATTATGGTGCTGCTGTTGGACAACCAATAATAAGAGGAATGTCAGGCCCAAGAGTCAAGATCCTCAAAAATGGAATGGTTAATAGAGATGTATCTGGACTAGGGGTCGACCATTTAAATGATGTTGATTTAAATGATATTCAACAAATCGAGATTGTAAAAGGTCCATCTTCTTTGCTTTACACTAACGGAACGATTGGAGGAATTATTAATGTAGTAGATGATTGTATTGCTGCTATGAATTTTGAAATTCCAGAAGTAAAAATAGGATATGAAACTCAATCCGTCAATGATGGTAGTTCTGAGTTTGTTAATTTAAAAAGGAATATTAATGGCTTTAATATAAATTTTGGTTATAAAAATTCTGAATTTGGAAACTATGACATACCTAATGGAGCCGTTCTCCATGAAGAAGAACATGAAGATGAGCATGGTGATGAGCATGGTGATGAGCATGAGGAAGATCTTGGATATGTTAATAATTCTGATT
>JABBBT010000009.1 GCA_018607365.1 SAR86 cluster bacterium
GTCCGCTCAAAAACCTGAAAACCAAGCTGTGATTCCATCTCAGAAATAGCATTACTCAAGGTAGATGGTGATATATAGCATGCGTCAGCTGCTTTTTTAAAGTGCAATTTTTTTTCAACCATAAGAGCATAATGGATTTGTTTTACTGTAATCATAAACTTATTTTATATTCATTTTTATCGAATATAAAGTTCTTTAATATTGTATTTATTAATACATAAAATATAGGTAGAGTAGTAGTACACATTTTTAGGAGACTTTTTACATGAGTAATGAAACAGAAGGCAAATGCCCAGTAATGCACGGAGCCGCAACTACAAATAAAGCTAGCAGCACATCAGTTCGTGATTGGTGGCCTAATAATTTAAATCTTAATATTCTTCATCAACATGATAATAAATCAAACCCTATGGAAGATGAGTTTGACTACCAAGAAGAGTTCTCCAAAATCAATTATGACGCACTCAAAGAAGACTTGAATGCATTAATGACAGATTCTCAAGATTGGTGGCCTGCAGATTATGGGCATTACGGCCCTTTCTTTATAAGAATGACTTGGCATGCAGCTGGAACCTATAGAAGCACAGATGGACGAGGTGGAGGTGGAACCGGCGCTCAAAGATTTGCACCACTTAATAGTTGGCCTGATAACGGAAACTTAGATAAGGCTAGAAGATTGCTTTGGCCGATTAAACAAAAGTATGGAAAACAAATCAGTTGGGCTGACTTATTAATCCTTGCTGGTAATGTAGCAATTGAATCAATGGGTGGAAAAACATTTGGCTTCAGCGGAGGGCGTCCTGATATATGGGCTCCTGAAGAAGATATCCATTGGGGATTAGAAAAAGAATGGCTTGAAAACAATAGATACGAAAGCAATGACGATAGAGAATCGTTAGATATGCCACTTGGCGCAGTTCAAATGGGGTTAATTTATGTAAACCCTCAAGGCCCAGATGGAAATCCTGACCCACTTGCAAGTGCACATGATGTAAGAACAACATTTGGTAGAATGGCAATGAATGATTATGAAACTGTAGCATTAGTTGCTGGCGGACATACATTTGGTAAAGGTCATGGAGCTGGTCCAGAAGAAAGCGTTGGAGTAGAGCCAGAAGGTGCTGCCCTTGAAAAGATGGGATTAGGGTGGATGAGTTCTTATGCTTCAGGTAAAGGAAGAGATACTATAACTAGTGGATTTGAAGGAGCCTGGACTGCTAATCCAACTCAGTGGGATAACGGGTATTTTGATCTATTATTTGGTTATGAATGGGAGCTTGTTGATACACCAGCAGGAGCTAAAGTTTGGCATGCTGTAGATGTAAAAGACGAGGACTTGGCTCCAGATGCCGAAGATGCCTCAATAAGAGTTCCTACTATGATGACTACTGCTGATATAGCACTAAGAGAAGACCCGGAATATAAAAAAATCTCTAAGCACTTTCATGAAAATCCAGAAGAATTTGCAGATGCTTTTGCTGAAGCCTGGTTTAAATTATTACATAGAGATATGGGTCCAAAAACTAGGTATATGGGTCCTGAAGTTCCACAAGAAGAAAGAATTTGGATGGATCCTGTGCCATTAGGTTCAACTGATTATGATACAGATGCCGTTGCTCAGAAAATTAAGGAATGTGATTTAACAATTCAAGAAATGGTAGAAACTGCATGGGCAAGCGCATCAACATACAGAGCTTCAGATATGAGAGGTGGTGCTAATGGATCACGAATTAGACTAGCTCCTCAAAAGGATTGGGAAGTTAATAAGCCAACTCAACTTCAAAAGGTTTTAAGTGTATATGAAGATATATCAAATGAAACAGGCGCATCAATTGCTGACGTCATTGTATTAGCTGGAAATGTTGGTATTGAGATGGCAACAGGGGTTAAAGTTCCTTTTATAGCTGGAAGGGGTGATGCTTCTCAAGAACAGACCGATGTAGAATCATTTTCAGTTTTAGAGCCTCATTCAGATGGGTTTAGAAATTTTCATAAATCAGGTATTGATATAACTCCTGAAGAAATGATGCTAGATAAGGCCCAATTACTTAGCTTAACAGCTCCTGAAATGACTGTATTATTAGGTGGCATGAGGTCTCTGGGAATTAGTTCAAATGGTCATGGCCTTTATTCTGATAATTCAAATACTCTTACCAACGATCATTTTAATACTCTTTTAGATATGAAGGTTGAGTGGAAACCAAATGGAACTGATAATTCTTATGAAGGTTTTGATAGAGTTTCTGGTGAAAAAATTAGAACCGCTTCGAGAGCAGATCTTGTTTTTGGTTCCAATTCTCAATTAAGAGCCTTAGCTGAAGTGTATGCTTCAAATGACGCTAAAGATAAATTTGTTAATGACTTTATTTCAGCTTGGAACAAGGTTATGAATGCAGATCGATTTGACGTCTAAGGTCCTTTAATTTTTGGGCGGCATTCAATGCCGCCTATTTCTCTTTAAATATTTTAAAAAGCATATAATTAGTTTTATGGATATTAACTTGTGGAATGAAATAGAAAGCGAAGTTCGTCTTAGAATTGATGCTGAGCCAACATTAGGCCCATTTCTTAACTCACTGGTATTGTCACAAAAAGATTTGTTAGCAGCAGTAGCTTCTATACTTGCATCTAAACTGCATAGCGATGCTCTTTCTGCTACAGATATTAAAAAGTTTATTTTAGACGTTTACAGAGATTGCAAAGAGATAGAGCCGGCTCTTGAAGCAGACTTAAGATTTTTCAAACAAAATGATCCGGCATGTAAATATTTTTCTACCCCACTTCTTTTTTACAAAGGGTTTTTGGGCTTAGCAACTTATAGAGCTGCTCATTGTTTATGGAATGGTGAGAGGCACACAATGGCATTATTTCTTCAAAATAGGGCTTCAGAAGTTTTTGGTGTTGATATTCACCCTGCAGCAACAATAGCAGGTGGAGTTATGATTGATCATGCTACCGGAGTTGTAATTGGAGAAACTTCAGACATAGAGAAAGATGTATCTATTTTTCAAGGGGTAACTCTTGGAGGCAAGGGGTTTGAATCAGGCAAAAGACATCCAAATATTAAACAAGGAGCGACGATTTTTGCTGCGAGTACAGTTCTAGGAAATATTACAGTTGGAAAAAACTCAATCGTAGCAGCTGGCAGTCTTGTATTACACAATGTCGATGACAATAAGACAGTTGCTGGAGTTCCTGCAAAAGAGACCAATTAAGATTATAAAATACTTTTATCTTTTATCGGAAGAAGTGTCTTGTAGCCTTGATAAGCAACGACTAAGGAAACTACAAGTGCATTCACTGAGAATTGACTCATCAATAATTGAGTAGAAATCAGACTCATATTCAATAGGTTAAGGTACTCGATACCTAAAATTCCACACACAGAAAATCCAAAAATAACTAAGTACACATACCAATTACCTTGAAGTAATGACGCAGTTAGTGTGCTTAATAGGGTTATGGTGATACCAAAAACAGCTATCTCATTGTAAGAATGCTCTGGCAGTACAAAAAGCACTGATCCTGAAACAATAATAGTAAACAGCATCTGAAAGAATGCAAAAACTGTGATGTCTTTAGAAACAATAGGGTTATATTTTACAAAGAACTCTTTAGGATTCTTTTCTTCTATGCAATCATCTGGGCGCCAGTATGTCTTTGAATAAAAAACTTTGAGCTTATCACTTAATTTTTTGGTCTTAATACTATCCTTGATCATAGTTGTATATATCTGAATATTTGCCCATATAGGATTAAAGCTTTTGAGTGCGCTTACTGTTCCATAAACAGGATCTACCTCTGGCATTCTTGCAGTATAGGTTCCAAACATCCTATCCCAGATTATAAAAACACCACCATAATTAGCATCAATATATTCTTTATTTTTTGCATGATGAATTCCATGATTCATAGGAGTGATAAATATTTTTTCTAAAAACCCTAAATGCCCAATATGTTCGGTATGGACCCAAAATTGATATACCAAATTTATTCCAGCTACAGTTACAAAAACCTCTACAGGAACTCCAAGAAGAATCATTGGCAAGTAAAAAATCCACTTCCAAATCCACCCAGTACTTGTCTGTCTTAATGCAGTTGCAAGATTAAAATCTTCTCCATGATGATGAACACTATGTGTAGCCCATAATATTTTTATTTCGTGATGCAGTCTGTGCATCCAATAATAAGAAAGGTCATATAAGAGAAAGGCTATAATCCAAGTTAGAGGGTTCTTAACTGACAGCAGGCCTACATTAAAATACTTACTTACATAAACAAAAATTAGGCTTTGGACTCCCAGATTTAGCATAGTAGGATATCTGCTTATCATTCCCAATGAAATACTCGTAAATGTATCATTAAGCCTATAGGTATCTTTTCCTACATACCTACCATAACAATACTCAATTAAGATAAGTATAAAAAATACAGGTACAGCAAATGTGATAATAATTGATTTATCAGTAACGACTGCTGCAGTAGATTCGATCATAAGTAATACTTAGATTTATATATATTTAAGATTTTAAATTTTACCTTGTAAATAAGCAAGCGCACCAATTGCATTTGCATATTCCATATTTGGATTATATTCACTACTAACCCCAGCAAGTTCAAGTCTTTGATCTATTGCATCTCTTACTGATTTTAGTAAAGGTATCCTTCCAACAAAATATACTTTGCTAACTCCTACCAATAATGCATTTAAATACGCTACAGTCCCAATAACCTCACCAGTCATATTGGTCAAAGCTGCTGCAATATCATTTGTGTTGTAATTCTTATCATTTCTTGCTTTTACAAAATTTGAGGCTGTAATATCTCCATCTAACCCACCTATATTATTTACAACGCCACCAATTAAAAAATCAACATTACTTCTATTGCCTTTTATAGCTTTTTTATTTATTTCATGAGCATCTGAAGTATTAATAAGGAGGTTTGCAAGACCCTGAAGAGACCCTCCGCCAACAGAAATTCCACCTAGGTGATGAAAGTTATTAGCTTGATAGTTTATACAGGCTGTTCCAGTTCCAGCACTAACAACAACGAAAGCATTGTCTTGAATACTGTAAATATCTTTAGCACCCTGACCAATTGCCATTACCTCATTAACCTTAGTTATTGAAGCTGATCTAAATACATCTGGGAGGTCACTTGATTTACCTCCAGTTACAGCAATATTTTTTATTTCTGATAGTGCTATATCTAGTTTATTAATAACATTATGAAATTTATCAGATATGCTCTCATCTGAAGATATGAATGTACAAAAACGTATCTCACCCTTTATTTTTATTGCAACATCAATATTAGATATTCCAAAATCGATGCCGATATCCATTATTAATTATGAGAATTAATTTCTTTATTTCTTTCCATTAAATCTTTCATAAGATTTTTTGGATTACTGTTACTAGCATTTGGTCGAAGTCTTGCTGGTATCATTCTTTGAGGGTAATAGTTATTTTCAATATCTACATCAGCTATTTCCCAAAAGGGATCAGCAATAATAGATTTAATTTTAATTGTAGATCTTTTAAGCCATTTAGCTTCGCTTGGATTTTTTCTCCAAATCTCTGCAGGTATTTTTATTAATTCGCTGCTACCATCTTCATAGTTTATTTGAAGGGGAATTGGCATAACCAGACCGCCAATATTCTTAAAATCTAAAATATAATAGAATTCACCTTTATCAACAGCGTTTACTAGTGCCTTTTTCTTCCATTCAGGGTCACTGTTATTTCTATCATAAAGGTCATCAAGAATTTCTTCATAATCAGTCATTTCTCTTTTTGAAGGAGTAAATTCATCATATTCATCATATATATCCAGCAGTTCTGGTCTGAGTTTAACTCGCTCTTCTATACCCTCAGATATGTTTCTCTCATCAAAAAGCATTTTTGGCTCATTATTAAAATCTTCTCGATCTTTTTTAAGATTTTCAGATGGGTTAAGCGTATCTAATGTTGCTTCAAAAACATTTTCAAGCGCAATGTCTACATGATCTGTTGAGAAAAACCACCCATTCCAAAACCAATCCAGGTCTACACCAGAGGCTTCTTCCATTGTTCTAAAAAAATCATATGGAGTAGGGCGTTTGAATCTCCATCTATTGCAGTATTCTTTAAAAGCAAGATCAAATAGCTCTCTACCTAAAACCGTTTCTCTAAGAATAACCAATGCAGTTGCAGGCTTAGCATATGCGTTATTTCCAAATTGCAAGATAGATTCAGAGTTTGTCATAATTGGAACTTGATATGAGCTTTTCATGTAATCAGTAATCCATCTAGCCTCACCTCTTCTAGATTTATATTCTATATCCCATTCTTGCTCTGCTAGGTATTGAAGGAAAGTATTAAGTCCTTCATCCATCCATGTCCATTGTCTTTCATCAGAATTAATAATCATTGGGAAGTAGTTATGACCTACCTCATGAATAACCACTCCTATTAAGAATTTCTTTTCACTTCTTGAATATGTTCTTGTTCCATCATCTTCCAGGTCAGTTCTTGGGCCATTAAATGTGATCATTGGATATTCCATACCACCCACTGGTCCGTTAACGCTCTGGGAGGTAGGATATGGGTAATCAAATGAGTA
>JABBBT010000046.1 GCA_018607365.1 SAR86 cluster bacterium
ACAACTTCTTCAGCAGGAGCCTCTTCAGCTACAACTTCTTCAGCAGGAGCCTCTTGGGCTGCAGCTTCTTCTGCGGCTGCCTTTTCTTCAGCTTCCTTTTCAGCAGCTTCTGCAGCTACTTTTTCTGCAGCTTCCTTTGCAAGCTTGGCTTCTATTGCAGCTTTTTTAGCATCAGCTTTAGCTTTTTTAGCGTCCATTTTTGCTTTAAGATCTTCGGGTGAAAGCATGGCTTCGTTAACTAGATATTGAACTCTATCACTTAGCTGAGCTCCCTTTGATACCCACTCATTAACTTTATCTAAATCAACCCTGAGTCTCTCTTCTTGGCCTCGAGCTGATGGATTAAAAAACCCCAATCTTTCAATAAATGAACCGTCACGAGGACGCCTTTCATCTGCAACTGTAATAAAGTAATAAGGGTTTTTCTTTGCCCCACTTCTAGCTAATCTTATAATTACCATAACTTGTATATATTCTAAATGTTAAAAAAGATGTGTATTTTAGGTTAACCTTGATAATATTGATAGTATTAATACACAAAGATTTAATTTACATCACTTTTTATGAGCTTTATCACGCAAGTTACTATATCTATAGTCCTTTATTTTATTATTAGAGTAAGTTTAACGCGCTCTAACTCATTAAATATTGCGGCTTCTGTTTCATCAGTTTCATATATTGCTATGTATCTTGGAACATATAAGGTTATATCTCTTATACCTACATTACATTTTTTAATTACTGGCCTTAGTCTAATAATTTTATTTATCGCTTATTATGAAATACTTATTCTTGAGAGGAATGTTAGAAAAATTAAAATGGGTGAATTTAATAATGCAGAATCCTATTCGATTGAAAAAAATTACAAACTAGTTTCAAAGATTCTAGGTATTGGTCTAGTATTTCTTGCTTTCGCTTTGATATCTGGATTTGCAATTCAGTCAGTCTTTACAACTAACCTAGCTATAAAAACTTCATTTACGCTAGTTGCATTGTTAATATATTTAATAACTCTAATCGGTATCAAGTTCTTTAACTTTCCTATTAAGTATGCGATAAGAGGACTTTTTATATCGATGTGGGCTGTTTTATTTGCTTACATCGCAAACTCATATTTGATTTATAATTAATTAATGCAAGAAGAATATTCTATATATTTTTTATTTGGGGTACTTTTTGGCCTTTTGATTCTTAGTGGATTTTTTTCAGGGTCTGAAACGGGAATGATGGCTGCTAATAAAATTAAGCTTAAAAATCTTTCAAAGAAACCACATAGAGGTGCAAAAAGAGCTCTTAAATTGCTACATAAACCTGATTTACTTTTATCAACCATATTGATAGGTAATAATTTTGCGAATATCTTAGCATCAGCAATAGTTACTATAATAATGATTAATTATTTTGGTGGGAATGTGCTTTTAGGCTCTGTTCTACTAACACTAGTAATTTTAATATTCTCTGAGATTACCCCAAAGACTATGGCTGCAATTAAACCTGAAAGTTTTGCAATTAAATCTTCCTTATTACTCAAAGTATTATTGTTTGTTTTTAAGCCCCTAATTTCTATTACGAATCTACTCAGTTCAGGTGTTCTAAAATTATTTAAGTTAAATGCCAAAGATGCAAATGATAATGACAATCTTAATACTCAAGAGCTTAAAACTTTACTAGATGAATCTGGTGATTTAATACCCAAACAATACAGAGGAATGTTATCTTCAATTTTAGGGATGGAGGAACTTGTTGTTGAAGATATTATGACACCTACATCTGAAATAATTGGACTTGATTTAAATGATAGTTATGAATCCAACAAAAAAATTATTGAGTCTACTGAATATACAAGATTGCCAGTTTTTAAAGACGAAATTGATAATGAAATTGGTACATTGCATTTAAAGGACTCTCATGCATTCTTAGATGAGTTAGAAATAAATAATAACGTTGATAATATTTTAAGAACTACATATTTTGTCTCTCAATCAACTGCCCTGATGAAACAATTAAGAGAGTTTCAGTTGAATGGAAAAAGCATGGCTCTTGTTGTAGATGAGTATGGAGAAATACAAGGCTTAATTACAATAGAGGACATTTTTAAAGAAATAGCAGGTAAATTTGGTAGTGATAGAGTTGAGCTGGAAAAAGAATTTACAATTTTAAAAGACGGATCTGTAATTACCGATGGAAATTCAAAAATCAGAGACCTTAATAATTTCTTAGATTGGTCTATACCAGAAGAAAATTCTAAAACTATCAATGGGTTAATTACAGAATATCTAGATCTAATCCCCCAATCTAATTTATGCGTACAAATAGATAATTATAAATTTGAAGTTATCAGAATAGATGATAACTCCATAGATAGAATTAAGATTATTAAAGATAAAATTTAAAAATGTCTCTAAAAAATACTATAGTTGTTCCAGTCACTCCGTTTGAACAAAATGCTTCAATTATCTTCTGTGAAGAGACTAATAAATGTGCTTTTGTTGATCCGGGTGGAGACATAGATATTCTTTTAGCCAAAGCAAAAGATAATAATCTTATACCAGAAAAAATTCTTCTTACTCATGGTCATATAGATCATGCGGGTGGAGCTTCTGAATTATCAGAAATACTCAATATAAAAATAGAAGGTCCTAGCATTGAAGATAAGTTCTTACTAGATAGCCTCCAGGAGCAAGGCCAGATGTTTGGAATGGATTCAAGGAATTGTATTCCTGACCTATGGCTCAAAGATGGTGATATTGTTCGAGTTGGTAGTATCACTTTAGAAGTATATTTTTGCCCTGGTCACACCCCGGGACATGTAATTTTTTATGAAAAGGATACAAAAATTGCTCTAGTTGGAGATGTCTTATTTCAAGGGTCGATTGGTCGTACTGATCTTCCTGGTGGCAATCATCAAGATCTTCTAGATTCAATTAAAAATAAGTTGTGGCCTCTTGGAAATGATGTAATGTTTATACCAGGGCACGGAGAAAACTCCAATTTCGGTATAGAGAGACAAACAAATGCTTTTGTTTCAGACTCTATTCTTAACTAGGTTTACTTTTTAGCGTATCTTCCGCCAGAAAGAGTATTAGATAATAGCTTCATTATAAATGGTGTATATTTCATTAAGAAAACTATAGCTCTATATCTTTTTCCAGGAATACAGTAAGACTTAGAGCTGAGAGTGGCCTCTACAGCTTCGGCAGCTACATCTTTGGCATTAAGCTTCATGAATGCTGGAACTTTATCCATAGCATCTTGAACACCACTGGAAGTATGAAATTCTGTAACCACAAATCCTGGACAAACAGCAGTAGAGGAAATACCTTTGTGTTTATAATTTACATTTAGTGCATCACTAAACCTATTCATAAATGTTTTAAGTGGTCCATATAAGACCTGAAGAGTTGAGGGAGGTGCAAATGATGCAACTGATGAAATAATCATTATTTTGCCAGATTTTCTTTCCAACATATCGGGTATAAATATTTTTGATAAAGCTATTACAGATGTGCTTAAAACTCTTATATTTTTTTCTTCATCCTCCATAGGAGTTTCATGAAATTGTTTAGGTAATCCATAGCCAGCATTATTAACTAAGATCTCAACTTCGTAGTTTCTTTCTTTACAAAAATTATAAATTTCTTGAGGTGTTTCTGGGGAAGCAAGATCACCTGTTACATAGTCAGCATGAACTCCATACCTATCTTGAAGATCTTTAGTAAGAGCTATTAGCCTCTCTTCTCTTCTTGCTGTGAGAATTATATTAAAACCTCTTTCAGCTAGTGATATTGCTATTTCAGATCCTATACCCGACGAGGCTCCAGTGATAAGTGCATATGAGTTTTTCATTGATACATACTACCAGTATCTAGTCTTCTAGGATAGAATTAAGTAAAAAAATTTGGATAACAATATGGAAAATAAAAAATCAATCTCAAAACTATTTCTAATATGCGTATTTGGTTACACATTAATAGCTTTTACAGCCAATATAAATGCTCAAGAAAGTGAGAAACCTGAATCTGTTGAGGATTCGAGTGACGCTGTCTTGGAAGATTCAAAGATGGGCAAAGGCAAAAAAGATAAAAAAGATTATGCAAGCATAAAAGAGTTCATAGAGGATGGAGAATTTAAAGAGCTTAATGGTTTTATGAATATCTTGCATGAAACTGAAGAAGATAAATACTATCTAATTATTGAAGAAGATAAAATAAATAAAGAGTTTATTTATTTTGCATATATATTGAATGGCCCTCAGGATGTTGGTGCAAGTGGTGGCTCAATGGGTGATGGATCTATATTAGAGTTTAGAAAATTTAAAGATGATATTGGTCTTTATAAAATTAATACAAAATATAAATATGAAGATTCAAATAAAATTTCTCAATCAAAACTTACGAATATTATTGAAGCATTTATGGGAAGATTTAAGGTTGTTGTTAAAGAAGATAATAAATACTTAATAAGTGCTGATAAGTTGTTTTTAAGTGAAATGTTAACAAGTGTTACTCCAAACATACCTAAAGAGTATATGGAATATTATGATCTAAATATTGGTAAGATAGATAAAAGCAAAACCTACATTAATGATGTTAGAAACTATCCAAAAAATACTGCAATAGAAATAAATTATGGTTTTTTTAACCCTAGACCTAAACCAGGTGGTTCGGTTGATGCTGTAGCTGATAAAAGATATACATTTATATCAGCTAGGCATTTATTTGTAGAAATGCCAGACGATAAATTTGAGCCAAGAATAGCAGACCAAAGAATTGGATACTTTTCAGAAAAAGTTACTGACTTATCTTCTTATGATAGCTATCCTGCTCGCGATCTAATGAATAGATGGAGATTGATTAAAAAAAATCCTGAAGCTGAATTGTCAGAACCTGTCGAGCCAATTGTTTATTGGGTAGAGAACTCAACTCCAGAAGAGATTAGACCATTTGTAGTTAAAGGAATTGAGGGGTGGAATGCTGCGTTTGAAAAAGCAGGCTTTAAGAATGCAGTAGTTGCAAAAATTCAACCTGATGATGCTGAATGGGATGCTGGAGATATCCAATATAATGTTGTTAGATGGGCATCTACACCAAATCCACAATTTTCAGGATATGGCCCAAGTATCGCAAATCCAAGAACAGGCGAAATTATTGCGGCAGACATTGTTCAAGAATTTAATGCAATTAAAAGAGGTTATACATATAGAAAATTATGGGGATATACAGAAGATAACGATCCTTTAGAGCAGTGGATAGTATCTCTTACAATGCATGAGGTTGGTCATACCCTAGGTTTGCGTCATAACTTTAAATCTAGCTGGATTTATAATGCTGATGATATACATAATGTTTCTATAACAGGTAAGAGTCATATTGGATCTGTTATGGATTACGATCCAATTAATTTAGCTCCAGCTGGAACTCCACAAGGGAACTTCTTCCCTCATGGACCGGGAATATATGATAAGTGGGCTATAGAATTTGGATACACTCCAAATATGACTGATGAAGAAAGGGATTTAATCTTGGCAAAAGCTTCAATACCTGAATATGTCTTTGGGACTGATGGAGATGCCATGGGAAGTCCAGGTTCTAATACAGACCCTAGAGCAAAAAGATATGACCTTTCTGGTGATCCAGTAACTTATACATCTCGAAGAATTGAAATACTTGATGCCAAAATTAAGGAGCTGCCCTCAATATTTTTAGTTGACGGCAATACATCAACAGAATTTAGATCTAATTTCTTTAGCCTTGTTCGTGAAAAAGGTAGATTTATGGAAGGAGTATCTAGATTAATTGGTGGGGTTTATTCAAATAGAACTGTTAATGGAACAGACTTAACCCCATTTGAAGCTGTAGCATATGAAGATCAGAAAAAAGCAATGAGTCTTATTACATCAAAACTTTTATCAAACAATGCATTTATTTTTGATGAGAACATTCTTAAGTATCTTCAATATGAAAAAAGGGCAGCGTATAGTTCGTCTGAAAGAGGAAATGAAGACCCTCAACTTCATGAGGTTGTTTTAGGCCTTCAGGGAAGAGTATTGGCACATATTCTTCATCCAAGAGTAATGACAAGACTGGTTGATAGTTCACAATATGGTAATACTTATCTTCCAAATGAAGTGCTTGATGATTTACAAGAAGGTATCTTTGTTGCGAAGGAAGTTCCGACTACATTCAAGATGAATCTTCAATCAAATTATGTTGACGGTTTAATTAAGGGCCTATCTGATAGTGATTATGATGAAATTTCAAGATCGGCAATATATAACTCATTGATAAAAATTGAAACATTTACAAAAAGACTTTACGGAACTGATGAATTAAAAAATCATCTAAAATTCCTTAATTGGAAAATAAATAAAGCTTTAGAAGAATAAGCCCTCAGATTCTAATAGTTTCTTCTTTTTAATAGCGCCTCCAGGGGCGCTATA
>JABBBT010000053.1:0-21291 GCA_018607365.1 SAR86 cluster bacterium
CATTGTAGTCTGTAATGTCAAAAATAGTGTATGACATGATTATATTTTTAATGTTCTTAGGTAGTTCATTAGAAACAAGTAATTTTACTGGCAGAAGAGCCTCTTCTCCTGGCATCAATTCTTGCTGTTCAAAACAAAAGCATTCTAATTTCTTAAGATGAGCCGCTGCGTTAGAGGGAGCAACACTTGGAACAGCCTGGGCAACCATCTTTTTATTAGTGGTATTTTTAACGTAGAAGGTTGCAGTATAGTATTCGCCAGTAGAAATTTTCATTACTTTTTCGGATGGCTCAAAAACCCAGGGCATATTTTCATTATTTGTTGAAATAAATTGAATTGCTAAAGGCCTGCCGTCATCTGTTAGTAGCTCATCCTCATAGTCGGATTGGAATACTTTTCCGTTGATGCCAGTCACTTCACAGAAAACATCATATAAAGGCACTAATGCAAAGCCAAAAGCAAACATAAGGGGAACTGCAATAAGCAGTTTCCTTAATGTTTTCTTTGCATCCGGATTCATTAGTCTATCTTAGGTGGAGTAGTAAATGTGTGATACGGCGCTGGCGATGCAACTGTCCACTCAAGACCTCTTGCTCCTTCCCAAACCTGATCAGTAGCTTTCTTTCCACCCATAACTGTTTTAACAACTATGAATAAGAATAACAGCTGAGACACTCCAAATAAAAATGCTCCGACTGTAGATACCATATTCCAATCTGCAAATTGAAGTGCATAGTCTGGATATCTTCTTGGCATTCCTGCTAATCCAATAAAATGTTGAGGGAAAAATGTAACATTAACACCTATAAATGAAAGCCAAAAATGTAGTTTTCCTAGCCTTTCGTCATACATGTTTCCACACCATTTAGGTATCCAATAGTAAACAGCAGCCATTATTGAAAAAATAGCTCCTGGAACAAGAACATAGTGGAAATGGGCTACAACAAAATATGTATCATGATATTGAAAGTCAGCTGGAGTAATGGCTAGCATTAATCCTGAAAATCCACCTAATGTGAAAAGAACAACAAATGCGCAAGCAAACAACATTGGAGTTTCAAATGTAATCGAACCTCTGAACATTGTTGCTATCCAATTAAATACTTTTACTCCAGTCGGAACTGCTATCAGCATAGTTGCCCACATAAAGAAAAGCTCTGCCGCTAAAGGAAGGCCAACTGTAAACATATGGTGAGCCCAAACTACGAATGATAAAATAGCAATAGAAAGCATTGCCCAAACCATAGACGAGTAACCAAATAACTGTTTTCTTGAAAAAGTTTCAATGATATGAGACACGATCCCAAAAGCTGGCAATATCATTATATAAACTTCTGGGTGACCAAAGAACCAAAATATATGCTGGAATAAAACTGGATCACCACCACCAGCTGCATTAAAGAAACTAGTACCAAAATGAATATCCATCAACATCATTGTTACTGCTCCTGCAAGAACTGGCATTACTGCTATAAGTAAATATGCTGTAATTAACCAAGACCATACAAATAGAGGCATTTTCATCAGGCCAACACCAGGCGCTCTCATATTCATGATTGTTACTACAACATTAATAGCACCCATTATTGAGGATGCTCCCATGATGTGAACCGAAAATATAAAGAACGTCACACTTGGAGGTGCATAAGTCGTTGATAGAGGCGCGTAGAATGTCCAACCGAAGTTAGGCGCTCCGCCTTCCATAAATAGAGATGACAGTAAGATAAAAAATGCAAAAGGAAGAATCCAGAAACTTAGATTATTCATTCTAGGCAAAGCCATATCAGGTGCACCAATCATCATTGGAACAAGCCAATTAGCCAGACCAACAAATGCAGGCATTACGCCACCAAATATCATTATTAGTCCATGAAGAGTAATCATTTGATTGTAAAACTCAGGTTCAACTATTTGCATACCTGGTTGAAATAGCTCGGCTCTGATAACCATAGCCATTGCCCCACCAATAAGGAACATTGCAAAACTAAACCATAAATATAAAGTACCTATATCTTTATGGTTGGTTGTATATAACCACCTGGTTAGACCTTTTGCAGGCCCATGATGGTGATCTTCATGATGGTTTTCTATAACTGCGCTCATAATTTTCTTCCTCTTCTTTAAATTTTTGGTTGTTTGTAATCAACAATATCTTTAGGAATAACAATTTCTCCATCCCCGTTTTCGGCATTGCCCCATTCTTGTCTTGTATATGTAATCACAGCTGCTAATTCGACTTCAGAAAGATAACTGAATGAATTCATAGCGGCGCCTTGAACACCTTCCATAAGAATTTCTATATTTTTTTCTTTATTATTTAGGACTATATCGCTGCCAGCAAGAGCTGGAAATATACCTGAAATTCCCTGACCATTTGTTTGATGACATGCAACACAATTTAATGCATATACATCTTCACCTCTATCTACTAGCTCTTGTGTTGTCCATTCTTTGGTTGTTAGTTCGGCTAACTTCATAGCAACGTTTTTCTTCTCAGATACCCATTGGTCATATTCATCTTGCTCAACTGCTTTAACTACAATCGGCATAAATCCATGATTTTTGCCACAGAGTTCTGTACATTTGCCTCTATATATCCCTGGGACATCAACTTTAGTCCATGCTGTATTTACAAAACCAGGTATTGCATCTTGTTTAATTGCAAAATCAGGCATCCACCAAGAATGAATAACGTCATTCGCAGTGATTAAGAATCGTATTTTTTTTCCAACTGGAATTAAAACCATCTCATCAACTTCTTGGAGATAGTTCTCTCCTTTAGGAACAAGATTATAAATTTCATCTGCGTCTGTTGAGAGATTTGCAAAGAAACTTATATCATCTTCAAGATAATTATATTGCCACTTCCATTGGTATCCAGTGACTTGGATATTGACATCTCCTGCTTCGTCATCATAAATTTTTACAAGTGTTTTGGATGCAGGAATTGCCATTGCAATCAAAATTAAAAAAGGGATTATTGTCCATGCAATTTCTACTTTTGTATTTTCATGGAATGTGGCAGCAACTGGATTTTTCTTCTTCGTATGTGCATACATTGAGTAAAACATAACTGCGAAAACAACTACGCCTATAGCTACACAGATCCAAAAAATTAGCATATGCAACTCAAAGACTTCATTACTTATGTCTGTAATACCTCTGGTCATATTTAAAGCAAACCAGTCAGCCTTAATTGGATTGGCTATTAGCATTAACGCTGCAATAGACAAATATTGAAATTTTCCTAAATATTTAAGTAACATTTATATGTATCCTGTGAAAGTGTGTATTAAAATAAAATTCCCTTATAACACATTATAAGCTATTTATATAATAAAAACAAAGATTGCACTATAAAATTTGGTGCCTATGATATCTTTTTGCTACCTATTTTACTAGCTTTTAGGGCCTCTAAAGTCTTCAATATTTATAACATTAATAGCCTGATTATTAGGAGCTTTTGCAATAGGCCTTCTCTCTGTAAAATCACACTTAGCACAATAAATTAAATCATCTTTTGCATTAATGGCTATTGTGTCCTGAGCCTTACAAGAGGGACAAACTGCACCGGCAATAAATTGAACAAACTTACTCATTTTTTAAACCTTTCAGATCATTTATCACCTGTGATGTTGAGGGTAATATATTGAACCAGGATTTAAACGAGTGTGCGGCTTGATTAACTAGCATGCCGGTTCCATCATAAACATTAGAAGAATGATTGCTTGCCCATTCGCAAAAGGGTGTCTGATCTAGAGAATAATTTAAATCATAAAAAAACACTTTTTTTGAAAAATTTAAATCTTCAGGCTCAAAAAAATTGCCAGTAAGACCTGCAGAACTTCCATTAATAACAACATCAATCGGGGCCTCTGAATCCGTATTTAAGTCTATTGATCCAAATTTTGAATACTTATCCTTCAGCAAAATAGCTTTTTCAATTGTTCTATTTTGTATGCAAATTGAAGAGGGTTTTTCAAAAATTATTCTGTACAAAATGCTCTCAATGGCTGCGCCAGATCCTATTAAGAGCACGTTCTTATTTTTAAGATTAATTTTTTTTTCTTGAAGATCTTCTATGAATCCAATGCCATCAGTTGAATCAAGAAATAATTTATTATTGATTTGTGAAATTGTGTTTACCGCATCTATTTGTTTTGCTTCATCAGAAATAGTGCCCTCAATCTGAGCAGCAGACTTTTTAAAAGGCAATGTTACATTAAGGCCTTTTGCTAGCGAGTCAGCAAAGAATTCATTAATAAAGCTATGGAAGCCATCCTCATTAACCTTATATGCTTGATAGTCAAGGTTAATATTTTCCTGCCTTGCAAATCTTGAATGGATAAAAGGCGATAGCGAATGCTCAATAGGATTTCCTATAACACCTAGTTTAAATTTTTTAGACATTCCAATCTCTGTTTATGTGCTTAAGAAGTTGTCTTTCCATCTTTAAATATGCAGAATCTTTTTTATAAGACCATTTAACATCTTTAGGAAGAGAGGCTAAGATTGATTGAATTCTTCCATTGGATTGGAGTCCAAAAGCAGTACCTCTATCATTCACTAGATTGAACTCTGCATACCTGCCTCTTCTAAGAAGCTGAAACTCTTTATGCTCTTTTGTAAATTTTGTTTTTTTTCTAGTATTTGCTATATCTAAATAAGAGCATAAATACTGATCAGCAATATCAGACAACATGTCTGTGGTCTTGTTTATATTCATTTTGGTGAAATTATCAAAAAATATCCCTCCGACCCCTCTTCTTTCATTGCGATGAGGGATATAAAAGTATTCATTGCAGTTTTTTGAGAAACTTTTATAAAAGTTCTTGTTATAGCGATCTAAAACTGATTTTGCATCATCATGCCACTTGACATTGTCAGCTTTAAAAGAAAAGAAAGGTGTTAAATCATAGCCACCTCCAGCCCACCATTCTTTTATATTTTTATTTTTATCTAGGATACAAAAAAGCCTAATATTTAAATGGCTGGTAGGAATAAATGGATTTTTAGGATGGGTGATAACCGATAATCCCATTGCTTTGTATCCACTTTTTGATGACTTAATTAGAGAGTTCCCAAGAGCTGCTTTTGGTAATTTTTTTCCTTCTATTGAAGAGAAATTAACAGCACAATTATCAAAAAAGCTACCAGACTCAATCACAAAAGTTTGACCACCTCCACCCTCAGGTCTTTTCCATTTATCAAATGTTATATTTGCATTTTTAGATGACTCGATATTAGTAAAATTTTCTATTACTTTTTTTTGGGATTTAATAAATACTTGTTCTAAATCTTTTATCATTTTATTTGCGAATTATTTTTCGTGAAGCTAGGTCTATTATAGTCGAGGGTTTTTTGTTTGTTCCCAAAGATTCATTATAGTAGGCGACATCAATATCATCAAAAGTGTTTATTATTTCTATAGGATCATTAATAGCCTCTTCGCCCGATATGTTCGCAGAGGTTGAAATCATTAGACCATTAAACCCTTTAAACAATCGTTCTAATGGTAAGTGATTACTTACTCTTATAGCTATCTTTCCTGTATGATTTTTAAGATGTGATGGTAGTTCATTGTTGAATTCAATCAACAATGTGACTGGGCCCGGCCAAGATTTTTTTAGAAAAGATATATCATCATCTGTTAATTTTATGATGTATTTTTTAATAGCATCATAAGATGGTGCAAGTAAAATAAAGCTTTTTTGGCTATCTCTTTTTTTTAGAAAATATATTTTTTTAAAAGCTTTTTGATCAAAAGCATTACAGCCTAAACCCCATATGCCTTCTGTGGGGTGGATGAGAATTTTTCCATTATTTAACCAATCTATAGATTCGAAAACATCCAAAGATTTTGTAGACAATTATGAGTTAAGAGCTTTGTCTTTTTTAAGAACATCGTCTCTCATGTTGTTCTTATAATCTGTAAGTTGTTCTGACAAGTTATCATCTGCAGTTGCTAAGATTTGTACTGCGAGAATAGCGCTGTTTTTGGCTCCGCTTTTTCCAACAGCAACTGTTGCAACCGGAACTCCAGGAGGCATCATCGCAGTTGAAAGTAATGAATCTATTCCGCCCATTCCGCCTGATTCTATAGGAATACCAATAACGGGCCTTGTTGTATGTGCGGCAACAGCTCCCGCTAAATGAGCAGCCATGCCTGCAGCTGCTATAAATACCTTGCATCCATTATTTTCAGAAGTTTTGATTAAATCCATGACTTCATGAGGTGTTCTATGAGCTGAAAGGACATTTTTTGTATATTTGACGCCAAATGAGTCTAATATTGGGAAAATTGCCTCTACTATTGGCAAATCAGAGTCTGATCCCATTAAAATTGCTACTTGTGTTTGATCTGTCATATTTTCCTATAAGTGGATTATAATTAATGGATTATAATGATAAATAATAATATATGGCAACAAATACACTAAAAATTTTAAAGTTCCCTGATCCTAGGCTTAGAACTGTTGCAAAGAAGGTAACTAAATTCGACAAAAGTCTAGAAAATCTAGCCCATGACATGCTTGATATTATGTATAAAGATAATGGCATTGGCCTAGCAGCAACCCAGGTTGATCATCATATACGTCTAATAGTTATGGATCTTAGTGATGAGCGCAATGAACCTATGTATTTTGTTAATCCAGAATACAAAATACTTGATAACCATTCATTATTTTCTTTTGAAGAAGGCTGCTTGTCGGTTCCGGGTTTTAATGAGGTTATTTCTAGACCAGATAAAATAGACCTAACATGGCAAGATCTTCAAGGAAATACCCATAATGATAGCCCTGACGGGCTTTTGACTGTATGTATTCAACATGAAATGGATCATTTAGAGGGAAAACTAATGGTTGATTATATTAGCCCAATTAAAAGAGATCGGATAAGAAAAAAGCTTTCTAAGTAGATAGCTATATCTTAAATGATTTTAAAAGAAGTTAAACGATTTTAATGAATATACTATATGCCGGAACACCTGAACCATCAGCTCGAATATTGCATCATCTTGTATCAAATAGTAAATACAATGTTGTGGGAGTCCTAACACAACCTGACAAGCCACAAAAGAGAGGTAAAAAGATTGCCTGTTCACCAGTATCAGATATGGCCAAAAACCATGAAGTGCAAATTTTTAAACCTTTAGACCTAAATGAAAAAGCATTTATAGAAACAATATCTTCTTTAAGGATAGATCTAATCGTAGTGGCAGCTTATGGAAAAATTCTACCGAAATGGCTACTTGATATATCAAGCATAATGCCTATCAATATTCATTACTCATTATTACCAAAGTATAGAGGTGCATCTCCGATACAGAGTTCTATTTTAAATGGCGATAAAAATACCGGTGTAACATTTATGAAAATGTCTCAAGGATTAGATGAGGGAGATATTGTTCAAAAAAATGTCATTGGGATTCAGAAAAATCATAACAAAACAACTTTAGAAAATGATTTGTGCTCTTTGGCAATTGAGAATATTGATAATGTTCTTGATGGTCTAAAAACTAATAATATTTATCCTGTTGCTCAAGAAAATAACTTAGCAACATATTGCTCAAAAATTAAAAAAGAAGATTCTCTTATTGAATTCAATAGCCCCTCAGAAGACATTTTGAATAAATATAGAGCCTATTATGAGTGGCCTGGTACGGCTTTTTTTCACAAAAATATAAGAATTAAAATTGATGAAATGCAAATATCAGATATTGATTCTTCCATTGAGCCTGGAAAGATAATAAAATTTGATGCCTCTGGTTTATATATAAAAACAATAGATAAAGCTATAGTGATTACTTACTTACAATTTCCTAGCAAAAAAATTATATCTTCTTCTGACGCTTTTAACGCTTATAGAGATTTCTTTGTTTAAAATTTATTTTTGCAGAAACCTTTTAATTATTGAAAAAGAGGCGTAATTTACTCATTATGAAAATTGTAATTCTGGGGGCTGGCCGAATTGGTGGAAGTCTTGCACGAAATTTATCTAAAAGCGACTATCAGGTTTCGATAGTCGATGAAAATAAAATTAGGCTTTCTGATCTAGAGGATAAGCTAGATATTATGACCGTCGAAGGAAATGCCTCTTCATTGCTTACTTTAAAAAAATCTGGTCTTGATGAGGACACTATTGTAATTGCAGTAACCTCAAATGATGACGCAAATATAATTGCATGTCAGATAGCCAAGAATGCTTTTAATGTAAAGAAGACTATCTGTAGATTTAAAGATGATTCATATATTGATCAGTTGAGTATATTTGGTGAAGGTATTATTGATATACCAATTAGCCCTGAGAATGAGGTTACATCTCATTTAATTGAGTTAATTAAACATCCAGGCGCAGAGCAAATAGAAGAGTTTGCCGAAGGCAAGGTTAGGCTTGTTTCAGTTAAGGCTAAAAAGAAGGGGACGCTTGTTGGCAGGGAGCTTAGACATATAAAAGATGATATTCCTGAGGTTGATGCTTATATTCCATCTATTTATAGAAAAGGTAAGCCATTTATTCCCTCTGGTGATACAGTTATAAAAGAGAATGACGAGGTATATTTTATATCCTCTGAGGCTAATATTGGTGCAATTGTTGATGAGTTTAGGGTTCGTGAGGACTCATATTCACGCATTATGATCGTTGGTGGAGGCAAGATAGGCTTCTCATTGGCAAAAGATCTAGAAAAGACCTACAAGGTCAAGTTGATAGATTCAAATAGTGAGAGATGCAGCTCTTTATCCAAAGACTTAGAAAAAACAATAGTTTTATGTGGCTCTGCAACAGATGAAAATTTATTAAAGAGTGAAAATATTGCTAATATTGATCTTTTTTGTGCTTTAACAAATGATGATGAGACAAATGTTATGTCTTCTCTTCTTGCAAAAAAAATGGGCGCAAAAAAGACTATGATTATATTAAATAATCCATCTTATCTTGGATTGGTTCCTGGTTTTATTGATATCTATATTGCCCCATACAGGCTGACTGTATCTTCTGTTCTTCAAGATTTAAGAGATAGTGATGTTGCGCAAGAGGTTATTTTAAAAACTGACTTAGGTGCAGAAGCTATAGAAGGAATAGTCCACGCAAATGAATACACATCTTCATTATTTGGAAAGCCAATAAAAGAGATTCCAATTCCAGAAGGTTGCTCTATTGGTGCGGTTATAAGGAACGGTAATGTGATAATGCCTAATTCTAATGTGGATCTTGCACTAAACGACCATTTAATTATATTTCTATCTGATAAGAATATGATGAGTGAAGTAGAGGCTTTATTTAAGTCATCCTAATGAACCTTAGATCTATAATAAATTTATTTAGCATCTTAGTTATATTTTTTAGTATTTCTTTTGTGCTTCCAATGCTTGTATCTTGGATTTATATGGACAAAAGTCTTAATATTTTTATAACTACATTTCTAATTGTATTCACATTTGGGCTATCTGGATGGTATTTTACTAAGGGGTCTATTAAGGATCTTAGCCAAAGTGATGGTTTTATAATAATCACTTTCTTTTGGATAATTTTATCTGTTGCTGGCTCGATACCCTTCTATTTAAGCGGAATGTCCTTTATTGATGCTTTTTTTGAGTCCATGTCGGGCATAACCACTACCGGAGCTACTGTTTTATCTGGTCTTGATGATTTGCCTCAATCTTTGTTGTTTTACAGACAGCTTCTTCAGTGGATGGGAGGCATGGGTCTTATTGTTTTAGCTATTGCTGTCATGCCTTTACTTGGAATTGGTGGGGGACAGTTATATAAAGCAGAAATACCAGGCGCTATGAATGACCAAAAACTTACTCCAAGAATAAAAGAAACTGCACAAGCCTTGTGGGCGATATATGTAGTACTCACTCTGGCGTGTGCTTTTTTGTATTTTATTGGAGGAATGTCAGGTTTTGATGCTATTTCTCACAGCCTAAGCACTGTTTCTATTGGTGGGTTTTCGACTCATGATCTTAGTATTGGCTATTTTGATAGCAATGTTATTGAGCTTATATGTATAGTCTTTATGCTACTTTCAGCCCTTAGTTTTACATTACATTACTTTGCTTTTTATATGAAAAAGCCTTTGAAGTATTTTTATGATCCAGAATTTAGATTTTTTATCTCAATAATTTTCTTTATTTTTATGATTACAGTACTAATTAACTTGTTTTCACCCAATAGCAATGCTGATATAAGTGATCTCTTATTTCAATCTATCTCAATAATGACAACAACAGGCTTCTCTGTTGGTGATACTTCGGGATGGGCGCCTTCAATTGGCTTTCTTCTTTTAATAGGTGCTTTCATTGGAGCCTGCTCTGGCTCTGTTGGCGGCGGCGTTAAATCATGGAGAGTCTTAATTATGATTAATTATGCATACATAACACTCAAAAAAATGGTTCATCCAAATGCAGTAATTTCATTAAAAATTGGAAGCAAAAGTGTTGATGATTCTGTTGCATCTTCTGTGTGGGGTTTTTTCTCTATATACGTTATCTCTTTTATTATTTTACTTCTTAGCTTGTTGATAACTGGGTTAGATTTTGAATCTGCTTTTTCTGCTATTGGGGCCTGTCTAAACAATCTCGGCCCTGGTCTTGGCGAGGTCTCCAATAACTATCAATCTGTAACACCTATAGGAAAGTTAATATTATCTTTTGCAATGATCTTGGGTAGGCTTGAAATATTCACACTGCTTGTATTATTAACCCCAGCTTTTTGGAATAAATAACTTAGGCTTTTAGGTATGGATCAACATTTTTTGGCTGTGCTTTTTTAAATCTTTTATATTCCCAGGAGTAATCTTTAGGGTTAATACTTATAAGATTTTCTATACTATTATTCATAGAAAGTATGCGCTTACTATCACTATATATATCTTTATTACATGGTTTTATACTTACAAAAAGATTTTTATTATTATCTGAGTTCATGCTGCAATATATGACAGGCTTGCCTGTTTTATAGGCAAGTGATGATGCCAAGGTTGTAGTGTAAGCATCTCTATTAAAAAACTTAACGTACTCGCCCATGCCTGCTTGTGGAACCTGATCAGCAGCAAGACAAATTACGTTTTTTGATAGAAGAGACTTAAAGATTTTTCTTACTCCGCTAATGCTTGTTTCGTAAGTTTCATTATTATTTTTTTCTCTTTCATTCCTAACAAAACTATCTAGCGTTTTGTTTTTTATTTTTTTATAAAGACTGGTTGTTTTTGTTTTTGAGTTAATCCACTTAAGCAGCATATCAACACTTCGACTGTGAATGGCTATAACAATCAAACCATTATTGTTTTGAGCATTTTGTGATAACAGATAATTATTTTCTACTTTAAAAATATTCTTTCCAGAAATATGAATAGGCCTTGACCAAGACAGCATAGATTCATATCCACTAACAATTGTTTCAATTATGCTTTCTTTGGCTAATTTAATTTGTTCCCTATTAGAAAGATTTGGGTAACATAAATTGATATTAATCAGAGTGATTCTATAAAGCTCTGTTCGCTTATGAAATCCCATATAAATATATAGATTAATGGCATGCCTTACATAGGCTATTGGCAATATCGTTAAAACAAAAAATAAAGCTTTCATAGTGCTTGCATGTACTCTGATTGATATATAATCTTTTTAAGGTTGAATACAATATAGGTTCATTTAATATAAATTACAATATTATAAAAAGGGACATTTGTTGGTTTACAAACAAGGGAGGTTGAATTGACTGCTAAAACTATGGATGATCTGGTATCTTTATGTAAAAGAAGGGGTTTTATTTTCCAATCAGGTGAGATTTATGGTGGCATGCAAGGAATGTATGACTTTGGTCCGCTTGGTGTTGAGCTTAAAAACAACCTAAAACAAGCATGGTGGAGCTCAATGGTCTATGAAAATGATAATATTGAAGGCTTAGATGCTGCAATTTTATCAAATCCTACAGTTTTAAGATATTCAGGCCATGAAGATACATTTTCTGACCCAATGGTTGATTGTAAATCCTGTAAATCAAGGTGGAGAAGTGATTTACTTGAAGATAATAAGTGCCCTGGCTGTGGATCTTCAGACCTAACTGAACCCAGGCCATTTAACTTAATGTTTAAAACAAATATAGGTCCAATTGATGATGGGGAAACATTTGGATATTTAAGGCCTGAAACAGCTCAGTCAATTTTTACGAATTTTAAAAATGTTGTTGACTCTTCTTCAAAATCTTTACCATTTGGAATAGCCCAAATTGGAAAAGCCTTTAGAAATGAAATTACCCCTAGAAACTTCATTTTTAGAGTTAGAGAATTTGAACAAATGGAGCTTGAGTTCTTTGTTATGCCAGGAACTGATGAGGAATGGCATAAGAAGTGGGTTGATATGCGGCTATTATGGTGGGAGCAACAAGGCGTTTCATCAGAAAATATCGAACTATATGATGTCCCAAAAGATGAATTAGCACATTACTCTAAAGGAACAATAGATGTGATGTATAAATTTCCTCATGGCTTAGAAGAGCTAGAGGGCATAGCAAATAGAACAGATTTTGATTTAGGCTCACATTCTAAAAAACAAGATGAACTTAATATTACTGCAAATGTAATGAAAAATAACTCTTCAAATACTAGACTGGCTATACAAGATCAAAACACAAATGAATGGGTTGTTCCCTATGTTATTGAGCCCTCAGCAGGTGTTGAGAGAGGTATATTGGCAATAATGAATGAGGCCTATAACGTTGAGCAATTGGAAAATGGTAAAGAGAGAACAGTTTTAAAGCTAAAACCTCATCTTTCACCTATCAAAGCCGCCGTGATACCGCTTAAAAAGAATAATGAGGAGCTTGTGGCTCTTGCTAGTGAGGTTAAAAATTCATTGCAGAAATTAAACCTGGGTAGAATTATTCTAGAGAATACCGGCAATATTGGAAAAGGCTATAGACGTCATGATGAAATTGGAACTCCTTTGTGTATAACAATTGATTTTGATAGTTTGGAAAATAGAACAGCGACTATTCGCGACAGGGACTCAATGGAACAAGAGGTGGTAGCTATTGATGAGCTTCAAAACTACCTAATAAAGAAAATTAATGGTTAATTGGTGAAAATATTAGGTAGTGTTCTATTTAATATAGTTTTCTACATTAGCCTTGTCTTGATATGTATATCAATTTTAGTGTTAAGGCCTTTTCTGACTACATTAAAATTGCAAAATTTTGCATCCTTCTGGATTAAATTTTTACTTTTTACCTTAAGGTTTTTCTGTGGGGTTTCTTGGGAGATTGAGGGACTATCTAATATTCCAAATGAGCCATGTATTGTTGTTTCGAACCATCAGGGGCAGTGGGAGTCCTTGTTTATACAAACCTTAATCATTCCAAATACAAGTATAGTTAAAAGAGAATTATTACTTATTCCTTTCTTTGGGTGGGCCTTAAGATGCATGAGACCAATTACACTTAATAGAGCAAATAAGTTCGGAAGTCTTAAAAAGGTTATAAGAAAGGGGGTTGAGAAAATAAATGAAGGTTACTCAGTTATATTGTTCCCCGAAGGCACAAGAATCTCACCAGATGAAGGTATACAAAAGTTTGCTAATAGTTGTGGTGTTCTTTCAGTAAAGAGTGGGGTAAGTGTCATTCCTATATGTCATAACTCTGGTAGGTTTTGGAAAAATAAGAAGTTTATAAAAGAACCGGGAAAAATAACAGTCAGAATAGGAGCTCCAATAAAAGGGTCTGATGCAAAGGAAATTACCAAACAATCATATGAGTGGGTTAGGGACACCTACCAAGAAATAAACTAAATATCTAAATCCGTTACTGTTAAAGCATTTTCATCAATAAACTGTCGTCTTGGCTCAACATCGTCACCCATAAGCATTTCAAAAGAATGATTGGCGTCTTGAACATCATTAATATTTACTTGCTGCATTCTTCTCTCAACTGGATCCATAGTTGTTGTCCATAGCTGCTCTGGGTTCATTTCTCCAAGACCTTTATATCTTTGCACCTCTAAGCCTCTGCCGCCATTTTTTGAGAATTCTTTTACAGCTTCTTCTTTTTGATCTTCGTCTGAAGCATAGACAAACTCTTTTCCTTTAGTAATTTTGTATAAAGGCGGAAGTGCTATATAAATATGCCCTCTTTCAACAATCTCAAACATTTGTCTGTAGAAAAATGTTAGAAGCAGTGTTCTGATGTGAGAGCCATCAACATCAGCATCGGTCATAATAATAATTCTGTGATATCTGAGTTTTTCAATATCAAAATCATCTTTGCCTATGCCGCACCCTAAAGCTTTAATTAGCGTTCCGACCTCTTGTGAGCCAAGCACCTTATCTATTCTTGCCTTCTCTACATTTATAATTTTTCCTTTTAACGGAAGGATGGCTTGGTTTTTTCTATTTCTTCCTTGCTTGGCTGAGCCTCCAGCTGAATCTCCCTCAACTATATAAATTTCTGAAAGAGCTGGATCTTTTTCTTGGCAGTCTGCTAGCTTGCCAGGCAGTCCGGCTATCTCTAGAACCCCCTTCCTTCTTGTCATCTCTCTTGCCTTTCGTGCGGCTTCTCTAGCTAACGCAGCCTCTGCGACCTTTGCATAAATACCTGCTGCATCCTTTGGATTCTCTAATAGGTAATCATTAAAATGAGTACTAAAAACGGAGCTAACAACACTCTCGACTTCTGATGAGACTAATTTTTCCTTTGTTTGTGATGAAAATTTAGGGTCAGGCACTTTTACTGAGATTATTGCTACTATTCCCTCTCTTACATCTTCGCCCAAAAGGTCAGTTGGTGTTTTTTTGGCATTCTCTTTTTTTATAAAAGCCTTTAAAACTCTTGTTAGGCTTCCTCTAAACCCAGCTAAATGGGTTCCACCATCTTTTTGAGGAATGTTATTTGTGTAACATAAAACGTTTTCTGTATATGAATCAGTCCATTGCAGGGCTATTTCAACACCAACATCATTTTCGGTTGCTGAGCATTCAAAAATTTCTGTAACATGTTTTTTTGTTCCTTTTAAGTAAGTTACATAACTAGAAAGTCCGCCACTGTTTTTAAATTTCTTTGACTTACCTGTTCTTTCGTCGGTTACATTTATTGAAACTCCAGCATTTAAGAATGATAACTCTTGTATTCTTTTATAGATTTTATCTATTTCAAATATTACAGATGAAAATGTCGTGCTTGATGGATAAAATGTTATTTCTGTTCCTGTTTCATCAGATGCTCCTAGCTTTTTAAGCTTGGCCAACGGTACGCCATGTTTATATTCTTGGAAATACTCGCCCCCATCTCTGCAAACCCTTAAGATTAATCTGTCTGATAGAGCATTTACAACAGAAACGCCTACACCATGGAGGCCGCCTGAAACCTTGTAGCTGTTATCATCAAATTTACCACCTGAGTGAAGGGTTGTTAAGATTAATTCAGCAGCTGAGATACCCTCGTCCTTATGAACATCGACAGGAACACCTCTGCCGTTATCTTTTACTGTTACTGACTCATCCTTGTTAATAATTACATTAATATCAGAGCAATGGCCAGCCATTGCTTCATCAATACAGTTATCTAAAACTTCAAAGACCATATGATGAAGTCCAGAACCATCATCGGTATCTCCTATATACATGCCAGGTCTTTTTTTAACTGCCTCTAAACCCTTTAAAACTTGGATATTTGATGAATCGTAGGTTGTTTCTGCTGGTTTTTTTGGCATATTTTCTATTTTAATTGTTCCACGTGGAACTTTTTAAAGTCTCTAAAATCTGACTCTATTTTACTACTAAAATGATCATCTATACAGGAAAAAATAATTTGATTATTAAGAAAGTCTAGAAGGTTTATAAAGACCTTAAAAGTATTGTCATCTAGTTCTGATTTAATGTCATCGATTATTAAAACTGCATTGATGTTATATATCTTTCTAAGCACCTCGTGCTGAGCGCAACACCATAGAATAGAAAAAAGTTTTTGCTCTCCTCTTGAGAGAATCTGCTTGGCTTCAATATCTTCTATTAAAAATTTAATATCAGACTTGTGTGGTCCGGTTGTTGTAGATTTTCTTCTAAGATCAATATCCCTTTTATTTTTTAGGAGATGATATAGGTCTTCTTCTTTATCCCATCCAGAGAAAAAAATTACATTGATGTGTTCTAAATATTTAGTTGAGCTTGATTTATCTAGGTTTTTGATTAGGTCTTTTAGCTCTATTAGGGTTGCATCAAAAAAAGCGCCTCTAAGGTTTGTAAGTTCATTTCCAAGTGAAGCTAGCTTTTTGTCCCATGGGTCAATGTTTGTGATCGAGCCGCTTTTTAATAAAGCGTTTCTTTGTTTAAGACACCTGTAATAAGCAAACCATGTTTCAGAAAATTGTTTATCAGCTATAAATAGAGATTTATCTAAAAGCTTTCTTCTAAAGTCTGGTGGAGCATCCGCAAATGAAAAAGTATTGTTATGAATAGAGGTAGATGGAAATTCCCTGATAAGTTTGCTTGTTGTGGTTTTTGTATTGTTGAGTTGTATAGATATAGGTTTCGTTTTTTCTTTAGTGATTGTTAAAGAATAGCCTGATGTATTATCAAAACCTTTAATATTAAAGGCCTCCTCTCCTATAGATATCAGAGATTGCAGATTGCCGCTTTTAAAAGACTTGGCACTAGAGCATAAGTTGATTGCTTCAAGAATTGATGTTTTTCCTGAACCGTTTTTTCCATAGAAAAAATTAATTCCGGGTGATAATTTAATTTTTAAAGAAGAAAAGCACCTAAAGTTATTAAGTGTTAAGTCGTTAATCATTTAGGTATGTTTTTCAGAATAAACAGTTTCTTTGTAATTATATGAGAAGTGGCATTACAACATATTTAAAACTTTCAGACCCTGGGCTGGTTATTAGACAGCTTTTGTTTGAGCCAAAAAAGTGGATCTCCACACTATCATCATCAATTGATGAGAGAATCTCTTGAATATAATTAACATTGAAGGCTATGTCTGTTGCTTCTCCACTATAAGAGCACTCTATGGACTCCTCTGCTTGTTCTTTTTCGGGGTTGTTTGCTGATATATTGATTGAATTATCAGATGTAATTATTCTAACGCCTCTAAATTTCTCACTTGAAAGCACGCTAACTCTGCTTAAGCTTTCTGAGAACAGCTTTCTATTTATTAAAAGAGTTGAGCTATCTCCTGATGGAATTACTTGCTCATAATCAGGAAACTTTCCTTCAATCAGTTTACTTGCAAATGTTGTTCCTGATATATCTACAATGATAGAGCTGGGGCCTAATTTTAAAACAACATTTTCTGAGTTATCTCCAACAAGCTTGCCTATCTCATTTATTGATTTTCTAGGGACAATTCCTGTTATCTGCTCTTGAACACCTTCATTTAAGGGCAATGTAGCCATAGCAAGCCTGTGAGCATCTGTGGCTACACTTGTTATAACTGTATCTTCAACAAATAAATAAAGACCATTTAAGTAATGCCTCCAGTCTTGATTACCCATTGCAAATGACGTTTTGCCTATAAGGGATTTAAGATTGCTAGGTGTAATATTTATAGAGTCACCAGCCTCCTCTTTTTCAAAAACAGGAAAATCTTCACTTGGCAATGTTGATAGATTGTATTTTCCTGAATTGGTTTCGATTCTTAAATTGTCGCCATCAAGAAAAAAATGTATCTCAGAACCATCGCTAAAAAGCCTACAAAGCTCACTTAGTTTTTTTGCTGGGGCTGTTGTTTTTCCACCGCTTTTAAAATTAGAAATTGTTGAAATTGTAGAAATTTCTGATTCTAAATCTGTTGCGGTAAGTCGAAGGGATGATTCGTCAACTTCAAACAAAACATTAGCAAGTATGGGTAATGTTTGTCTTTTTTCAACAACACCAAGTGTTGAATTAAGCGACTTTACCACCTCTTCTTTGGTTATATAAAAATCCATAATTAATTTGTAAGTGCTCTGTTAAGGTTCCTGTAATCCTCTTCTTGAGAGGGGTTTTCTTTTCTAAGCTCCGCAATTTTTTTGCAGGCATGGAGAACTGTTGTGTGATCCCTGCCATTAAAAGCCTCTCCAATTTCTGGAAGACTGTGATTTGTAAGTTCTTTGGTTAAAGCCATTGCAAGCTGTCTGGGTCTTGTTATGGACCTGCTTCTTCTTTTAGATAACAGATCAGATAGTTTTATGTTGTAGTATTCTGCTACAGTTTTTTGAATATTTTCTATACTTACCATTTTTGCAGATATAACAAACAAATCTTTTAAAGCATCCTTAACCAAAGCCAGATCAATCGGCTGGTTAGTGAACCTTGCGTTAGCTATAACCCTTTTAAGAGCGCCCTCTAACTCTCTGATGTTAGATCTTATTCTTTGTGCAATGTAAAAAGCACAATCATTAGGCATCTCTACACCCATTGAAGAGGCTTTCTGCATTAACACCGCGGCTCTTGTTTCTAATTCTGGCGGGTCTATAACCACAGGCAATCCCCAACCAAGCCTAGATTTTAGCCTTTCTTCCAAACCATCAATCTCTTTAGGATATTTATCACAAGTAAGAATCATTTGGTTGTTTCTGTCTAATAATGCGTTAAATGTGTGGAAAAACTCTTCTTGTGATTGCTCTTTTCCTGCAAAAAACTGAATATCGTCGATAAGTAAAGCATCTGCATTTCTATAAAATGACTTAAATTCATTCATAGCGCCAAGCTGAAGGGCTTTTACCATGTCTGAAACAAATTTTTCAGAATGAACATAAACAATTCTTTTTCCTGGTTCGTTTTTGAGTATTTCATTTCCTACAGCATGCATTAGATGGGTTTTACCCAAACCAACACCACCATATATAAACAATGGGTTGTAGTCCCCTTTTGGGTTTGACGCGACTTGTTTAGATGCGGCTAGTGCAAGATGATTAGACTTACCTTCGACAAATGTCTCAAAAACATAAGATGGAACAAGCTTTGTGTCCTCTGCTTTATTTTTATATTTGTCGACAAATGTTTCTTTTGTGTGCGTCTTAAACACAAGGTTGATATTTTTCTTTGACTGGGACTTAACCATGTTGGTGATTTCGTCAACAAGATTTGTTTCAACATAATTTAAAATAAAATCATTTGGCGCTACTAACTCTAAAATATTCTCATTTAAATTTGCTTTTAATGGTCTGATCCAGGTGTTAAAATCGTCTTGTGAAAGTTTGTTTTCTAATCTTTCTGAGCATTTATTCCAAAATTCCAATCTCTTCTCCTCTTATGTGAATGTCTAGTCTATTAAAAAACCCACAAGATATCTACAGGATAACTTCATGAATTTTCTGTGGATAACTTGTTTATATAAAATAAGTTTATGTTTTTATATTAATTTGTGAAAACTCTTAATTATTGGGCTATAATGCGCCACTAATTTTTAGATGGTGACTTATGAAAAGAACGTTTCAACCCAGTGTATTAAAAAGAAGCAGAACTCATGGCTTCAGAGCGAGAATGGCAACAAAAGCTGGTAGAGCTATTTTGTCTGCGAGACGTAAAAAGGGTCGCAAGGTATTAAGTGCCTAAAACTTGGCTTTTTCAAGGCTTCCAAGACATTTCTATTCCTCTAAGCGTTTTAGAATCTTCTTCATAAAGGATGATGCTGATAACCTAAGGGTCTCCATATCAAAAAAAAACTTTAAGCTCGCCGTAGATCGCAACAAGATCAAAAGACAAATAAAAGAAACCTTTAGAAAAAATAACTTATTTACTTCAGATGGATGTTTTGTTGTTATTGTTTATAAGGGGTATTTTGATATTAGCGGGGCAACCCCTTCTGTTGAAATCGTTAAAGCTGTAGAATCATCAAACCTGTTAATGGATATTAAAAAATGAATATAAGAAGAATTTATCTTGCTGTTATTGTTGTTTTATCAGCGTCCCTTTTTTATCAATGGACCGCTGAAAGCAAGGCGGATGCCCAGGCCAAACATTTAGAGGTTGCTAAATCTGAGGGTTCTATTGATGTTGTAACTTCGGATGGTAGTTATGTCTATTTAGAAAATGATCTTTTAAAACTAAAAATTGCTGTAAATTCTGGTGCAATTGTGGAGGCAAGACTAAAAGAATATGGTGTTGAAAATATTCCTGGCTCCCTTGGTGTAAGGGTTTTTGGTTCGGATGAAAATGGTTTTTTTAAATACTACTTTAAGTCTGGTTTTACCAGCGAAGCAGCAAACTACAAACTTTTAAGTTACGGACAGGGCTCTGTAGCTCTTTACGATGAAGGTCTTGGTGTTAAAAAAGAAATTAGTTTTCTGCCTGATACATACGAAATACAAATCAAAGACACTGTAGAAAGCGGGAGCACCGGAAAGGCTTTTGCTTCGCTTTATAGAACAGAGGGTAGGTCTTTAGACTTAAAAACAGAAATAACGCAAGGCGGTATGATGAATAATAGCTCATACCAGGCTGTTGCCTTTAGCACTTCTGATGACCCTTACGAGACACAAAGGCTAAGAGGTTTGGATGAAAAAATGTCTTTTTTATCAAGGGGTGGTTGGGTTTCTTTTATACAGAAATATTTCTTTGCTGCTGTAATTGGTTCAAATGATTTTGTTTACAATTACTTTGCGCAACCCGGAGATGCTGGTATTTATAGTATGGGTTATACAGTTGAAAAGGGTGATGCACAAAATCTTGTCTACTCTCACTCTCATAGAGTTTTTATTGGTCCCAAGATAAGGAAAGATTTAGAAAAAAGAGCCCCAAACCTTGAGCTCTCGATTGATATGGGGTGGTTCTGGTTTATCTCTCAACCAATGGTGAGAGTTTTGGATTGGATTAATGGTTTTGTTGGAAACTGGGGTGTTTCTATAATTGTTTTTACGTTATTGCTTAAACTTCTTCTGTTTCCAGTAACGGCCAAAGGTTTTGTTGCTATGGGCAATATGAGAAAGGTAATGCCAAAAATGAAGGAGCTGCAGGACAGGTATGCAAATGACAGGCAAAAGCTTAGTCAAGAAATGATGGTTTTATACAAAAAAGAGGGCGCCAATCCTCTTGGTGGTTGTCTTCCAATGCTTGCCCAGATGCCTTTTTTTATTGGGTTCTTTTTTGCATTGAGAGAAATGGTTGAGTTAAGGTTTGCGGATTTTGGTTTGTGGATCACAGACCTTTCAGTTCCAGATCCTTTGTTTATTCTCCCTGTGGTTTTTGGTTGTATTATGGTTCTAACCCAAAAACTAAACCCACAACCACCAACCCAAGATCCCATGCAGGCACAAATAATGAAGCTTATGCCAGTTATGTTTTCTGTGTTTTTTGTAATTTTTCCAGCTGG
>JABBBT010000053.1:21391-23441 GCA_018607365.1 SAR86 cluster bacterium
TAATGAAGCTTATGCCAGTTATGTTTTCTGTGTTTTTTGTAATTTTTCCAGCTGGTCTTTGTTTGTATTCGGTTGTAAATGCGGGTGTCTCTTTGGTGCAGCAAAGATATCTTTATAAGAAGCTTGGTGTATTAGGTGATCCCAGTAACAAGAGTTAGGCGCCTCTAAAGATGTCTATTGTTTATGCTTTAGCAACTCCGGCTGCCAAATCCGCTATATGTGTTTTTAGGGTTTCTGGGGAGGGTTGTTTAGACAAGCTTTCTGTTTTATTTGGTGCTGTCGACATTTCACCACGGGTCTTTTCTGTTAGGCCTTTTTATAATTCTGGTGTCCTTGTTGATACTGTTGGCGTCTTGGTTTTTAGTGGTGGAAAAAGTTATACAGGGGAGGACTCTTTTGAGGTTCATGCCCATGGCGGCTTGGGTGTAATGTCTTTAATAATAGAGGCTTTTGATTCTGTTGGTTTTGAAGAGGCCGCGCCTGGGGAGTTTACTAAAAGGGCTTTTTTAAACAATAAAATAGACCTCAATGAGGCTGAGTCGGTTTTGGATGTTATTGATAGTGCAAGCGCTGATGACGTCTATCTTTCGTCTAGATCTTTGTCTGGAGAGTTCTCTAAAAAGGTTCATGGCTTTGCTTCTGTAATAAATGACTTGAGAATGAGGGTAGAGGGTGAGATTGATTTTTCTGACGAGGGTGAAAGTTTTATGGATGAAAAGATCATCTCTGATCTTGATCGTTTGGTGTGTGATTTTGAGTTGTTTTTGGGTGGCTGTAGAAATAAAAAAAATATGTCTGTTAAAAACAAGGTCGTCTTTATTGGTCCTGTGAATTCTGGAAAGTCGTCTACTTTCAACAGGCTTCTTGGTTTTGAGAGGGCTTTGATCTCAGATATTCCTGGAACCACAAGAGACATTATTGAGTCTGAGGTCTTTTACAGCAACCTGTCTTTCTCTTTGTTTGATACTGCTGGGATAAGAAATACCGATGACTCCATAGAGGCCATGGGTATAGATTATACTAAGTCTGAAATAGGTAATGCTGATGTTGTTGTTGGTGTTTTTGACTCGCCTTTAGATGATTCGGTGGATTATTTTACGTCGCTTGTTGGTAATAAAAATTTTATAAAAGTTTTAAATAAAATAGATCTTGATAAACCAGAGTGTGCTGGTTTTGATTGTTTAATATCAGCAAAAACAGGTGAGGGTTTTGATAGCTTTAAGGAAAAGATTGTTTCTTTTTTCAGCAAAAGCTCCGATGATTCTGCAACCTTTTTGGTAAGGGATAGGCATATTATTTTATTTAATGAGTCGGTAGAGGCGTTAAAAAAAAGCTTGTTTATTTTAAAGTCGGGTGGGGGTTTAGAGATTGCAGCGGAAGAATTAAAAATATCACGAAGCTGCCTTGATGTTGTTGTTGGTGAAAAAACTTCAGATGATTTGTTGGGAGATATTTTTAGTAAATTCTGTATCGGTAAATAAACTGTTATTAAGTTGTGGTTCTTTTTTTGCCGTTTTTTTTGTTAACAGGTTTATAGCTGTTTTGTAACCGGTTATCTTTGTTGTTAAACAGAAGTTATTAGGCCTGATTTGATTGGTGTTTAACAGGGCTCACAGGCCTTATTAACAAAAAACAGAAACCCTAATAGAAATAACAATAAGTATATAATATAGATATTATTGGTTTTAATAAGTATGGAAAAGTCCTATGGATAAGTACGACATTATTGTAGTTGGAGGCGGTCATGCTGGTGTTGAGGCTGCTCACTCCGTCCACCGTCTTGGGCTAAGGTGCGCTCTTGTCACTTTTGAAAAGGACAAGATCGGTCAAATGTCTTGCAACCCAGCCATAGGTGGCCTGGGTAAATCTCATATTGTGAGAGAGATAGATGCGCTTGGTGGAATTATGGCTGTTGCAACAGACAGATCTGGAATCCAATACCGAACCCTTAACACAAGAAAAGGCGACGCAGTCCAAGCACTAAGAGTTCAGTGTGACAGAGAGCTTTATAAAAAAGCCATTCAAGATATTTTACTAGAAACAAATATTG
>JABBBT010000053.1:23541-37872 GCA_018607365.1 SAR86 cluster bacterium
GACAGAGAGCTTTATAAAAAAGCCATTCAAGATATTTTACTAGAAACAAATATTGATATTTTTGAAGAAGAGGTTGTGGATATTGTTATAGAAAATCAAACCGTAAAAGGTGTTGTAACAAAAAACCAAACCCTCTATTCAGAGAGAACCATACTCACAACCGGAACTTTTCTTAACGGGATTATGTACACAGGTAAAGAATCTTCAAAAGGAGGAAGGGTTGGGGATCGCTCATCCATACCTCTATCTGAGAGACTTTATGGTTTAAAACTTCCAATGGGAAGACTAAAAACAGGCACACCAGCAAGAGTAAAGCTTTCAAGTTTAGATTTATCTGTGATGGAAGAGCAGCCAGGAGAAGAGCCAACCCCTTTTATGTCACTTAGGGGCGAAACAGAGAAACATCAAAAACAACTTTCCTGCTACATAACAAGAACAAACAAAGAAACACACAAAATAATAGATAAAAACATACACCTATCAGCAATGTATTCTGGCAATATTGTTGGCATAGGACCAAGATACTGCCCATCCATAGAGGACAAGGTTTATAAATTTAATACCAAAGAAAGCCACCAAATTTTTATAGAACCCGAGGGGATTGAAAAAGATTTGGTTTATCCCAACGGCATATCTACAAGCCTCCCAAAAGAAGCCCAGAAAGAATTTATTACCTCCATAGCCGGCATGGAAAATTCTCAAATAGAAGAATATGGCTATGCTGTTGAATATGACTTCATAGACCCTCGATCTCTTAAACAAACACTTGAAACCAAGTTTTTGAAAAACTTTTATTTGGCAGGACAAATAAATGGAACCACGGGGTATGAAGAAGCAGCAGCTCAAGGCCTAGTAGCTGGAGTTAACGCCTCAAGGTCTTTAAAAAAAGAAACAGAATTTGTTCTAGATAGAAGCGAGGCCTACATCGGCGTCCTTGTTGACGACCTCATAACCCATGGAATAACAGAGCCATACAGGATGTTTACAAGCAGGGCTGAACACAGGCTTTTGCTCTCACAAAACAACGCAGAACAAAGAATCCTAGAAAAAGGCCATGCCTTTGGTCTTGTTGATCAAGAAACACTAAACCGATTTACGGCCAAAGAAGAAATATATAAAGAGTTTGTAAAAACAGTATTAGAAAAAACAAAAGTAAAACGTTTTATAAACAAAAAAAATGAAACGGTAGAGTTGGCCGAAAAAAGAACAATAGCACAACTGCTAACAAGACCAGACATCAATGAAGATGAAATTATTGCACTTATGGAGAGCCAAGAAAAATTATTCAAAAGAGCATCCATAGAAATAAAGTACAAAGGATATATAGAAAAACAACTGAGAGAAATAAGCAAAAACAGAAAACAAAACGACAAAAAAATACCTGATGATTTTTCATACAAACACATAAGCGGACTATCAAATGAAGTGGTTGAGAAACTTACAAAGACCAAACCACAAACAATAGGCTCAGCATCTAGAATAGAGGGAGTCACTCCAGCCGCAATCAATCTAATTCTGGTGGTAATGAAAAAAGAAGAAAAACGAACAACAAATGCTTGAAGAAACAAAGCAGGAAATTAAATACCACCTACCAAACATCACAGAAAAACAAATTCAACACATCAAACAATTTGTAGAAGATGCATTTTTGTTTAACAAAAAACACAACATATTTGTAAGGAGCAGTATTGACGAGGTTTATGAAAAAGACGTCCTAGATTGCCTGCCTCTTATACACGAAATCCAAAACGCGCAAAAAATCCTTGATCTTGGTTCTGGGGGAGGGTTTCCAGGGATTCTAATCGGCATACTTAAACCAAACCTAACAAACCACCTTTTGGAAAAAAACCAAAAAAAATGCTATTTCCTTAATAAAACAATTGACACCTTAGAGCTAAAAAACACAAAAGTAATTAAAGCAACGCTAAATGATAAAAACACCCTAGAGCCCTATGATTTAATAACAGCCAGAGCATTTTCCTCCACAACAAACATTCTAAAACTTACAAAAAACAACTTAGTTAAAACAGGTCAATATATTTTACTCAAAGGCAGAATGGAAAAAATATTAGAAGAACTAGAATCCATAGACACAAACAAATATAAGTATGAAATAATCAAAATAGATAACAATAAAAACGAAAGGCATTTTTTAAAAATAAAGATTAATGAATAAAATTCTAGCTATAGCAAACCAGAAGGGCGGTGTTGGCAAAACAACAACAGCTGTCAATCTTGCAGCAAGCTTGGCCGCAACAAACAGAAAGGTTTTGTTGGTTGACCTGGACCCTCAAGGCAATGCAACAACAGCGGCCGGCCTTAAAGAAAACTCGCCAAACACTTTGTATAATTTATTTTTTGAAAACACCAAGATTTCAGAGTGTATTTATAAATCATCCGACGGATACGACGTTTTACCTGGAAACCAAGAGCTTTTAGCTCTAGAGGTTGGCATTAGAGAGAAAAACCAACAGGCTTTTTTAAAAAAAGAGCTCAACACCCTTGGCGACTCCTATGATTACACCATTATTGACACCCCACCAACACTAAACCAACTAACCATAGAGGCGTTATTTGCAGCATCTGGAACATTAATACCGCTTCAGTGTGAATATTATTCCCTTGAGGGCGTTACAGGTTTAATGCAGACCATCCAGTCACTGGCAGATAAAAACCTATCATCAAACAGGGTGTTGGGAATAGTTAGAACAATGGTAGATATGAGAAACAATTTAGCTAAAGAGGTTTCCGATGAGCTCGAATCACACTTTTCACATCTTGTTTTTAACACGCTGATACCAAGAAACATAAAACTGGCCGAAGCGCCCAGTCATGGAATATCTGGTGTTAAATATATGCCAAGCTCCTACGGTGCAAAAGCCTACTTAGCTCTGGCTGGAGAATTAATAAGGAAGGTTGAATATGTCTGAAGATGGAAAAATTTTAAACAGAGGGCTAGATGCATTATTGGGCTCATCAAGCACCAACAACCAAAGAACTGTTAAAGATATTGATCCTGGATTGATAGGCGCAGGAAGGTTCCAACCAAGAGCAAATTTCGATGAAGATAAATTATTAGAACTGACAGACTCAATCAAAAAACACGGCGTGCTTTCACCAATTCTAGTAAGAGAGCTTGGGTTAAATAAATACGAAGTAATCGCTGGCGAAAGACGCTTAAGAGCCTCAATAAAAGCAGGACTAAAAACAATCCCATGCCTTGTTGACCAAAAGAAAGATCAAGATGCTCTTGAGTCAGCTTTGATTGAAAATTTGCAAAGAGAAGACTTAAATGCCGTCGAAGAAGCTAGGGGATACGACAGGCTGAAAAGAGAGTTTGGACTAACTCAAGATGAGGTGGCAACATCCACAGGTAAAGCAAGAAGCACAATAGCAAACTCAATAAGATTGCTATCACTCCCAGCAAAAGTTTTAGACCTTCTTTCTTCGGGACAAATCGAAAAAGGGCATGCAAAATTATTAGCCTCTCTCGACCCTAAAGAGGCAGAGGCAGCAGCAGATAATATTATAAAAAACAAACTGACAGTAAAAGACTTAAGCAACATATCCCAAAAGAAAAAAGGGTCCACAACCCCAACAAAAAAAAATAAAGATACTGATCTTTTAAACATAGAACAAGAAATGTCAGATGCTTTTGGGCACAAGGTTGAAATAGAGGCAAAAAATAAAAAAAACGGCAAGGTTGTTATCACATACAACACCTCAGATGAATTAGAAAACATCATTGCCAAACTAACAGACTAATATATAAATTAATGTGAAAACAACTTGTTTAAAACGCCATTAATTTCTATAATTCCCGCCAATACATATAAACAAAAACACATATCTTTTGAAAAGTTTTTTAAACACAATTTTTAGTAACAAAAACCTGCTTACAATGGCATTTTTGTTTCTTGTTATAGCCGGAACTATTCAAATTACTTTTTTTGTTTTAGCCCCAGTTTTATACTTAACATCTTTAACAATCGCATACAGTATTAGTGGAAGAATTAGTGACCATGCAGTTAATGCAATGTATAACTGGTCTGTTAAGTGGTCCCTGTTCGTTGTTTTCTTATACCTAACAGCCTCTTATCTTAAAGAAGCTTTTATTTTTGCAATGTTTTCATATATTTTAATAAACACCATTCTTAGCCCAATGACGTTTATATCTAAAAACAAGGTATCTGCGTAATGGCAAAAGAACTAACAACCCAGTCTTACATTGATCACCATTTAACTAATTTAACGTGTGGACAACTTAAAGATGGCGGGTGGAGCTGTGATCCTCATGATGTCGAAAACATGACTTTTTGGGCATTTCATGTAGATTCTTTATTTTGGTCTATTTTTTTGGGAGGGCTTTTCCTTTTCTTATTTAAAACAGCAATGCCAAAAAACGCCACAGCTGATACAACACCAACAGGCCTTCAAAATTTTGTTGAAATGAGCATCGAGTTCGTCGAAGATAATGTTCAATCTTTATTTGGATCTATAAAAAATACACTAATAGCCCCACTTGCATTAACAGTTTTTGTTTGGATCTTGTTAATGAATTTAATGGACTTAATTCCTGTTGATTTCATACCTGTTCTTGCTGGGCATATAGCCTTTTATCTTGTTGGTGGCCCAGACCATGCCTGGATAACTGGACCAGAATCATTTTACTTTAAAGTGGTTCCTACCACAGACCCCAATATTACTTTGGGTATGGCGTTAGCAATATTTGTTTTAACGATTTATTACAGCATATCTGTTAAAGGCCCCAAGGCTTTTATTTCAGAGCTTACTCTTCACCCTTTCGGTAAATGGCTGATACCAGTTAATTTTGTTTTAGAAATGGTTAATTTTATTGCAAAACCAATATCATTAGGCTTAAGACTTTTTGGTAATTTATATGCGGGAGAAATGATATTTATTTTGATTGCGTTGATGTTGTTTTTTAGCAGTATAGCTATTGGTGTGCTTGGGTTTGGTCTACATTTGGTTTGGGCACTTTTCCACATATTAATTGTGGCATTGCAGGCATTTATATTTATGGCGTTAACCATTGCTTATTTGGCGATGGCGCATGAAACAGAGGAACATTAAACCTCAAATTTAAGGAGAAAAAAATGGAATATAGTATTTTAGCAGCAGGAATCACCATGGGACTTTCAGCTATTGGAGCTGGTGTTGGTGTTGGTATTTTGGGTAGTAAATTTATTGAAGGTATAGCTAGACAGCCAGAGTTAGCACCATTTCTTCAAGGTCGATTCTTTCTTATGATGGGATTAACTGATGCGGTGCCTATGATTGGTGTAGGCCTTGGTATGTACATGTTATTTGCTCTGTAGAAATTTTAAAGAATGAATATAAACGCAACCTTACTTGCCCAAGCAGTCGTAATGATTGTATTTGTAGCTATATGCTGGAAATATGTCTACCCACCAATCTTGGAAGTTATGCAAGAAAGAGAAAAGAAAATATCTGATGGGTTAGAGGCGGCTAAAAAAGCTGACGACTCTCTTGAGGAGGCAAAACTAGCCTTCGATAAAGAGATGGATCAGGCAAAAACAGAGGCCGCAGAAATTCTTAAAAAAGCCAACGCCAGAGCATCACAAATCGTTGGCGATGCCTCATCCAAAGCCGAAGAAGAGGCTGAGAAGATCATGACATCAGCATCTACATCCATAGAGAACGAAACAAACAAAGCAAAAGAAGAGCTAAGGCAGCAAATGTCTGAAATTATTATAGATACAACTCAAAAAATTCTTGGTGATGAGATATCACCTGAAAAACACGACGCTATTTTAAAGAAAGCGGCAGAGGATTTATAAGCAATGATAGAGCTCACCCCACTTGCAAGACCATACGCTAAAGCACTATTTGCTTCTGCGGTTGAAACAAGTAATTTAGATGGAATGGCAAACGAGCTTAAAATAATGGCTATCGCATCTAAATCCAAAGAGGTGATCAATACCATTGAAAATCCTGTTTTATCAAGACAGGAAGTTGTAGATATTTTAGTTAAGCTTTTTGATGGCAACATTACAGATATATCGAAAAAACTCCTTTCAATACTGGCTGAGAATAAAAGGTTAAACCTTCTCCATCCAATATACTCGATGTATCAAGAGTTGTTAGAAAAGCATAAAGATCAAAACTCTATAGAGGTTTTTGTAGCAACAGACCCAAGTGATGATGCTAAAGAGAGCATCGAAGCAAAGCTTAGAAACTCCTATGGCAATGATGCAAATATATATTTTTCAAAAGACCCAAAAATGATGGGCGGCTTATCTATTAAGGTAGGTGACGAAACTTTAGATCTTTCTATAAGAGGAAAGGTCAACAAACTTGTAAACCAATTAAATTTTTAAGGTGAAAAAATGAGTCAATTAAATCCATCAGAAATTTCTAGCGTTCTAAAAGAAAAGATCGCTGGACTTGACCTTTCAGCAGAAAGAAAAAATGAAGGCATTATCGTCAGTGTATCTGATGGTATTGTGAGAATACATGGCATGGGTGATGTTATGTATGGTGAGGTTATAGAATTTGAAAACGGCACTAAAGGGATGGCGCTTAACTTAGAGCAGGACTCAGTTGGAGCTGTTGTTCTTGGTGATTACTTAGAGCTTGTTGAGGGTCAAAAAGCACTTTGCACAGGCAAGGTTTTAGAAGTTCCTGTGGGAGAGGCTCTTTTAGGAAGGGTTGTAAACACATTGGGAGTTCCTATTGACGGCAAGGGTGAGATTAAGGCAGAAGGAACCGCGCCTGTTGAGGTTGTTGCCCCTGGTGTTATTGCACGTCAATCAGTAGATCAACCTGTTCAAATTGGACTAAAGGCTGTTGATGCGATGGTTCCAATTGGTAGAGGGCAAAGAGAGCTAATCATTGGCGATAGACAAACTGGTAAAACAGCAGTTGCAATCGATGCAATTATTAACCAAAAAGGCACAGGCGTTAAGTGTATTTATGTTGCTATCGGACAAAAACAATCAACCGTTGCTAACGTAGTAAGAAAATTAGAAGAGTATGGTGCTATGGATCATACGATTGTTGTTTCAGCTACTGCAGCTGACCCAGCTCCAATGCAATACTTATCTGCTTACTCAGGATGTTCAATGGGTGAATACTTCAGAGATAAGGGTGAGGATGCGTTAATTGTTTATGATGATCTTTCAAAACAAGCGGTTGCTTATAGACAGGTCTCACTACTTCTTAAAAGGCCTCCGGGAAGAGAGGCGTATCCTGGAGATGTTTTCTATCTTCATTCAAGACTATTAGAGAGAGCCGCAAGGGTTAACGCAGACTATGTAGAACAAGTTACTGGCGGCAAAGTAAAAGGAAAGACTGGGTCATTAACAGCCCTACCAATTATTGAAACTTTAGCAGGAGACGTTTCTGCTTTTGTTCCAACCAACGTTATCTCAATTACAGACGGACAGATCTATTTAGAAACAGAGTTATTTAATTCAGGTATTAGACCTGCTATTAATCCAGGGTTATCTGTATCAAGGGTTGGTGGTTCTGCGCAGACAAAAATTATGAAAAAACTTGCTGGTGGAGTTAGAACAGCATTAGCACAGTATCGTGAATTAGCTGCCTTCTCTCAGTTTGCATCTGATTTAGACGATGCAACTAAACAACAGCTGGCAAACGGTAAAGCTTTTACTGAACTTCTCAAGCAAAAGCAATATGCTCCAATGAGTGTTGCTCAACAAGCATTAAGCTTATTTGCTGCTGATAGAGGCTTTATGGCTGATATAGAAGTAGATAAAATCTTAGCTTTTGAAGAAGCACTTCATAGCTATTTAACTGCTGAAAAATCAGAGCTAGAGCAACAAATCAACTCAACAGGTGACTGGAATGATGACATTGAAAGCCAGTTCACAGCCTTAGTTGAAGATTTTAAAAAAACCCAAACATTTTAATTAGAAATAAATAATGGCTAATACAAAAGAAGTAAGAAAGCAGATTGCGAGCATAAAAGGCACGCAAAAAATTACTTCGGCTATGGAAATGGTTGCGGCGAGTAAGATGAAAAAAACTCAAGACAATATGCTTAAAGGAAGACCATATTCTTTAAAAATTAAAGATGTAATTGCTCATATCGCATCTGCGAATTCAGAGTATCCACATCCTTTTTATGAAGAAAGATCTGCTAAAAAAGCATGCTTTATAGTTGTTTCATCTGACAAAGGATTATGTGGCGGTTTAAATATTAATTTATTTAAACAGGTAATTGCTAAATCTGCAGAGCTCCATGAGCAAGGCGTAGAGTCATGTTTCGCATTAATTGGATCTAAGGCTCCAGGATTTTTTAAGAGCATTGGTGGGCAGGTTGTTGCAGTTGCTGAAAAGCTTGGCGACAAACCCAATCCAGAAGACTTGATCGGTTTAACTAAGGTTGTTTTAGATATGCATAAGAATGGCGATATTGATCAAGCTTATCTATGCTCTAACAGTTTCGTTAATACTATGACTCAACAACCAAACGTTGACCAATTAATTCCTCTTGCTCCAGCAGAGAAGGATGATTCAATATCAACACAGTGGGATTATATTTATGAGCCTGAAGCAAAAGAATTATTAGATGGGCTTTTAACCAGATACATCGAGTCACTAGTCTATCAAGCAGTTGTAGAAAACAACGCTTGTGAGCAAGCAGCAAAAATGATTGCTATGAAAAGTGCAACAGACAATGCGGGTGATTTGATTAAAGAATTAGAACTTTTATATAACAACGTAAGACAGGCAGCTATCACTCAAGAGCTCTCAGAGATAGTCGGCGGCGCAGCAGCAGTTTAAGGAGAAAAATATGAGCAACGGAACGGTTACACAGATTATTGGAGCAGTTATTGATGTCGAGTTCGACAAAAATAATATTCCAAAAGTATATGAAGCTTTGATGATTGAGGAGAGTGGAACGACTTTAGAGGTTCAACAACAACTTGGCGATGGAGTTGTAAGGACTATTGCTATGGGCGTTACAGAAGGACTAAAAAGAGGATTAGCTGTTTCTAGAACAAATGCTCCCATTTCAGTTCCAGTTGGGCAACCAACCCTGGGAAGAATCATGGATGTTTTAGGGAATCCTATTGATGAAAAGGGTCCTATTGGTGAAGAAGAAAGAATGCCAATTCACAGAAAACCCCCTAGCTATACAGATCAGTCTGCATCTAACGATATTTTAGAGACAGGTATTAAGGTTATTGATTTGATGTGTCCTTTTGCTAAAGGTGGAAAGGTTGGTCTATTTGGTGGAGCTGGTGTTGGTAAAACAGTTAACATGATGGAACTTATTAATAACATTGCATTACAGCATTCTGGCTTATCAGTATTCACAGGTGTTGGTGAAAGAACTAGAGAAGGTAATGACTTCTATTACGAGATGCAGGAGTCTGGTGTTGTAAACATAGACAAGCCTGAAGAATCAAAAGTTGCCATGGTTTATGGACAAATGAATGAGCCCCCTGGAAACAGGCTTAGGGTTGCTTTAACAGGCCTAACAATGGCTGAAAAATTCAGAGACGATGGTAAAGATGTTTTATTATTTATTGATAATATTTATCGTTACACACTTGCAGGTGTTGAGGTTTCAGCTCTTCTAGGAAGAATGCCTTCTGCTGTTGGATATCAGCCAACTCTTGCAGAAGAAATGGGAGCTCTTCAAGAAAGAATTACTTCTACTAAAACAGGATCTATTACTTCAATCCAGGCTGTGTATGTTCCAGCGGATGATTTAACTGACCCATCTCCTGCTACAACATTTGCCCATTTGGATGCAACAGTTGTTTTATCAAGACAAATCTCAGAGCTAGGTATTTACCCCGCTGTGGATCCACTTGATTCAACAAGTAGACAGCTTGATCCATTTGTTGTTGGTGACGAGCATTATGCCGTTGCCCAAGGAGTTCAAAAAATCTTACAAAGATATAACGAGCTAAAAGATATTATTGCTATTCTTGGTATGGATGAACTTTCAGAAGAAGACAAAGGGTTAGTTGCAAGAGCAAGAAAGGCTCAAAAATTCTTATCTCAACCATTCTTTGTTGCTGAAATTTTTACTGGAACCCCAGGAAAATATGTATCACTAGATGACACTATTAAAGCTTTTAAAGGCTTGCTAGCTGGTGACTATGATCATTTACCAGAACAAGCTTTTTATATGGTTGGTACCATAGAAGAAGCAGTAGAAAAGGCTAAAACTTTATAATCATGAGCACGATCAAGATCAACATAGTTTCCTCTAATGAGGAAATATATTCTGGTGAGGCCACAATGGTCTATGCAACAGGATCACTTGGTGAGCTTGGTATCGCTCCTGGCCATACGCCACTTTTAACTGGTTTGGCAGCAGGCCCTGTAAGAGTGCAAAACGGTACAGAAGAAGAAGCATTTTTTTGTTCAGGCGGCTTCCTAGAAATTCAGCCAGATTTAGTAACTGTTTTATCTGATACAGCAGAAAGAGCTGACAGCTTAGATGAGGCTGAAGCAATCAAAGCGAAGGAGTCTGCAGAACAAGACCTGGCCAATAAAGATGCAACTTTAGATTACGCAAAAGCATCCGCTCAGCTTGCTGAGGCTGTGGCAAGATTAAAAACTATTCAAAAACTTCGCAAAAACCAGTAAGCTAGATATTTAATATTTAAATTACTGTGAGCGTACACACCATAATACTTGCAGCCGGACAGGGCTCAAGAATGAAATCAAATAGAGCGAAAGCCCTCCAAAAAGTTGGCAGCAGCTCTATGTTAAAAAAAATATGTGACACTGCAGGCTCTATTAGCCCAAATATAACGCTTGTGGTTGGTTTTGACAAAGAATCCATAATCGAAGAATCCAATAACTATCCTCTTAATATTTCAATAGCAGAGCAACCTAATCCTATTGGAACAGGCGATGCGGTTAAGTGTGGAATGAAGGGTGTTGAAGGCGCAACCAAAATACTTGTTTTGTATGGCGATGTTCCTCTTATTAAAAAAGAGACCTTACAAAAGCTCATTGAGTCAGCAGACTCTGGGCTTTCAATTTTAACTACAGTTTTACATGATCCTTTTGGCTACGGAAGGGTAATTAAAGATACAGATGGAAATGCACTAGCTATTGTTGAAGAAAAAGATTCTTCAGTGGCTGAGAAGGAAATCAAAGAGATATTCACTGGAGTTTTATGTGGCACCAAAGAGCTTATAGAAGAGAGTTTAGAAAAAATAGGAAATGACAACGCAGCTAATGAGTATTATTTAACTGACTTAGTTTCAATAATGAGTCAAAATGGTATTAAAATAAAAACATATAATGCTTCTAACGACGAAGTGAAGGGAGCAAACAGCAAACAAGAACTTGCACAACTAGAGGCCATTTATAGAAGCATGAAATCTGATGAACTATTTAATCAAGGAATCACTATCTCTGATAGCTCAAGACTCGACGTTAGGGGAGATGTAACTGCTGGCAAGGATTGCTCTATTGATGTAAATGTTATTTTGGAGGGATCTATAACTCTTGGAGACAATGTCTCTATTGGACCAAACACCATCATTAAAGATTCTGTTATCGGCAGCAATACTAAAATCGAAGCATTTTCACATATTGATCAAGCAAATATAGGCGATGATTGTATTATCGGTCCATACGCAAGACTGCGTGTTGGCAGTAAGATTGAAAATACGGCCAAGGTCGGTAATTTTGTTGAAACAAAAAACTCAACTCTTGGAAAGGGCTCAAAAGCAAATCACTTCACATACCTTGGAGATACAGAGGTTGGAGAAGGCACAAATATTGGCGCTGGAACAATAACGTGCAACTATGATGGCAAAGACAAGCACAAGACAGTTATTGGAGATGGTAGTTTTATTGGAAGTAACTCATCACTAGTGGCGCCTGTAACGGTCGGATCAGACGCAACAATTGCAGCTGGCTCTGTTATTAATAAAGATGTTCCTGATAATGCTCTTGGATTTGGAAGAGCAAAACAAGAAAATAAAGAAAACTGGTCTAAGAAAAAGGATTAAATATGTGTGGAATTATTGCTGCAGCATCAACAAGGAATGTTGGAAAGCTCCTAGTTCAAGGTCTCCATAAAATGGAGTACAGAGGGTATGACTCAGCTGGCATAGCCTTACATCAAAATGATTCTATCGCCCATTTACGAGCACTGGGCAAAGTGAAACTTCTCGAAGAGAAAATGATTACTGAGAAACCAAAAAGCAAACTGGGGATAGCTCACACAAGATGGGCAACTCATGGAGAGCCTTCAGAAATAAATGCCCACCCACATAAATCTAAAGATTCTATTTATATCGTCCATAACGGCATTATTGAAAACTATGTTGCCTTAAGAGAATCACTCATTAATGATGGTTATGAGTTTGCATCGCAAACAGACTCAGAGCTTATAGCCCACCTTCTTGACCTATATATAAATCAAGGCAACAGCATGATTGATGCTATGTATTTAGCAAAAGAAAAACTTGAGGGCGCATATGCTATAGCAGCCATAGATATCAAAGATGACACGAACCTAGTTGTTGCAAGAAATAAATCACCTTTATTGATAGGCCTTGGAACTGATGAAATGTTTGCAGCATCAGATCCATTGGCTATAGCTCAAATGACCAATGATTTTATTTTTCTTGAAGATGGCGATGTTGCAGAAATATCAGCAGAAACATACACAATATTTGATGCTTCAAAAAAAGAGGTAACAAGAGAGATAACCCACATCGATATTTCAAACCAAGCCACCTCAAAGGGTGACTACAGACACTACATGGAAAAAGAAATCTATGAACAACCTGAAGCTGTTTCAAACACAATTGATGGAAGAATTGGCGGAGAGGATGTCTTAGATAACATCTTTGGTCTAGGTTCAAGCGATGTTTTTGCAAAAGTAAAACGTATTCAAATTGTAGCTTGTGGAACCAGCCTTCATGCCGGTAGAGTTGCAGCAAATTGGTTTTCGTCTATTGCTGAGCTTCCATGCCAAATAGATTATGCAAGTGAGTATAGATATAGAAACCCTCATGTTGATGACGACTCATTGATTATCACCATTTCTCAGTCTGGTGAAACAGCAGACACATTAGCTGCATTAGATTATTCAAAAGAAAAAGATTACTTAGCTTCTTTAGCTATTTGTAATGTGCCTACTAGTACTCTGGCGAGAGAATCTGACTTTGTTCTTTTTACCAACGCAGGACCAGAGATAGGTGTTGCATCGACCAAAGCTTTTACAACCCAATTAGCTGCTCTTATGTTGCTAGCTCTCTCCTTGGCAAAAAGCAAAGATTTAAATCCAATGCTAAGAGGAAGGATTGTTAACGCCTTAAGACTCTTGCCCGAAACCATTTCAGAGTCACTGCTGCAAAAAGATCAAATCGCCGCCATAGCTCCAAGCATCGCTAGCAAAGATAATGCTCTCTTCTTAGGAAGAGGAATCTTTTATCCCATTGCAAAAGAGGGCGCTCTTAAACTAAAAGAGATTTCATATATCCATGCAGAGGCCTATCCTGCCGGTGAATTAAAGCATGGCCCATTGGCTCTGATCGATGAAAATATGCCAGTTATAGCTTTGGCACCTGAGAGTGAGATCGCCGAAAAACTGATTTCTAACCTTGAAGAGGTTAAAGCAAGAGGCGGCACCCTTTATGTTTTTGCAGACCCATCAGTAAAAATGGATGTTAAAAATGGTGAGTTAGTCCATATGCCTAAATGCGACTTCTTTTTAACTCCAATTGTTTACAACATTCCACTACAAATACTTTCTTATGAAGTGGCCTTGCTTAGAGGAACAGACATTGACCAGCCGAGGAATTTAGCTAAGTCAGTCACGGTGGAGTAGTTTGAAACCACCTTTGGTCGGTCTACTCCTGCTTCTGCTTGGGGTTTACGCATTCTTTGCGCTCTCAGCAAGGAATGAAATTTATTACCTGTGCGGAAACTTCAAATCGGGAGTTTCTTATTCTAGTGTCGTAAGACAACTCGATACCGCTAATTTGTCGGATTACAAGATTGATAAATCCGAACAGGGCAAGCGAGTTATACACAGCAGTGCGCTTCACCTAAATTTGGTTCACTGTGAGATAACCTTCGCTGAAGACGAAAAGGTAAGTCACGCGATTTATAAGTAACGATCTTCACTCAACAATCTTATTAAAAGTATTCTATTAAAAGAGGCGACACCTCTTTTTTTGTAAAAGGAATATCATTACGATAGTCATAATGAAGTTGATTTGTAGTAACCGTAACAGTGAAGGTAAAGAAACCCCACCTGTTAAATATATTCCGTAACGGTAAAGTAGAACGTAACAGAGAATAATTTCTTTAGGAGGATAAAATATGGTT
>JABBBT010000057.1 GCA_018607365.1 SAR86 cluster bacterium
GAGTTCCTAATGTAAATGGACTACAACCATATAAAGGATGCGGTTCACAAAAAGAAGTTCCTATATTGTTTCTATTGTCATCACTTTCATAAGTTTCATAAGTGAACTTAAGAGTTGAATCATCACCAATATCTACATCCATTGAAAGTCTTGCGCCCCAACTGTCTACATCATTAAACATATTTCCAGTATTAATGTTTTCAGTAACACCGTCTCTTTTTTTAGAAGTGAAAGCAAGCCTGGTTCTTATACTATCTGTAATAGGTAGGTTGTAGTGCATATTAGTTTTTGCTAATGCAAGATTACCAGCCTCTAACTCAACATAGCCACCAGCTTCAGCTGTTGGTCTGGCTGTAATAAAATTAATAACACCAGCAACGGCATTTCTACCAAATAATGTACCTTGTGGCCCTTTTAAAACTTCAACCCTTTCAACATCAAAGAAGCCTATATCAGCAATACTTGATGAGTTATAACTATGACCATTAGAGGCTGTTACAACAGCTCCAACAACCGCAGCACCAACACCATATGAACCTGTACCCCTAATGGAATAAGCAGCACCTGATCCGATGCCTTTATCCATAATTAATCCAGGAACAACTTCGGCTAAGTCACTCATATTTTCAATCATATTTTCTGAAACATCTTCAGCTGTAAATGCTTGAATTGATAAAGCTAGATCTTGAACGGATTCAGCTTTTTTAGTAGCCGTAACAACTACTTCTTCAACCTCTTGTGAGACAATATTTAAAGAAAAAAAGAAAAGAAAACCTACGCTGCAACTTATTGCAAGTTTAGATAGTTTGTTCATATTTGACCCCCCTAATGGCTTCATTGAACTTATTTATCTAATAAACATAGCATTAATATTCATATATATCTATATTTATGTATGTATTTATATATGTTAAATATATTTAATTATTATAATTATTTATTAGTAATTAATGAAACTAATCTCCCCTATACCAAGGATGGCATTTTGAAATTCTTTTGAGTGCCATGACTGACCCTTTAATAACTCCAAACTCTTCAATAGAATTAATTGCGTATTGAGAGCAAGTAGGCTCAAATCTACAAGATGGTGGGGTCAAGGGTGAAATAAAGTATCTGTAAAAACGAATTGGTAATATAAATAACTTTATGAAAAACATCTCATACTTATCTACTTAGGATTGCTGTTTTCAATTGAAAGAATCTTCAGAGCCTCTTTTAAATCCATAGTCTCTGTCTTATCGCTTCCAATTCGTCTAATCGAAACTGTTCTATTATCTTTTTCTCTTTGACCTAGCGCCATAATCACTGGAACTTTTGCAGAGCTATGTTCTCTTACTTTGTAACTTATTTTTTCATTTCTAAGATCTGCATGACATCTGATACCTGCTTCTTCTAGTAAACCGATTATTTCTTTTGCATAATCATCAACATCAGAAATGATAGTAGCTACTGATACTTGAAGTGGTGCCAGCCAAAATGGAAGTCTTCCTGAGTAGTTTTCAATTAAGACACCAATAAATCTTTCAAAAGAACCTAATACTGCTCTATGGATCATTACAGGCTTATGTTTTGATCCATCTTCGCCGACATATTCAGCATCAAGTCTTTCAGGTAAATTAAAGTCAGCCTGGAAGGTTCCACACTGCCATTCTCTTCCAATAGCATCGGTCAAAACAAAATCAAGCTTTGGTCCGTAAAAGGCACCATCGCCCTCTTCAATAGTAAATGGAAGATTTAATTTTGTAATTGCGCCCTCTAGAGCCGCCTCAGCTTTATCCCACACCTCATCACTTCCAACTCTCACCTCAGGTCTTGTTGAAAGTTTAATATCGAATGTTTCAAATCCGAGATCTTTATAGATATCAGATAGTAAATTTATAAAAAGCTCTGTTTCCTTTTCAATTTGCTCTTCTGTACAAAAGATATGACCATCATCTTGCGTGAAGCCCCTTACCCTCATAAGACCATGCATAGTTCCTGATGCCTCATATCTATGACATGAACCAAATTCTGCATATCTCAAAGGGAGATCCCTGTAAGATTTTAGCCCTTGGTTATATATCTGAACATGACAAGGACAATTCATTGGCTTTAAAGCATTCGTTCTTTTTTCATTAGCATGCTCCTCATCTATTTCTGTGATGAACATATTTTCTCTATATTTATCCCAGTGCCCAGAAGCTTCCCACAATTTCCTATCAACAACTTGCGGAGTTTTAATTTCTAGATAGTTATATTGCTCTAATTTATTTCTTATAAAATTCTCTAAGAGTCTATATATTGTCCATCCGTTGGGATGCCAAAAAACCATTCCTGGAGCTTCTTCTTGAAAATGAAATAGGTTCATCTCTTTTCCAAGCTTTCTATGATCTCGTTTTTCAGCTTCTTCGATTCTTAAAAGATAGGCATTTAATTCTTTTTCATTTTTCCATGCAGTTCCATAAATCCTTGTCAGCATTTTATTCTTGGAATCACCCTTCCAATATGCTCCAGCTAGCTTGGTTAGTCTAAAGGCTCCAATATGCTTAAGGCTTGGTAAATGGGGGCCTCTACAAAGATCAACAAACTCATTATTATCTTGATAATAAAGTTGAAAATTATCATCTTGTTCGGATTCGCTGATAATCGATTCTTTGTAGGACTCGTTCATTCCTTTAAATATATTCATTGCATCAGATTTAGAATGAAGAGTTTTTGTTATAGATGAGCCGTTTGAGATAATTTTTTTCATCTCTTTTTCAATTGAAGCTAAGTCATCAGGTGATATGGCTTTCTGAAATTCAAAATCATAATAAAAACCATCAGCAATCGTTGGTCCAATTGCTAGCTTTGTATCTGGGTATAAATTTTTTACTGCCCTAGCTAAGACCTGTGCAGTAAGAGTGTGTCGCATTATTTCAAGACCTTCATCAGAATCAATTGTGATTATTGATACTTCTGAGTCCTGATCTATGGGGTCACTAAGATCTTTTTGAATACCATTAACTAATACTGCTACTGCAGCTTTAGCAAGCCCTGGGCCAATATCAGATGCAAGATCAAGCCCTGAAGAGCCATCAGCTAATTCCCTTATACTTCCATCTGGTAATGTGATTTTCATTTGACCATTATATATGCAAATATTGAACAGTATTAGTTATAACTAATAAACTCTTTGCTAATGTTATAAAATATATCTAAGAAATGCCTTCTTAGTTAAATGGATATAACAGATCCCTCCTAAGGATTAGTTGCAGGTTCGATTCCTGCAGAGGGCGCCATAAAAAAACCCTCATAAAGAGGGTTTTAATTATTAATTCAATTTTTTACTATTAGTCCTCGAAATCAGTAGCTAGTGAAACATGAACTCCACCGTATGAAGCAGACGAGTAGTGTTGAGATTTGGCAACCCATTTAGTGCCCTCTTTAACCCAGTTCATAGTTACTCTTGTTCTGTATGGCTTTGAATTACCTTCGACTTCAGTCATTCCTTCATAATAAAACCTGACATAAACAACATCATCTGATAATTGAATGGCTTCAGGGTAATGAACATTCAAAGAACCGCCTTGTCCTGATGAAGCCCAATCTTCAGCTGTTTGCATTACTACAGGCTTATGGAAACTGCCATCTGAATTTGTTCCATAGGTTCCTGATTTACTTTCGTGAGCAACAACTGTTTCCCAATCACTTGCATTTCTTGCTTCAAAATAGGTAGCAAGGGTTTTTAAAACTTCTTTTTCTGCAGATGAATGACCATCAGCAAATACAAAACTTGTTGATAATACTAATAAGCCACTAAATAAAAATTTATTCATAATTTTTTTCTCCTAAATAAAATATGATTATTAATATTACATTAATAATACTTTTTTAGTAGGCTTATTAGAAAAGGTTAGCTTTTAGGGTACTAGCCAAGAGGAGACAAGGTCTTCATCCCATGAATGAATAGCCCTTCTGTGTCCTGAACTCTTCAGATAAAGAAATTCCAAGGACGTATATTTAAATTTAAGTACTGCAAAATTTAAATACCCATCTTCAATATTTCCATCTTTTAGATCATATTCTGCAGGATTATCTATTTCTAGCGATGACCCCCCATCAACGGAATAACACTTTTTAGACCTAGTGGTAGATTCGTTCCAAGATGCTTTTGTTACATCATTATCTAAGTGAACTTCAACGTATCCTTGAAGCTTTATTTGAATTTTTAATGCGGGATCATACCCAAGGATGGATGCATTACTATTTTTTTGGAAATGTTTGATTTTTGTAGCTCTGGCATCTGTATGAAACCGGAGATATCTTTCCTTAGGGTTAAATTCCCTTAATACCATCACTCTTGACACTATTTTATCTTCATCATGTGAAGATAAAACCAGGGTATGAAAAAGTGTTTTTGCATTATCAACTGCGTTATCTAGAATTGATTCTGCAGTGCTCAGAGTTTCTGATATCTCATTAAAAGCATCAGGAATAGTTAATACTCCTTTCTCATTCATGTTTTAACTTTCCATGATGTTCCTGAGCTGTTATCCATAATTTCAATTCCTTGTTCCATGAGCTCATCTCTAATCATATCGGCTCTTTCATAGTTTTTAGTTTTCTTGGCTTCATTCCGTTCTGATATTAAACCCTCTATCTCTGCTTTACTAAGATTTATATTTGATTCATTTACTTCAAACCATGATTTTGGATCTTCTTGCAAAATTCCCATAAGGCTTCCTAAAAGAGTGAGCTTACTTTTTAAAATGCTTTTTTGTTCTTCTTGCGCAGATAAATAATCCTTAACAAGAACATTAATATTAGCTATGAAACCTGGTGTATTCAGATCATCCATTAATGGATTAATCCACTCATTATCTTGTATCTCCACTAAGTCTTCTAATTCAAGATCTAATAAAACCTTATACAGCTTATCCAAAAGCTTTTTGGCTTGATGAATGACTTTCTCATTCCAGTCAAGGCCTTGTCTGTAATGCGAAGACATTAGAGCGAGTCTAATGACCTCACCGTGATACTCATTTGATAAGTCTTTCACCAAAATTATGTTACCAAGTGATTTAGACATCTTTTCGCCATTAATGGTAACAAAACCATTATGCATCCAATAGTTTGCATAGGAGTTTGGGTTATTAATATCAGCGGTGGAGCAGCAACTTTGTGCTATTTCATTTTCATGATGAGGAAAGGTTAAGTCTCTACCACCACCATGAATATCAAAAGGGAGTCCCAATGTTTTCTCTGACATTGCTGAACACTCAGTATGCCAACCAGGCCTTCCAAACCCCCAGGGGGATTCCCAGCCAGGCTGATCATCAGGGCTTGGCTTCCATAAAACAAAATCAGCGGGATCTTTTTTAAATGGAGCGATCTCTACCCTACTTCCGGCTACCTGTTCTTCCCTATTTCTGTTTGATAACATTCCATAATTTTCATATGAAGGAACATGAAAAAGGACATGCCCCTCTATTTCGTATGCATGCCCTTTTTTAATTAAATCTTCAATTAACTCAATCATCTCTGAAATATATTGAGTTGCTTTAGGTTGAATATCAGGAATATTTACAGATAACTTTGCCATATCCTCATTGTAAATATTGGTATATTTTTCAGTTATCTCATTTATAGGTACTTTTTGATCATTTGCAGCATCGATTATTTTGTCATCAATGTCAGTAATATTAGAGACATAGGTTACCTTATCAAATTTAAATTTTAAGACCCTGACAAGAGTATCAAAAACTACTGCCATTCTGGCATTTCCTATATGTGCATAATTGTAGACTGTTGGCCCACATGCATAGATTTTTATATGGTTGGAATCTAAAGGATGGAAATCCTCTTTTTTACCTGAAAGAGTATTAAATATTTTAATAGGCTGCATTGTTCTAATTATTTGAGATTCTATTTAGATCTATAATTTTTAAATTTCTAAGCTCATTTAGTAATGGTAATAATGGCATGCCTCTAATTGTATATGATGAGCCATCTACACTTGAAAATAAGTTGCATCCAACCGACTCAAACTTATATGCACCTGCTGCATGAATTGGATTTTCAAGTTTTACGTAATTAATGATCTCTTCTTCAGATAAATCATGCATATTCATTTCAACAACTTCTGAGTATTCCCATAAAGGCATGCCATCTTTAAAGATACAAACACCGCTATGCTGAAAGTGTGTTGTTCCAGATAATAATTTTAAATTACTTATAGCCTTTTCTGTTGAGCCTGGTTTATCAAATACTTTGTTTTCAAAAATACACATTTGATCTCCGCCTATCACTATATTTCCAGGATTATTAGAGCTCACCACCTCAGCTTTAGCTTTAGCAAGTTCTATAACTTGTTTATCAAATGGCATGGATGAGATCTTTATTTTTAAAGCATCTTCATCAACTTCAGATGTAATAGTTTTAAATTTTATGCCCGCATCTTCGAGCATTATTTTTCGACTCTCTGAGCCTGATGCTAGAATTATTGGTGTGGCAGGATTGATACCAGAAAGTACCGAACCATCGCTCATTTAAAATGCTTTTGGAGAATTAATTAAGTTCATAAATTCAGCCCTTGTTTCAATATTATCTCTAAAGCTACCAAGCATTCGGCTTGTAATAGTACTTGATTCTGTTTTATGAACGCCTCTTGTAGACATGCATTCATGATTAGCATCAATAACCACTGCAACTCCTCTAGGCTGCAGAACTCTATCAATAGTATCGGCTACTAAAGCTGTCATGGTTTCTTGAGTTTGCAGTCTTTTGCCATAAATATCTACAACTCTTGCAAGCTTGCTTATACCAACTACTTTTTTATTTGGTATGTAACCCACATGAGCTACTCCAACTATTGGTACCATATGATGTTCGCAATGAGACTCAACTCTAATATTTCTAACAATAACCACTTCGTCGTAGCCCTCTACTTCTTCAAAAGTTTTCCCAAGAACAGCTTCAGCATCTTCTTCATATCCACTAAAGAATTCGTTATAAGATCTTATAACCCTGTCAGGAGTTTCAATAAGCCCTTCTCTGTCTGGATCATCCCCTGCCCAAGATATAAGGGTTCTCACTGCCTTTAATGCTTCTTCTTTTGTTGGTTTGTTAGGCATCTAAATTCTCCTTAAGAATTATTAATTATTTATAAAAGATCTGTGATTAGTTTAAGTACAACAGCCAAAACAAATGATGAAATTATTACAGCTCTAACTGACGTTATAACTGGTAGCATTTTTCCCCATATGGCGTTAGCTTCAATAGCAAAAATTATTGCTAGTCCTAAAAAAAGACTTGAAGTGGTCCAGCCATCTACTGCTAGATATGCGCCTGGGCCATGAGCTGAGTAAACCATATACATAAGCATTGGAACTGAAAATAAAGTATTGGTTCTTGAGGCAAGTCCTGCTTTTGCACCAGCAACTGCAGCATCGCCTTCTTTCATACCTAATACAATTTTTTGGTTTCTCCAAATAATACCCCATACATTTAACATCATCAGTGTCCCCATTGTTGAGCCAAGGATAATTTCAGTACTAAGTTTTGCTGATACTTGATGTAATAAGATAACACCAGTTAAAAAAGTAAATAATGCAGCCCATCTAAACCACCATAATGCATTTGGGGCTAACTTTTTAAACACATCTGCTTTTGCATCCGGATTAGCAACTTTTACATATTCGCCCTGTATAAAGTTAAAGTAATAAAGTAATCCTATCCAGGTAATTCCGAAAAGAATGTGAAAAGCTCTAAAAAAAGCTTGGTCAGTTAAGATATCCATAATGCTCCGTAAAAGTGTATTCCTTATGTTAAATTAAAACGTGCCTTAAATCTAATAAAAATGGGGCAAAAAGCCCCATTTTATATATAGATTTAGAACTACATCATTCCGCCCATTCCGCCCATTCCACCCATATCAGGCATAGCTGGCATTGGCGAGTCATCTTTTGGTATATCAGTTACCATGGCTTCTGTTGTTATCATCATTCCAGCAACTGAACCAGCCGCTTGGATTGCTGTTCTTGTTACTTTTGCTGGATCAAGAATACCCATTTCAATCATATCTCCGTATTCACCTGTAGCTGCGTTAAAGCCATATGATCCTGTTCCATCTTTAACATTTGCAACTATCACAGAAGACTCTTCACCTGCATTAGAAACAATTTGTCTTAAAGGAGCTTCAAAAGCTTTCTTAGCAATATTGACACCAACATTCTGATCATCATTATCACCAACAACTTTCTCAACAGATTCTAAACATCTGATTAATGCTGATCCACCTCCAGGAACAACACCCTCTTCAACGGCTGCTCTTGTAGAATGAAGCGCATCTTCAACTCTTGCTTTCTTCTCTTTCATCTCAACTTCTGAACCTGCTCCGACTTTAATAACTGCAACTCCACCTGCGAGTTTTGCAACTCTCTCTTGAAGTTTTTCTTTGTCATAATCAGAAGATGTTTCTTCAATTTGAGCTCTAATTTGATTTACTCTAGCCGCAATTGCCGACTCATCACCAGCTCCATCAATAACAGTTGCATTATCTTTATTCAAAACAACTCTTTTAGCCGTTCCTAGATCTTCTACAGATGCGCCTTCCAATGAAAGTCCCACTTCATCCGAGATAACTGTTCCACCAGTAAGAATAGCAATGTCTTCTAACATAGCTTTTCTTCTATCTCCAAAACCTGGCGCCTTACAAGCTGCAGCTTTAACAATACCTCTAAGGTTATTAACAACCAAAGTAGCCAATGCTTCGCCTTCAATATCTTCTGCAATGATTAACAATGGTCTTCCTGCTTTTGCTACTGACTCTAAAAGAGGCAATAAATCTCTAATGTTAGAAATCTTTTTATCAAATAAAAGAATCAGTGGGGTTTCAAGCTCTACTGTCATATTATCTTGATTTGTAATGAAATAAGGAGATAAGTAACCTCTATCAAATTGCATTCCTTCAACTACATCTAACTCATTTTCTATACCACTTCCTTCTTCAACAGTAATAACACCCTCTTTTCCAACTTTTTCCATTGCTTCAGCAATAATTGCACCTACGGCCTCATCTCCATTTGCAGAGATTGTTCCAACTTGAGCAATTGCTTTGTTATCTGTGCAAGGTACGCTTAAGCCTTTAACATGCTCAACAGCTGCCACTACAGCTTTGTCTATACCTCTTTTTAGATCCATAGGATTCATGCCTGCGGCTACTGCTTTGTTACCCTCATTAACAATTGATTGAGCTAGAACGGTTGCTGTTGTAGTTCCATCACCTGCTTCATCATTAGTTTGAGAGGCAACTTGTTTAATCATTTGCGCTCCCATATTTTCAAACTTATTTTCAAGCTCAATTTCTTTTGCAACTGAAACACCATCTTTTGTTACTGTTGGTGCTCCAAATGATTTATCAAGTACAACATTTCTTCCCTTAGGTCCCAATGTTACTTTTACTGCATTTGCAAGGATGTTTACACCATTAAGCATTTCACTTCTTGCACCATCTCCAAACTTCACATCTTTAGCTGACATTTATATATCTCCCTTAATTTAAATTACTTATTGAATAATGCCGAAAATATCACTCTCACCTAATATGAGAAAATCTTCGCCATCTAGTTTTATTTCATTTCCGCCATACTGCCCGAATATCACAGTATCACCAACATTAACACCTACTGGCATTACATCGCCTGAGTCTGTTTTTTTACCAGGTCCAACTGCTATAACTTCACCCTGTGAAGGCTTTTCTTTTGCAGAGCCTGAAAGAATAATACCTCCGGCTGAGGTTGCTTCCTCTTCAGTTCTTTTAACAAGAACTTTGTCATGTAAAGGTTTTAATTTCATTTTTTATCTCCCAATAAAAATTAATTTTATGAATTTTAGTTAGTTTATTAACTTAAACAATAGTTAAGGTCGAAATAATATAAATCAATAGATAATTTAATCTTTTTTTTGAAAAATAAATGATGCCAGGAGAATTCCCAATGAATTTGCAGCAATATCAGCTAACTCAAAATATCTATAAGGGTGATAAAAATGAATTATCTCTATAATCAGCCCAAAGCTGAAAATGGCTATTAATAAATAAATATTTGATAATGTGAACCTGCTTAAAAGTCCTAGTGATGATAAATATAAAAATATAAGGAAATGAATAGCCTTATCAGTTAAAAAACTTAACGCAGCAATATTTGGAATATCAGATGCTGGAACAACACTAAGCCACATAATAATAGCTAAAGATATAAAGAAAATATTTCTATATAGAGTTTTCATGCTTAATTAAAAAATGTCTATTAAAATATAAAAATAAAATAACAGGCATAGTCAATAGAGATGTGGTTACATAGAAACCCATCCACCCAAAATCATCTCCATATATCCCTTGAAGGTAATTGACCCAGAGACCTGATAAGCCTTTTAGAACAAAACCTGGTCCCGTCATAAAGCCTGTTAAAAGTGCATATTGAAAACCTGTATATTTTTTTGAAACAAGGCTGGTTAAAAAAGCAATATTTACAGTACCCACAATGCCTGCAGCAATACTATCCATTGCAACAATCATAGACAAGGAAGTAATACTTTTTTCTGATATAGCAACATATGAAAAACAGACATTTGTAAGCATTACCAAGAAAGCTCCCAACATAAGAGATTTATATATGCCGATTTTTTTTAAGAGCAATGCGCCCATTGATATACCAAATATAGATGCAAGCAATGCAACAATTTTAACAACAGCCCCTATTTCTGTAAGGGTGAAACCCATATCAATATAAAAAGGGGTTGCCATAGGCCCCATTACAATGTCTGTAAGCCTATAAGTAGCAATTATCATCAACAAAACTGCTGATGCAAAAAATCCAAACCTAGATAAAAAATCAACAAAAGGATCTCTTATTGATTGAGTAAAGCTTAACTTACCAAGTTGAAAATTTTTTTCCTCCTTTGATACTATCAAGCCAAGCAAACCAATTATCATAGTGGCAGCCATGATTTTATAAGTTAAAGACCATCCGTTGGTATCAGCAAATATTAAAGCAAATGATGTAGCCACAATGAGAGCCAGCCTCCAACCAAATTGGTAAGTTGCGGCTAAGCTCCCTTGCTCATTAATATTTGCATACTCGATCCTAAATGCATCTATAGCGATGTCTTGAATGGATCCGGCAAGTGCAATCAAAAATGCAATAAGACTAAAAAAGATCAAATCACTTTTTGGATCAGTATTAGAAAGTATTATTAGATTTGTAAAAATAATAACCTGCATCAATACAATCCAGCTCTTTCTATGTCCATATTGTTTTAATATAGGTATAGAGAATCTATCAACAAATGGTGCCCATAAGAATTTAAAGGCATACATAAATGTTACCCAAGCAAAAAATCCAATATAAGCAAGCTCTACACCTGCATCTCTAAGCCATGCAGTAGATGTGCTGATAATGATCATATAAGGAAGACCAGATGCGAAACCAAGACAAAACATGACAAACATTTTATTAAATTTATACATTATCTAAGTATCTATCCCATTTAAAAAATAGCCCTGGATCTTTTTTTCTTCCGGGTGCAACATCTGAGTGACCTTTAATATTTTCCTTTGTAATATTCTTATATTCATCTTGCAAAGCAATCGTGACTTCACAAAGCTTATCATATTGAATCTCTTCAAAATCATCATCATCAGAACCCTCAAGCTCAATACCTATTGAGTAATCATTACAATTGTCCTTTCCCTGAAAGGAAGACTCCCCAGCATGCCAAGCTCTCATATTAAAAGGTACGAACTGTATAATTTCTCCATCCCTTTTTATTAATAAATGTGCTGATACTTTTAATTCTCTGATTTCTTCATAGAAAGGATCTAAGGAGTGATCTAATTTATTTAAAAAGAAGTTTTCTATATGGTTGTTGCCATATACCTTTGGCGGAAGACTTATGGAATGAATTACCAAAAGATTTATTGAGACATCTTTTGGCCTTGTATTAAAGTTTGGAGATTCTAAAAATTTAATATCAGCTATCAGATGATTATTAATTATCATTTATCTCAGTGCGGGAGGAAGTTTAAAATAAATATTCTCCCCATCAACTCCATGTTCACTTATAGATGCGCCTGTAAAATCTTTAACAGCTAGTGCTATTTCTTGAACCCTTGACTCAGGTGCAGATGCTCCGGCTGTTATAGCTATCTTTTGCCTTCCTTCAAGCTCTCTAAGGTCAAGATCTTCAAAACTATCAATTAGAACAGACTTGCAACCACACTTCTCACTCAGCTCTTGGAGTCTATTTGAATTTGAGCTATTGCTTGAACCAACAACAATCAGAAAATCTGATTCTAATGCTAATTGTTTAACAGCATCTTGCCTGTTTTGAGTTGCATAACAAATATCATCCTTCTTAGGGATATTAATTTTAGGGAATCTTGTTTTTAAGATATCAATAATGGATTTGGTATCATCTACACTTAAAGTGGTTTGGGTAACGATGGCTAAGTGTTCTGGCTTATCAACTACTATATTTTCTGCCTCGTTTTCATCCTGCACTAAGTAAATATTGCTGGATTCATTCTTAATGTGCCTTCCCATAGTTCCCTCAACCTCAGGATGCCCTTCATGCCCAATTAAAATAATATCGTTATTTGCCCTAGCATTTCTTATGACTTCCATATGAACTTTGGTAACAAGAGGACAGGTAGCATCAAAGTATTCTAATTTTCTTGATTTTGTTGTTTCTTCAACTTTTCGTGAAACACCATGTGCACTAAAAATTACTAAAGAGTTATCTGGAACCTCGTCAATCTCCTCAACAAAGATTGCACCTCTACTTTTAAGATCTTCAACAACGAATTTATTATGAACAACTTCATGCTTAACATAGACAGGACTTCCATATTTTTCTAAGGCCTTATTCACAATATCTATTGCTCTATCGACACCCGCGCAGAAACCTCTTGGGTTTGCCAGTTTAATTTGCTTCATGATTCAAATGATCTTTTTTAAAGAATTCAAAATAAATTAATAATATTGCTCCAATAGTTATTGATGCATCAGCAATATTAAATACAAAAAATGAAAAATCGTTAATTTTTAGATGAAGAAAATCAGTTACATAACCATCCATAAATCTATCTGCAATATTTCCTATTGCTCCTCCACATATAAAGGATAATGAAAATTGTTTTCTATAGTCACTCTCATCTTTGATTAATTTAAATAAATAAAGAGTGATGAGAAAACCGACGAAAGTTAAAATATTAGAAACGCTTTTTTCACCAAGATCTAGAAAGCCAAAGGCTACCCCAGAGTTATAAGTTAAATATAAATCAATAAAAGGCAGGAAGTCTCTTGATATGCCTTGTGCTAAAAACTGAAGAGCAAGCTGCTTAGTATAAGTATCTAAAATAAATAGAAAAAAAATAGTTATATAAAATCTTTTCTTAAACAAATGACCTACTCTCGCCTAACTGATCAATATTCTCTTCGCACCTTGAACAAATTTCAGGATGATCTTTGCTCTCACCAACCGTGCTATCCCTATGCCAACATCTAGTACATTTCTCATCAGAAATTTGATCGATCTGAATTGACAGGGTATCACCATCTGTAACAGAGGCTTGGGAGGATATAAATACAAAATGTAATTCAGGCCCAAGCTTTTCGAGAATTGATTTATCTTCCTCATTTGCAGAAATAATCACATTTGAATCCAAAGATCCTTTTAATTTATTTTCATTTCTTAATCTTTCAATAGATTGATTTGCTATGTCTTTGATTTCAAAAATTCTAGCCCAGTCTGATGAGCTAATTACGCACTCACCTTCTTGCTTAGATTCAAAATACTTTGATAAGAAAATAGATTCATTTTGACCTTTTAATGAGGGGTGGGTCTGCCAAATTTCTTCAGAGGTAAAAGATAGAATAGGTGCAGTTAATCTGACCATGGTATTTAAAACATAATTCAAGCTTGTTTGGCAAGACTGTCTTGCAAGAGAAGAATCTTTGCAGGTATAGAGCCTGTCCTTAACTATATCTAAATAAATGCCCCCTAATTCATTCACACAAAAGTTATGAATTTTTTGAACAACATTATGATATGAGTAAGACTCATATAACTGTAAAACATCCTCTTGCAATTTAGATGTCTCAAGCACAATCCATTTATCTAACTCAATTTGATCTTCAAATACTATTTTCTTACTTTCATCGAAATCATTTAAGTTTCCTAAAATAAACCTAAAAGTATTTCTTATTCTTCTGTATTGGTCTGATACTCTCTTTAGAATTTCATCAGATGCAACCATCTCACTTCTAAAATCTGCAGATGCAACCCATAATCTTAAGATGTCTGCCCCCAGTGAATCCCAAACCTTCTGAGGTGAAACTACATTGCCAAGAGATTTGGATTGCTTTCTTCCGTTTTCGTCAACCACAAATCCATGTGTCAGAACTGCTTTATAAGGAGCCCTTCCATTCATTGCAATGCTTGTTAAAAGTGATGATTGAAACCAGCCTCTATGTTGATCAGAGCCTTCAAGATATAAATCAGCAACAATGCCTTCTTCAAACCTTTGCTCAGAAACAGCAAAATGAGTAATACCTGAGTCGAACCAAACGTCTAATGAGTCTGTAATCTTAATATATGAATCTCCATCATCTATGAATTCATTTAGATCCAGTGATTCCCATGAAGATATACCATTTTCTTCAATTAAATTAGCAAATTGTTTAAATAGCTCTGATTGATTTGGATGAATTGCACCTGATTCTTTATGAACAACTAGTGTTATTGGCACTCCCCAATTTCTTTGCCTTGATATGCACCAATCTGGCCTATCAGTCAACATCCCCTCTATCCTTTGCTCTCCCCATGATGGCTCCCATGAAACTCTAGATATACTTTGCAGAGCCTCATTCAATAGTCCTGATTTATTCATAGAAATAAACCATTGAGCAGTTGAGGTAAAAATTAGTGGAGATTTGTGCCTCCAACAGTGCGGGTATGAGTGATGAAAGTCATCACAATTAACTAATGCTTTTACTTCATTTAGCTTTTCAATAACCAGTGGATCGGCCTTTGAGGCTGGCAGACCAGCAATAAATTCAAATTCTTCCTTAAAAAAACCCTTACTATTAAGTGCTTTGAACGTTTCAATGCCATGTTTTTTACAAATAAAATAATCGTCTAAGCCATGTGCTGGTGCTGTATGTACACAACCTGTACCTGCTTCTGTAGTGACATGGTCTCCATGAAGTAATTCTGAATTCCTCTCAATAAAAGGATGTATCAAAGAAATATCAACTAGATTTTTTCCTAATGTTTTTGAGACTAATTCTGAAGTAGTGCCCCACCTTTCCATACATAGCTCAATCATAGCTTCAGCAATAACCAAATGCTCACCATCTAGTTTAATTAGCGCATAATCTAATTCAGGATTTATGCATACCGCAACATTAGATGGAATAGTCCATGGCGTTGTTGTCCATATTACGAATGAAATGCCATCAACTATATTTGTTGCAAATACTTCATTTAATTTCTTTAAGGATTGCTCATTTGCTTTAAATGCAACGTCAATAGATTTAGAGGTTTTGTCCTGATATTCAACCTCTGCCTCAGCAAGAGCAGATCCACAATCTTGGCACCAATGAACAGGTTTTTCACCTTTTTCTATATGCCCAGCCTCATATATTCTTCCTAAGGCACGAACTGCATTTGCTTCAAAGGATGAGTCTAAACTCTTGTAAGGATTATCCCACTCACCCAGAACACCCAATCTAATAAAATCTTTTTTTTGACTCTCGATTTGAGTAAGAGCATATTCCTTGCAGGCCTCTTGAAACATTTTCTTATTCTGAACAAGCTCACTTCTCTTTCCATGCTTTTTTTCAACGTTAAGTTCAATTGGTAGCCCATGACAGTCCCAACCAGGAACGTAGGGAGCATCTAACCCCTGCAAAGTCTTAGATTTAATAGTTATATCTTTAAGAATTTTATTTACGGAATGGCCTAAGTGAATAGCTCCATTTGCATAGGGAGGTCCATCGTGAAGTATAAATTTTTTATTATTAATATTTTGTTGGCGTATTTTTTCATATAGTCCAATGTCATTCCAAAAATCTAAAATCTCAGGCTCTTTTTTAGGTAGCCCTGCCTTCATGGATAATTCTGTTTGAGGAAGATTTAATGTATCCCGATAGTTAATTGTCATATTATTTTTGTAAAAGTGTTTTTGCTAACGCTATATCCTTCTTGATCTGTAATTTTAACATGTCTAGATTCTTAAATTTCTTTTCTTCACGAATTTTGTGCCTAAAATCTACTTCTAACCTTTGAGCATATATATCTTGTGAGAAATTGAAGAGATGAACCTCTAATACTGGCATGGTTCCCCCCACTGTTGGACGTATGCCCATATTTGCAATCCCATCAAGCAATGCCCCGTTTAGCATACATTGAACTGCATATACTCCAGATATGGGTAATTTCTGCTTTGGAAGCCATAAGTTAGCAGTTGGAACATCTATTGTTCTTCCCAGATGTTGACCATGCACAATCTTTCCCGAAAAAGTATATCGTCTTCCTAAAAGATCATTTGCTAAATCGAAGTTATTCTCAGAGACTGCCTTTCTTATTCTGGTACTACTCACTCTTTCATCTAAATATTTAAAAGTCTCAGTATTAGAAACTTCAATATTGTTATTGATGCCCCATCTATGAAGCAAATTAAAATCACCCTGCCTATTAACTCCAAACCTAAAGTCATCGCCGATGGTTAATGAGGATAGTTTCATCGGAGCAAGAATATTTTGAATAAACTCCTCGGGGGTCATTTGTCTAAGGGAATTATTAAATTTTAAAAAGAATCCAAAATCAATCCCAAAATTATCAAGCAATTTAAACTTCTCTCTCCATGGACAGAGCCTTGGGGGAACCTCATCATTGGATTTCATGCTAGCAAAAAACTCTGAAGCATGAGGTTCTGTAAAAAAAACTACAGTTTTGCCATTGGTTTTTATAGCAGAGTTTTTAATATTACTAAGAATTGCTTGATGGCCTAAATGCATGCCATCAAAATTCCCAATGGTTCCATGCAGGGGTTCTTTAGTAAAATCTTGAGCCTTAAAAAAATCTAAATTATGCTTACCTCTAATTAAATACATAACTAATTAAGCATTCCTTTTATACTATTGCCATTAATAATTTTAGTGATCCCAAAGTAAATAATTACTGAGAAACAAATTTCAATAGTTAGATAAAAGACTTTTTCGAGTTGATTCAATGTTGAAAAGTTTATTATTTCAGAGAACCCATATAGAAAACTTATTAGAAATAATGAGGACACAAGAATTGAAGCATTAAATCTATTGAATGGGCTTTGCAAATGAACAATATTTTGTTTTATCAAAATAGCCTCCATTACCAATACACTTATGATCGCAGATGTGGAACTGCCAATAGCTATCCCAACATGACCAAAACCAAGAACAAACGCCAAAATATAATTTAAAGATGCATTCAAGCAAAGAGAGAGTAAAGCAATATACATAGGTGTCTTAGTATCTTTCCTAGCAAAAAATGCTGGGGTGAGAACTTTCATAAGCATAAAAAATGGAAGTCCTATAGAAAAGGCCATCAAACTTCTAGATGATTGATAGACATCATTTTCATAAAACTCACCTCTCAAAAAAATAGTGCTCAAAATATCATTTGCACATAATGAGAGGCCTATAAATGATGGTATTCCAATATAAATTACAAACTTTTGACCTTTTTTTACCTGGTGAGCAAACTCATTCAAGTTATTTTCAATATTTATTTTAGAAAGAGTAGGCAATAAAACTGTGCCAATTGCTATAGCAAAAATACCCATGGGAAGTTGTATCAACCTATCTGAAACATAAAGCCATGTCGGGCTTCCAGTTTGTAAAAGAGAAGCAAAAATTGTATCTACCAAAAGATTAATTTGTATTATTCCTCCTGCAAAAATTGCAGGAATCATTAATTTAAAAACCTTTCTCGATCCAGTATTTGAAAAATCAAATTTTGGTACTGGTAATCTATCAATCGCTTTTAATGGAAATAGCTGAATAAAGAGCTGTATTATTCCTGCTAAAAGCACACCCCAAGCCAAAACATATATAGGCATTTCGTATAAAGGAGCTATAACTACAGCTGCAAAAATTAGACATAGATTAAATATAATTGGTGTTGCTGCTGGTAAGGAAAATCTTTCATGAGTGTTTTGTATGCCGCCAGCAAATGCTACTAGTGATATTAAAGCAAGATAAGGAAACATAATTTGTAAAACATTTACAGCTATATCTCTTTTGTAATCATCAAAATAGAAACCTGGAGCAAAAATTAGAATAAATATAGGTGTTATCAATAAAACAATAATAGTTATAAAAAACAGTATGGAAAGAAAAGATCCTGCAAGCGCATTTAAAAAATCTTTAGTATCTTTTTCATTATTTAAAGAATGGAAATCACTGTAAACCGGGATAAAAGCTTGATTAAATGCCCCTTCTGCAAAAAATCTTCTAAAAAGATTTGGAATTTTTAAAGTTACAACAAAAATATCATGAAAAATAGAAGCACCGAGCAGACTTGTAGTTGATATATCCCTAATAAGTCCAAAAACTCTTGAAAGCCCTGTCCACAGACCAACTTTTTTAAATGATTTAAAAAATGATGTTTCGCTTGAAGACATGATTAAATTTATTTTTTATCAAAATCTATTGAAGCTGAGTTTATACAATATCTTAAGCCTGTTGGCTCTGGGCCATCATTGAATACATGGCCTAAGTGCGCATCACAGTTTTTACACTTCACTTCTGTTCTAGACATCCCATGAGAACTATCATCAACCTCTTGAATAGAGGACTCTTCCATTGGGATAAAAAAGCTTGGCCATCCACAGCCTGCATCAAACTTTGTATCAGATTCAAACAATTGTGCATTACAACAAATGCAATTATAGATACCAGATTCATCAAAATCCCAATATTTCCCAGTAAATGGACTTTCAGTCCCTGATTCCCTTGTGACCCTATAACTTTCCTCAGAAAGCTTATTTCTCCAATAATCATTATCTTTATTTATTGCCATGTGATAATTGTAATGAACAACTATGCATATAGGTAGGACTAAATTACTTTGTAAGAATAAATTTTAAGAATTTTTTTCTACAACAACATTTGTACTTTCAGCATAAGCAATAAAATCATTGAGTAATGTCTCAGAAGGTTCATAAATCCTTCTTCTTTTATCGATCTCTGACGATTGCTCATAAATATAGCCAAGTTGAACAGCCTGCTTTAAAACTTGAAGCCTTTTTATCCTAGAAGCAAATTTTCTTGGTACAAGTGAAATCGCATATTCTTGAGAAATTTCATTGTCCTCAAAGAATTCCCACATAAAACTCATTAAAAAATAAAACCTATAAGTATCAGCTTGAAAAAAACTTAATGAATCAGGATTATTCGGATTATCTATAGATGTACTTAGAACTCTCTTGATTAATTTTTTTGCAATTGATTTAGACCGATCATTAACATTTGCTGAATTCATTTCGATTTTTCCTAATATTAATTGTATATATAAAATATATGCAATTTAAATGCCAATTAAGTTCAATTTAAGTGTCAATAGAGTGACAAAATCAAGAGTGCGTAAATTTTTTGACTTAAGACTACTTTAAATATGTATTATATATATAAAAATAATACATTTCTATATCATTTCTCCACAAATATGTATTTTTTATAACAAATTAAGATTTTTAACAGATATCATTTCGAGTTTTATGCATTCCTCTAATATTTATAAAATCTGCAGCTGAAATGAACTTATCAGATTTATTACTTAACTCTTTAAATATCTTAGATTCAGAAAATATATCATATGAATCAATAAAATTATTTAGCTTAAGCTTATTATTGGTGGGTTTATTTTGCGTCATACCTGATAGTAACTTATTGTTATTAGTCAGATTTTTTTTACTAACATTAATAACTTCCATAAAAGATGAGAGTAAATTTATAGTTCCATTGATCTTACCTTCATAGCTATGCCCTGCTATATGAGGTGTTGCTATCATTGCTTTGTTTACGCTATCTGTATCTGGGCATGGCTCATTTTTCCAAACATCAGATATGTAATTGATATTATTGGCTTCTATTAAGTCTTTTTCATTAACAATCGAGCCTCTTGATGTGTTTATTATTGTTTTTACTTTAGAGGTCGCTAAAAAATATTTATCAATCATGTTATGAGTAGAGTATTTATCAGAAAATGTTAGGGGTGTATGGAGGGAAATAACCTCACATTGAGAAACTTCTTCCATAGAAGATAGATAGTCAAAATCCTTGTAAGGATCACATATCATATTTTTAATTTTAAGCTTATTTAGAATTAAACGAAGTTTTGATCCTACATTTCCACAACCAATAATACCTAAAGTGCTTTCTTCATTCATAACATTTATTTTTTTTAGGTATCCAATCGATGAAAGAACATAGTGCACAACTGAGCTTGAATTGCATCCAGGAGAGTAAAACCATCTTATTTGAGATGATTCCAAGTAATCAATATCAATATGATCAATTCCAGCAGTAGCAGAACCAATAAGTTTCACAGACGAATTTTCTAAAAGCTTTTTATCAATCTTGGTTGTTGACCTTATAAAAAGAACATCAGCATCAACCAATAAATGTTTGTCTATCTCTTCGCTCGTCACATATGTAAATTTTATATCTTGTAACCCATCTAATTCATTAACCAAATCTATAAAGTTTTTTATATCTTTATCAACAACGACTTTCATTCTTAGTGAGAGTCGTTTGGGTTAATAAGACTTATTAGCCAACCAATAAATGTATTTTTACCGAGAGTATATTTATCTAATGCATCGAAGTCTTTTGCAAGTTGAATTGGATCCTCTAAGAAATTTGCTCTTGTATTAAATTCAACATCATCAAGAGCTTTGACTAATTTCGCTGGATTGCCAGCAAATACAGAATTTGATGGAACATCTTTAGTTACAACAGCGCCTGCACCAATAATACTATTGTCTCCAATTGTTACCCCTTTGCATATAATTGCACTATCTCCAATCCAAACATTGTCTTTGATGATGACTGGCTTTGTTTTGCCAACAGGCTCTGCTCTATCATATATACCGTGCCAATCTGCATCTGATATATAGGCACCATGCGCAATCATACATGCGTCTCCGATAATAATACTTTCTGCTGCCATAATCCTCACACCTGGTGTGATAAGAGAAAATTTACCAATTTTTATTTGACCATTCCACTCTCCAATATTCCATGAGGTAAATTGAATATTTGCATCACTTGCACCAATAAGGGTTGGGTAATCTTCTATGGTTACATTATTTCCAAAGACTTTTATGTATTTAGGCTTAAAGTAGGCACCGCCTCTCCCCAAATAAAGAAATTGAGGTTTCAAGAAATGACGAACATATATCTTGGTTAACCTCATTACTAATTTTTTTAGCCAATATGGTCTATTATCTTTTCTGATTATATTCTCCTAGTTAACTTATTTTAATATGATAAAGTAGCGAAAAAATATTTAGTGTAATAATAAATTGATAAATAAATACATTATTGAGTTCAAGCAACTTGTAAAGATTGGTGTTCCTATATTTGGTTCACAGCTCTCTTATATGCTTATGGGCGCTACAGATACAATAATTGCAGGCAGGGCTAGCTCCAGTGATCTTGCTGGGCTTGCTGTAGGCAATGCATTCTCAACAACAATATGGATGTTCGTCTCTGGTGTTATTTTTTCAGTCACACCAATAGTTGCACAACTATACGGAGCAAAAAAGTTTCATGAAATAGGAAAAAAACTGAGAGAAATCCTATGGATAGCTCTTGCTCTTGGGATATTTATTGGTCTTTTATTTATGAATATGGATCTAATTTTAAATCTTTTACCCATAGATAAAAATATAACAGACATATCAATAAGCTATCTAAAAGCTGTTGCTCTTGGATTTACATTTATTACTATTTTTACTTGCTTGAGATGTTACAGCGAGGGTATGACATTAACTATTCCAGTTTTTTGTATAGCTTTCATAGGTATGCTTATAAACATTCCTCTTGATCTGATGTTTGTATATGGCTGGATGGGAGCACCTAAGCTGGGCGGTGTAGGTTGTGGTATAGCTACTTCTATTGTTTCTTTTTTGATGATGATTACATTATTTATTTATATAGCAATATCAAAGAAATATAAAAAAACAAAACCTTTTTCAGAATTTTCACCACCAACAGTAGCAACAACTAGAGAAGTTTTTAAGCTTGGTTTCCCAATTGGTTTAGGAATTTTTATTGAGCTAAGTATGTTTTCTGGAGCCGCAATAATATTGGGGACATTAGGGGAAACAATTGTGGCCAGTCATTCAATAGCCATCAATATTGCAAGCCTATTTTTCATGGTCCCTTTATCTATTGGTCTTGCAGCTGCAACTAGAGTTGGAAATTTGATTGGTGAAAATAATCCAAGACAAGCCAAGGTTGCCTCATATTCGACGATTTATATGTGTATGCTTACAGCTCTTTTAAATAGTATAGTGATATTAATATTCAGAGAATATATCGTTGGTTTTTATACCGTAGACCCACTTGTATTTGACTTGGCTGTCAGTTTATTAATATTTGCAGCAATTTTTCAATTGCCAGATGGGATTCAAATGGGCGCTCTTGGAAGCTTAAGAGGTTATAAGGATACCTTTATTCCAATGATTCTACTCTTTATCTCATATTGGATATTTGCCATGCCCATGGGCTACTACCTTACAAAAATTGGCCTTAATGGGCCAATGGGTGCAGCTGGAATGTGGTATGGGATGATTATCGGCTTAACAATATTTTCTTTCTTATCAATCATAAGATTGAATTGGATTATTAAAAAGTTTGCTAGAGTAAAAATTTATTAAAAAAGGCTTGGCGTTTTATCAAGTAAAATAACTGCTATTAAATCCAATCCTTTATAAAGAAGGTTATCTGACTTGGAGATGCCCTCCCACTCGCTATATTTCACCATGACATTTGAGCCATTAGGTAATTCTTCAAATAATTCTAAAGGTTTTTTATTTGCATCAAACAGCAGAGGTTTTTCTAAAACATCATCCATGTGTTTTACTTTTCTTCTGAAAAGAACAGACATACCAAAATCCTTATTATTAAGGACTTCCATATTCATTTGATGACCAGATTTTTTAAATCTCTGTTGTTCGATTTCTGATGGAACTAATCTAAGAGACCATTGAGGATTAGATGTAATGTCTGGATGATATAAGAAGCACCAAAAAGCCTTACCCTCTATTACCTTGCCTTCCATTACTAATATGATTTATTTATTTAGAACCTCAGCTACCTTGGCACCAATCTCCACTAAATTTTCAGCAATATGAACACCACACTCTTTTAGCTTGGCTATTTTATCAGCAGCAGTACCTTTTCCGCCGGCAATGATTGCTCCTGCGTGGCCCATCCTTTTTCCGGCTGGAGCAGTCTGACCTGCTATATAGGAAATTACAGGCTTAGAAACATTATTTTTGATATATTCTGCTGCATCCTCTTCAGCAGTTCCGCCAATCTCACCAACCATTACTATGGCTTCCGTTTGATCATCTTCTTCAAATAATTTTAAGATATCAATAAATGAAGAGCCTGGGATAGGATCTCCGCCAATTCCAACACAGCTGCTTTGACCTAATCCTAGATCAGTAGTCTGTTTAACAGCTTCATAAGTTAACGTCCCGGACCTTGAGATAATTCCAACAGACCCTGGCATGTGAATACTTGCAGGCATAATACCGAGCTTCGCTTCACCGGGAGTAATTACACCTGGGCAATTTGGACCAATAAGCGTAATTCCAAGCTCATCAACCCTTTTTTTAACATCCAACATATCTAAAGTAGGAACTCCCTCAGTTATGCATATGATTAACTCTATTCCAGATTCAGCAGCTTCTAAGATAGAGTCTTTACAAAAAGGTGCTGGGACAAATATCAATGATGCATTTGGATTGACTGCTTTCTTTGCTTCTTCCATTGTGTCAAAAACAGGCTGTCCTAAATGAGTTTGCCCACCTTTGCCTGGAGTAATTCCTCCAACAATATTAGTTCCATATTCAATAGCTTGCTCTGAATGGAGAGTTGCCTGCGAACCAGTGAAGCCCTGAACAATAACTCTCGTGTCTTTATTAATTAAAATACTCATTTTGCAAGTTCCACAGCTTTTTTGGCAGCATCGCCAAGATTATTTATACTTTGAATTTTTATACCAGCTTGAGATAAAATTTCTGATCCTAAGTCTGCATTATTTCCTTCTAATCTAACGACTACTGGAATTTCAACACCAACTTCTTCAATTGCTGCTATAACTCCTTCGGCAATAAGATCGCATCTAACTATGCCTCCAAAGATATTCACTAACACAACTTTTACCTCTGGATCATCTAATATAATTTTAAATGCCCTAGATACTCTTTCTTGTGTAGCTGTTCCACCAACATCAAGAAAATTTGCAGGGTTTCCACCAAAGTATTTGATAGTGTCCATCGTGCCCATGGCCAATCCAGCACCATTTACCATGCATCCAATATTGCCATCAAGAGATACGTAACTTAAATCATTTTTAGCAGCTTCTGCTTCTCTTGGATCTTCCTGAGAAGGATCATGCATATCTGCAATTTCAGGCTGTCTATAAATAGCATTTGCATCGATATTAATTTTTGCATCTAAACAATGCAGACTCCCGCCGCTAGTAATAACAAGAGGGTTTATCTCTAAAAGACTTAAATCTTTTTCAACAAAAAGCTTCATCAGGTTTTTAAGCATTGGTGTAAATTGTTTGGTTTGAGCCGCATCTAAGTTAAGGACTTTTGCTATTTTTCTAGCTTGAAATCCTTGTGCTCCACATAATGGATCAATAGGTTCATATATTATTTTTTCTGGCGTATTTTTTGCAACTTCTTCGATGTTTACTCCACCTTCACTAGATCCAATAAACACTACTCGCTGAGAATCTCTATCAATAACAGCACTAAGATAAAGCTCTTTATCAATATCAGTACATTCTTCGATAAGTATAGAATTAACTAACTGACCTTTACTATCTGTTTGATATGTAACTAGCCTTTTACCTAACCATTTTTTTGCAAACTCAATTGCATCATCTGGAGTATCAACAAGCTTAACGCCTCCAGACTTTCCTCTTCCACCAGCATGAACTTGAGCTTTTACGACCCACTTAGAACCACCTATATCTCTGCAGGCTTTTAATGCATCATTAGCGTCATAGATAACTTTTCCATTTGAAACTGGCAGATTGTATTCTGCAAACAGCGCCTTGCCCTGAAATTCGTGTAAATTCATTTTCTTTTATTTCCTATATGAATAGCTTGGTTATTTACTGCCAAGGCTGCTTCATGCAGAGCCTCAGAAACTGTTGGATGACTGAATATTGTTAGACCTAAGTCCTCAGAGCTTGCACCAAACTCCATTGAAATTAATGCTTGCTGAACAATCTCTGCCGCAGAAGGTCCAAAAACATGCACTCCAAGAATTGTATCTGTAGATGCATCAGATATTACCTTTACAAAACCTGTAGATTGATCAACTGCCAAGGCTCTGCCACTTGCAGCAAATGGAAATTTACCTACTTTATAACTTCTGTTTTCTGATTTTAATTCTTCTTCATTTTTCCCAACCCATGCAATCTCTGGATGAGTGTAAATAACTGAAGGTACTAAATCATAATTCATTTCAGCATGCTTACCAGCAATCCTTTCAGCAACCATTACTCCCTCCTCACTGCCTTTATGAGCCAACATTGGTCCCCTAACAACATCTCCAATTGCCCAAACATTTGAAGCGCTTGTCTGACAATGATCATCAACACTTATAAAGCCTCTTTCATCAAGATGCACGCCGGAATCTTCAGAAAAAACATTCTGAACATTTGGTCTTCGACCAACAGCAACGACCAATTTATCGAATTCCATTTCCTCTGTTCCTGTAGAGTTTTCATATGAAATTTTTACTGATTTTTTTAGATTTTTAGAAGCAATCAATCTGCTTCCAAGTTTTATATCTAGGCCTTGTTTTTTAAAATCTTTTAAACAGTCTTTAGCTATTTCTTTATCAGCCATAAATAGGAAATCATCCATAGCTTCTATTACTGTTACTTTTGAACCAAGTCTCGCCCATACACTTCCAAGTTCTAGACCAATTACGCCAGCCCCTATGACTCCTAAAGTTTTTGGCACTTCAGTAAATTCTAAGGCTCCTGTGCTATCTACAACATTATTATTAAACTCAGCTGAAGCAATTTCTATAGGAGATGATCCGGTAGCAATAATAATATTTTTAGCAGCAATGGTTTCAGTAGTTCCATCAGATTTAGTTATCTCAACATTGTTTCCAGCGATAACTTTTCCTCTTCCAGTGATTGGAGTAACTTTGTTTGCTGCAAAAAGCCCGCCTATTCCTCCAGTAAGTTTCTTAACAATACTGTCTTTTCTATCCATCATGACGTTTAAATCTAGTTTAACTTTTTCAATTTTTATGCCGTGAGTATCTAGATGTCCAGCAGCTTCATAAAACCTATGAGATGAATCTAATAAAGCTTTTGATGGTATACAACCAACATTCAAACAAGTTCCACCAAAAACTGCATTTCCAGAGTCATCAACAAACTCCTCTACGCAAGCGGTTGAGAGGCCAAGCTGCGATGATCTTATAGCAGCAACATACCCAGCAGGTCCGCCACCTATTACAATTACGTCATACATAAAACTTCCTTACTTATAAATTTAAAAGCAATCTTTCAGGAGATTCTAATTGCTCTTTAATTGAAACCAAAAATCTTACAGCCTCTTTTCCATCCAAAAGCCTGTGATCATAACTCATAGCCAAATACATCATTGGTCTAATAACAACTTCACCATTTCTTGCAACTGGCCTTTCTTGAATGGTATGCATTCCTAATATAGCCGTTTGCGGAGCATTTAATATTGGTGTGGATAGCAAAGAGCCAAAAACTCCCCCATTTGATATGGTGAATGTTCCACCTTGCATTTCATCGATTGAAAGTTTGCCGTCTCTGGCTTTTTCTGAATACTCTAGTATTGATTTTTCTAACTCAGGTAATGATTTTGTATCTGCATCTTTGATAATTGGTACCACCAAGCCTCTTTCAGTAGAGACAGCAACTCCTATATCTTGATAACCATGATAGACAACATCACCGCCATCAATAGATGCATTAACAATTGGAGATTTTTTTAAAGCCTGAACTGCAGCTATAACAAAGAAGCCCATGAAGCCAAGCTTTACATCATGCTGCTTCTCAAATTCTTGACCATACTTTGCTCTTAATTCTTTTATAGGCAGCATATCAACTTCATTAAATGTTGTTAGCATTGCTGTTTCTTGTTGAACACTGACCAACCTCTTTGCAATAGTGCTTCTTAAGCGAGTCATGGAAACTCTTTTTTCGGGTCTATTTGATACAGATTGAGATAAATTATGATCTATTTTAGGAGCTTGATCCTTGGCATCTAAATGATTTACTACATCTGCCTTAGTTATTCTATTATCTTTACCTGATGCCTTGATAGATGAAGCATCTAGATTATTTTCTGAGATAAGCTTGTTTGCGGCTGGCCCATTCTTGTTGGTAGTTTTTTGAGGTTCTTGCTCTGATGTTGTTGAAGTCTTGTCATTTTTTTCAACTAAATTTTCTACTTTAGGTTGGGATGAATTCGTTGCATCTGATTCAGAAAACTCACCAATAACTTCAGAGCTATTTACTATATCTCCTTCAACTTTTAAAATTTTTGAAACAAATCCATCAGATGGAGCAATAACTTCTAAAACAACTTTATCAGTTTCGATTTCAGCTATAACCTCATCCTGATTAACACTTTCTCCTTCTTGCTTTAACCAGTTCGCAACCGTTCCATCTGCAATAGATTCAGGAAAAGTTGGAGATTTAATTTCAATTGCCATAATTTTACCTATTTTAAAGCCTCTTCGACGAGATTGCTCTGCTGTTTTAAATGTAACTTCATCATACCTACTGCTGGTGCTGCTGCTGCAGGCCTACTGACTAAAGTTATTTCTCTTTTAGTATCAAACCTGTCTAATACTCTTTGAATTCTATGTCTGTGACTAAACCATGCACCTTGATTCGCAGGCTCTTCTTGACACCAAACAACATCTATTAGATTTTCATAATATGATAATATTTCTTGAAGGTCATCATATGGAAATGGGTACAATTGTTCAATCCTAACTAGTGCAATATTACCTTTATTTTCGTTATCTCTTTTTTCTTTGAGATCATAAAAAACTTTTCCTGAACAAAGAACTACCTTGGTAACTGCTGTCTTATTTTTCACGTCGTCATCGATTACACATTTAAATGAACCATCGGTTAACTCATCAATAGTAGAAACAGCACTTGGATTTCTTAATAAACTTTTTGGCGAAATCACAATTAGAGGCGTTCTCATCTTTCTTATAGCCTGTCTTCTTAACAAATGATAGATTTGAGATGGGGAACTAGGGACGCATACCTGGATATTTTCTGATGCACATAACTGGAGAAATCGTTCGATTCGAGCACTACTATGCTCAGGACCTTGACCTTCGTAGCCATGAGGTAATAGCATGACTAATCCTGACAACCTTTCCCATTTATGTTGAGCTGAGACTATAAATTGATCAATTACAACCTGAGCACCATTAACAAAATCACCAAATTGAGCTTCCCAAATTGTTAGTCCTGTTGGCCAAGTTGCTGAGTAACCATATTCAAAGGCAAGCACAGCCTCTTCTGATAATAGAGAATCATAAATATCAAATCTTGTATTATGATTATTAGCAATTGTAGATAAGGGTATGTGCCCTTTGCCATTGTCTGCATCAAATACACATGCATGCCTGTGAGAAAAAGTACCTCTTCTGACATCTTGACCTGTTATTCTAATTGGGAACTTCTCTGATAAAAGGGTTGCGTATGCCATTGTTTCTGCAAAACCCCAATTAATTTCTAACCCTCCACCGCTCATTTTTCTTCTGTCATCAAATATTTTTGATGCTTGCTTTCCTATCATAAAAGAAGAAGGCACATCACAAATTTCAGATCCAAGCTTTTTGAAATGGTTTTTATCAAAAGATGTATCTACTTTTGGCCACCACAAAACATCTAAATACTCATTCCAGTCAAACCAAAGTGAGTCATTGGGTTTTAAAGAAAGATTTTTTGCAACAATTTCACCATCTTCAAGTGAGTCTCTGTATGTTGATTTGATTAATGATGCTTCTTGTTTAGTGAGATGTGATTCTGCTATTAATTGATCTTGATATTGATTTAAAACAGAAGGATGTTTAGCTATTGTTTTATACATTAGCGGCTGAGTTGCAGAAGGATCATCTGCTTCATTATGACCTCTCCTTCTGTAGCAAAATAAATCAATAACAATATCTTTATTGAATTGATTTCTATATTTAGTAGCGATCTTAACTGCATTTACTACCATCTCCGGATCATCACCATTAACATGAATTACTGGAGCCTGAATCATCTTGGCTACATCAGTAGAATAGTCTGTTGATCTTGCATCATTTTTATTACTAGTTGTGAAACCAATTTGGTTATTAACTATAATATGTATTGTGCCGCCTACATAAAACCCTCTGGTTTGAGACATTTGTAGTGACTCCATAACAACACCTTGACCTGAAAAAGATGCATCTCCATGAAGAAGTATAGGGACTACCTTCTTTCTCTCGATATCAGCAAGCCTATCCTGCCTAGCTCTTACAGAGCCAAGCACAACTGGGTCTACAATTTCTAAATGAGACGGATTATTATTTAAAGAAACATGCACTTCCCCACCTGGAGTATTTAAATTAGATGAAAAGCCTAAATGATATTTAACATCTCCGGTATTTGCTCCTTCTAATTCACCAGCCTCATCAAATGCTGAAAATAAATCTGCAGGGATTTTACCTAAAACATTAACTAAAAGATTTAGCCTTCCTCTGTGAGCCATTCCGAAACATATCTGATTAGCTCCTAGCTTTCCACAATTTTGAATTGCAGCATCTATTAAAGGGACCAAAGATTCACACCCATCTATACCAAAACGTTTCATGCCTGGGTATTTTGCAGCTAGATATTTTGCAAGACCTTCTGCAGAATTTAATCTCTCATAAATATGTAATTTCTCTTCCTTAGTAAATGAATATTGCTCTAATTTTGACTCGAATTTTTTTTGAAACCATCTTCTTTCATCAGAGTCCATAATGTAGTTATATTCGATGCCAATAGTGCCGCAATATATACTTCTTAGACTTGAGACTATATCTCTTAATTTAGCTTTTTTTGATCCAGTTATGAAAGTATCTGTATAAAACTCAACATCAAGGTCGTCTGTAGACAAGCCATGGAATTCTATATCTAAATCCTCTATAGACCTCCTATCCATCATACCCAAAGGATCTAATTTTGCTTCCTGGTGTCCTCTATTTCTGTATGCTTGTATTAGTCGAATAACTTTTCCCTGCCTTTCATCAATCTCCTCATTAAGCAAAGATGAGTTTCTTGGCAGGTTTCGAAATTCACTGATAATTGTTTGATGTGAAACTTCTCTTAAATTACTTGAATCAGAAGGGAGACTATTAAAGAAGTCCTGCCACTCATTTGATAAGTTTTCAGGGTCGGTTAGATATATCTCATAAAGAGATTCAAGATAATCAGCATGGCCTGCTGATATGTGAGAGCTTTTCCAAAGCTCTTCCATTGATTGGTTCATTGTCTAAAAAATTTTTCTAATTAGTTCCATCGGATGTAATTATATTCTTCTTAGACTTTAAAAGCATTGATTTTATCTCACCAATTGCTTTATTTGGGTTTAATCCCTTAGGACAAACACTTACACAATTCATGATTCCATGACACCTGTAAACACTGAATGGATCTGATAATGCATCCAGCCTTTCAACGGTTTCAAGATCTCTTGAATCAGCTATAAACCTATATGCCTGAAGAAGAGCTGCTGGCCCTACAAATTTATCAGGGTTCCACCAAAATGATGGGCAACTTGTAGAGCAACAAGCGCAAAGAATGCATTCATATAAGCCATCTAACTTATCTCTATCCTCAGGGGACTGTAATCTTTCTTGTTCAGGAGCTGTGGTATTATTTTGTAAAAAAGGCTTTATCTTTTCATATTGAGCATAAAATTCCGTCATATCTACAACAAGATCTCGAATAACAGGAAGACCTGGAAGAGGCCTTAATTCAATTTTATTCTTTTTCATAACAGATGAAATAGGCGTTATACATGCCAAGCCATTCTTACCATTTATATTCATTCCATCAGAACCGCAAACACCTTCTCTACAAGATCTTCTGTAAGAGATTGACTCATCTTCTTCTTTTAACAAATGAAGTAAGTCCAGAACCATGATGTCTCTTGCAGGTTTTTCTATCTTATATTTTTTCATATACGGAAATTCATCCTGCTCAGGGTTGTATCTGTACATGCTTACTTCTAGTTGATTAGTTAACATTAATAGGTTCTCACTATTGGTGGAAATGCATCAACTTTTGTTGGAGCAAAATTAACCTCTCTTTTTGAAACTTTTTTATTAATTGGGTCATAAAAAGAATGACATAACCAATTGTCGTCATCTCTGTCTGGGAAATCATCTCTAGCATGAGCTCCCCTGCTTTCATTTCTTTCAAAAGCTGATACAGCAGTAGCCTCAGCAACTTCAAATAAATTTTGAAGTTCAATTGCTTCAACTCTGCTTGTATTAAAAGCAGAACTTTTATCTTTTAGATGCAGGTTATCAACCTTATGTCTTATTTCTGCTAGTTCGTTTAAGCCTTTTTCCATAAAGTCACCTCTTCTGAAGACTCCAAAATAATTTTGCATGCATTCTTGTAACTCTCTTTTTACTGAAGCAGTCTCATATCCACTGGTGGACTCATTTAATTTATTTAGGCGTTCTAATGAAGCATCTATATCACCTTTAGATGAGGATTCTACTCCACCACCAGATTTCAGTTCTTCTTGAATATGCATTCCAGTAGCTCTTCCAAAAACTACCAAATCAAGCAAAGAATTACCACCAAGTCTATTTGCGCCATGAACAGAAACACATGCTGCCTCACCAGCAGCAAATAACCCGGAAATAATTGAATCATTACCATTGATTCTTCTAAAAGCTTGGCCATTAACATTCGTTGGAGTTCCGCCCATCATATAATGACAGGTTGGAACAACTGGAATTGGTTCATATATTGGATCTACATGGGCAAAGGTTCTTGAAAGCTCACATATTCCAGGTAATTTTGAATTAAGAACATCTGCGCCTAGGTGGTCTAATTTCAGGAATATATGATCTGCATTTTCACCACAACCTCTTCCTTCTAAGATTTCAAGCACCATAGATCTTGCAACTACATCTCTTCCAGCTAAGTCTTTAACATTAGGAGCATACCTTTCCATAAATCTTTCGCCATCTTTGTTTATAAGATAGCCACCTTCACCTCTACAGCCTTCTGTTACTAGTGAGCCTGCTCCATAAATTCCTGTTGGATGAAACTGCCACATTTCCATATCTTGTGCAGGAAAACCAGCCCTGAGAGCCATTGCTAATCCATCGCCTGTATTGATTAATGCATTTGTGGTAGAGGCATATATTCTTCCTGCCCCACCAGTAGCCATTACAGTCGCCTGTGCTTTTAGATAAGCAACCTCCCCAGATTCAATAGAAAAAGCTATAACACCTGTTACCTCTTCTTTGCTATTTTTAACTATATCTACAGCAAACCACTCATTTAGGAAGTTTGTTCCTTCCTTAACATTATTTTGATAAAGGGTATGAAGAAGAGCATGGCCAGTTCTATCTGCTGCAGCACACGTTCTTGCTGCTTGACCACCCTTACCAAAATCTTTAGATTGTCCACCAAATGGTCTTTGATAAATTCTTCCGTTTTCAAATCTTGAAAATGGGAGTCCCATATGCTCTAACTCAAATACAGCCTTAGGGCCTTCCGAGCATAAATATTCAATTGCATCTTGGTCGCCTATAAAATCAGCACCCTTAACAGTATCATACATATGCCACCTCCAATCATCATCTGGATCAGCACTTGCAATGGCGCATGTAATTCCGCCTTGTGCAGAAACAGTATGAGATCTTGTTGGGAAAACCTTTGAAACGACAGCAGTTTTAAGTCCAGATTTAGCTAATTCTAGTGACGCTCTCATCCCAGAGCCTCCACCACCAACAATAAGAGCATCAAATTCTATTGTTTTTATATTGTCAGTTAAAATACTGTTACTCATTTAAGACCTTTATTATTAAATTTTATAATTAGTTATATGAATGATTTATATCTTCCATATTATATATAAGATTGATCCCAAATAAAGCAATCCACATAAGATAAATACAAGTTGATAAAGAAATTGAATTGATTCTGCTTTTTTAGAAAGAGCGGGACTTAGGAAACCAAGTGTTCTTTTTGTTAGATAATCTGTTCCAACTGTCCATAGCCCAATAAATGCATGAGATATTATAAGAATTGAAATTAATGAAGTAATTGCTTTCATTTCAATTGATGCAATAAAAGAAACCCAGTCATAATATGAACCTGAAGCTCCAACCAAATAAAAAACAATATGTAAAAAATATGCGAGTATGGCTAAAGAGCTATATCTTTGTACAAACCAAATAATTGAGCCTTTCATAAATAAATATGTCCAAAAAATCCAATAGTCGATACAAGCCATAGGCAAAGAACAAAAATTGATGAGTAATAAGAGCCTTTAAGTGATTCGCCTAGGTGGAAGAAATCCATAAAAAGATGCCTCACCCCAGTAAGAATGTGATACCAGAAAACAGAAAAGCTAAAGAAAACAAAAACTGTAAAGAAAGTTAAAGACTGTAATGATTCATACATTAATTCATAGGATCCTTTATTTAATGTTGATATAAATAAAAGGTATACGAAAAGAGGTAAGGAGATAAAAAAAATATACATACCGGAAAGTCTATGGGTAATAGAAGAGAAGGCTGACATTGGTAGCTTTATTTTTCTTAGGTCAATGTATACAGGTCTTTGATTCATAATGAAAAGCTATAGTGATTTAATTTTTAAAGTGTAATCAAGATTATACAGGAGAATTCTTTCACAGATTATCAAAAAAATTATATTACTTTTTATTTTTTTTAATATGCTTAATTAATCTCTGTCTCTTTTTTACTTGTCTATCGGTTAGTTTATTTACTTTTGATTCGTATGGATTTTCTGATTTTCTAAAAATTAATCTCAATTGAATACTTTTAAGCTCAAGAGTCGATCTAAAAGAATTTTCAAGATATTTTTTATAGTTTGATGGAATTTTTTTGTCTTGATTTGAATGAATAACAAGAGTTGTTGGATTTATGCCTGCAAAATGAACATGCTTAAGTTTTAAAAGTCTTCCATTTACAGATGGAGGTGCGCTTTGCTCAATAAATTTATTCATCATTTGGTTTAATGATGAGGTCGTATGTTTTTGCTGTGCTTTGTCTATAAGACCATTAGCCACCCTAAATAGTCTCTTAAACCCAAGTCCTTTGATGCCTGATATTTCTAAATTTATAAAATCATTAACAAAATTTGATTGAGCCCTTTTTGTTTCATAAATCTCTTCCTTTTGTTTTTTTGTAAGTAAATCAATTTTATTAAATGCTATAAGGACTGGCTTGCCCATCTCACATATCATATTAATAATTTTAAGATCTTGATCAACAATACCCTCTTGCGCATCACATATAAAAATAACAACGTCGCACTCCTCTACTGAGTGCATTGCTCTAACATATGAAAAATATTCAATTTTATGACTGTTTCTATAGCCTTTTCTGATACCTGCGGTGTCAATAAAAATAAAATCTTGGCCATCGACGGTGAAAGGAATGCTAATGGCATCTATTGTTGTTCCGGCTATCTCAGAAACTATTAATCTATCTTCTTTTATAAACTTATTTATAAATGTAGATTTTCCTGCATTAGGCCTACCCAGAACAGCTATTTTTTTTCCTTCTGGTGATTCATATTTTTCTTTTGGCAGGGAATCTTTAATGTATGTACGAAGGTCACTTATGTTTCTTGAATGCTCTGCACTAATCTCAAAGAAATCATTAATTCCCTTCTTATGCAAGTCAACCTTAAGCAGAGAATCTGAATTTTTATCGATTTTATTAAGGACGGTAATAAAATTTTTATTAAGCTTTCTTAGTCTTGTAAGAATATCTAAATCTTCTTTATTTAAGTTTTCAGAACCGTCGAGAAGAAAAATAATAAGGCTTGATTCCTCTGCTGCAATCCAGGCCTGCTCAGCTATGTCTTCTTTAAGAATAGTTTCATCCTGAGCTATTCCTCCAGTATCGATAATTAATGTTTTTTGATCACCAAATGTTATATAGCCATAGTTTCTATCTTTGGTTAACCCAGAGTAATTTGAAACTATAGCTTTGCGTGACTTGGTTAGTTTATTAAATAAGGTTGATTTGCCAACATTTGGTCGACCTATAATTGCAATTGAAGTAAACATGTATAAATTTCATATTTATATACTTATCGAATATAAACTGAATCCTTGGTCTATTGCATAAAAATTATTACTTCTGCTTATTAAGCTCATTATGGGTTTTTTTGAGATTTTCTTTCTACTTATAGTCTTGCCACTCAAAGGATCAATTACATGAAGGTACCCTTCAAGATCTCCAACTATTAAATAGCCATTAAAGCTAATAGGATTAGAGAGCAGCCTATTCGAGTATTCATCTGTGCTCCATGACTCCTCAAAGCTTTTCATTGAAAATGACTTTATAAGAGAATCAGATTCAACAACACCCATTATCCCTCTCAACACAACGGGAGAATAGAAGGATGACACTTCTGATGTCCAGACAGATCTTTTTTGAGCAATATCAAAAATATTAAGATTCCCCTGGTAGTTAGTTGCAAAAACAAGTCCTGAGTCTATTACAGGGCTTGAATCAGCATCGATTATATTTTCAAGCTCAGAGGCCCCACTAACATAGGAGATTGCTCCATCCCAGACAGGAAAACCAGAGTCAATTTGAAAAACACCCAGCCTACCATTATCAAAAGTTGCATAGATTTGATTTTCAAAAATAACAGGACTACTACTTCCTCTTATTGTTAGTGTTGGAAGTTTGGACCTATATGACCATTTAATTTCACCATCATTTTTATCAAGCGCCATTAAATCACCCGATCCAGTTTTGACTATAATAAATTTTGGATCGATTGCTGCAGGAGCCAAAACCTCTCCCTTTACATTAGTCGTCCATATTTTAGATCCATCTTTTTGATCAAAAGCGATAACATTACCATCAACATCCGAAGCAACTAAAATACCAAAACCAGCAGCAGTTCCAGATGAAAGGAAATTAGTTTCAATTTCCCAGTTTATGTTTCCAGATTTTATATCTATAGATTTAATGTTTCCGGTATTGTCTGAGGCGAATATGTTATCTCCACTGAATGCTGGTATAAAGTTTCCAAGAGTATTTTCACCATTAAACTTCATACTCCAGTCAACTGAAGTATTCAGCTTGCTGGTGAATGAAACTAGTGGTCTTGGCTCATCCAAATCAATATCATCATTTCCCCAAAACTTCATTGACTCTATGGAAGAGCATGATGAAAGAATAATTACAGACAATATTGAAATATACTGTTTTTGATTTTTAAAAAAGTAATTTTTTAAGTAGTTCATTTTAGGTTTGCTATTTTAATTGCAACAATAGATTTTGAAGTTTCGTCACTATACAACTCTTCAGCTCTTATGTATTGATCTTTGGCAAGCAAGCTTTGATCCTTTTTTGCAAGTATGTCCCCAGTTAGCTCATGAATAAATGCGTTAGATGTGGACGAAGAGTATTTCTCTAATAACGAAAGTGCTTTATCAAGCTCATTCTCTGAAGCTAGTAATCTTGCAGAATTTACTCTAGCAAGCTTGTTATATATTTTATTTCCTCCATAACCGTCAGTAAGTTCAATAAGTAAAGTGAACTTATCTAAAGCTTCTGTTGTTTTTCCCTCTGAGGCCTCTTTAGTAGCTGTATCAAGCAAGGCAATTTTGGCATAGCCTGTCTTGCTGAAACTGGACATTAGGTTATCAAAGGACTTTTCTGCGTTAGCTATATCATCCCGTGATAAAAAATCTGCCCATTCATTAAAAACTATTGCAGCTTTTTCATCATTAATTTTTGAAACAGCTTTAAGTGAAAAACTTATACCAAATGCAACAATAAGAGCTATAACAGTGCTGATTAGTAATGTTCTATATTTGTTAAAAAAGGTCTGCATTGCTGAAAACCTATTATCGTTATCGTATATTTCGTTCATAATTCTTCCTGAAATTATAATGATGTATAAAAACTAAATAATTCTTTAATTGAGACAGTTTCCTGATCTTTAAGTTCATCATTTAAAAACTTAATAACAGCAGTTCTATCTCTCAACTCCTCTTCTCCGATAATAATTGCATATTCAGAATTATTTTTATTTGCTTTTCTGAGTTTAGATTTAAGACTTCCTTCAGATAGCTGTAAATCTAAAATAATATTACTATTCAGAGACCTAAGTTGGTGGGCTATTTTATATGGTTTTGACTCTAAATTGCTAGTTAGGGTTATAAATGAAACAACTTTGTTAGAGGTTGCGATGTCCTTTATCAAGCTTGCAAACCTCTCGACCCCAATTGCCATCCCAATTGATGGAAGATTTTTACCACCCAGCTTTAATGAAAGATGGTCGTACCTACCTCCCCCTAAAAAAGAATCTTGAGCGCCAAGCTCTGATGATATTGCCTCAAACACAAATCCAGAGTAGTAATCCAAGCCCCTGACAAGAGTATAGTCAATCTCTATATTGCATATATCTTTATATTCATTTTGAATATTTTCTAAAAGAGATAATGCAGAAGGTTTAATAAACTCTCTTATCGATGGAGCCTTTTTAAGAATTGATTGTGTTTCTTTATTTTTTGAATCAAGCACCCTTAAAGGATTTTTGGTAAGTCTGGTTAAGTCTTTTTCATCAAGACTATCTTTAAATGGCTCAAGATATTCTACTAATGCATCACAAAATAGTTTTTTACTTTCCTTGTCACCCAAATGATTAATTTTAATTGAACAATTTTTAAGTTTAAATTCTTCAATAATGGAGCAAACCATTGATATTATTTCATACTCTGGCGCCCCCTCTTCATAACCAAGTATTTCAACTCCTGCTTGATAAAACTGCCTATATCTACCTTTTTGAGGCCTTTCATATCTCCACATTGGGCCGAGGTACCATAACTTATGATTAGTTTGATCAAGTTTTTTTTCTATTATTGCTCTTATAGCACTTGCAGTACCTTCTGGTCTCAAGGCAATATTCTTTTCATTTCTATCATTGAAAGAATATATTTCTTTATTAACTATGTCAGAAGCATCTCCAGCAGAACGAACAAATAGATTAGTATCTTCTAAAGCCGGTGTTCTTATTTCACTATATTTATAGTTGGTAAAGACTTTTTTTATTCTTTTTTCTGTCTCAAATATTTTTACAGAAATATTTTCTATATCACCATCATCGTAATGATCTAACATGCCAGTTAATGAGTGAATTTTATCCATTTCAGCTCCTTGCAATTATCTCTACAGAGTCTCTTAAAGAAATTTTTGTCCTTACCTTATCCTCAATCTCTTTAACAATATCTGCACTATTAATTTTTTTGTCAGGTGCTCCATCAACATATAATAAGTTTTGAGGGCTTGCTCCTGTAAGTCCAATTTCTGCTGCTTTACTTTCTCCAGGGCCATTAACATAACAACCTATCACAGCCACCTCGATATCTTCAGTGATATCTTCAAGGCGCTCTTCTAATTCGTTGACTACTTCGATTACATTAAAATTTTGACGAGAGCAACTTGGGCATGCAATTATTTTTACTCCCCTACTTCGAATATTTAAACTTCTTAAAATATCCCAGCCTATTTTTATTTCATCTACCGGATCAGATGCGAGTGATATTCTTATAGTGTCTCCAATACCCTCAGAAAGAAGCATCCCAATACCAATTGACGATTTAACAGTTCCTGCTCTATAGCTTCCAGCTTCAGTAATGCCTAAATGAAGGGGTTGATCGATTAACTTTGATATTTTTCTATAAGCCTCTACAGTCATTTCAATATTAGATGCTTTGAGACTCATTTTATAGTTATCAAAATTAAACTTGTCCAAGATATCTGCATGCCTTAGTGCTGACTCAACTAATGCATCTGCATTTGGTTCTCCATATTTTTTTTGAAGATCTTTCTCAAGAGAGCCTGCATTAACACCCACTCTTATTGGCACATTGTTATATTTAGCAGCATTAATTACTTCAGCAATTCTATCTTCTTTTCCGATATTTCCAGGGTTGATTCTTAAGCAGTCTGCAGTATCTGCAACCTCAAGAGCAATTTTATAGTCAAAGTGAATGTCTGCAACTAAAGGTATATCAACAGATTTTCTAATTTCTTTAAATGCAGCAGCTTCATCAAAACCTGGTACAGATACTCTTACAATATCTGCTCCAGCAGCTTGTAAGTCGTTAATTTGATTGATTGTAGAGATAACATCACATGTATTTGTATTAGTCATTGACTGGACACTAATTGGATTATTATTTCCAACAAGCACTCCGCCAACATCAACAGCCTTAGTATTTTTTCTGGTTATCCAATTACTCATCATTAAAAATAATAGTATTTACATTAAGTCTATTAGCATTGGTAATAAAATCAATCTTAATACCGTTATATGTTCCTGTTACTGCCTCTACGTTACCAACAACAACTTTGTAGGGCTTTTGAATAATTTTGTTATATACATCACCTTCATTAAATAATTGACTTACTAACAGAATATCTTTTGAGTATATTTCCACCCAACATTCTTTTGTAAATAATAATTGAAGGTTATTTGCAGGCAAAACAGGCTCAATAGTTGAATTGGTACTAGCCTGCATATCTTCAAAAGTATTATTTGTATTAACAATTTCTATTAATTCATAGAGTTTTTCTTCTTTAATATTCTTTTCTAATTTTTGGGTGCTGTCTTTAACTGGAAAAGAATTTAACAAAATCGAGACTACTAAAATTAAAAAAGCTAAACCAAATACAATAATAAATTTTTTGAAAGATCTATTAAAAACAGGCACTGATTTTTTAACAATTTGATCTTTTCTATTTTCTTGAACATATATTGATGGGAACTCGCATTGTATGTTTAAAAAATTTTGATACTTAATAAAGTAAGCTCTAGCAAAACCTTCACTTGGAAAATCAGTATAGTCCCCGGACTCTATTGCTTTTATAAACTTAGTATTTATTAAGGTTTTATCTGAAACCTCATCGATTGTTAATTTTTGATCCAACCTTGCGTCATTGAAAATTATTCCAGTTTTGGCTGAATTTGCAGATTTTAAATTATCGCTCATGATATTGATTGATGCTTGATTAGTTTTTTACCTTTAACTGACTTAGTTAATTTTCCAACAAGCTGACCGCAGGCTCCATCTATTGCATCACCTCTTGTAACTCTCAATGTAGTGATAAAGCCTTTTTTCATAAGAATATTTTTAAACTGGTTGATATTGTCTTTATTTGATCTCTTGTAGTTAGATCCATCAAATGGATTAAATGGAATTAAATTAATTTTACATGAGATATTTGAAAGGAGCTTAGTTAGTTGTCTAGCTAATTCTGGAGAGTCATTCACACCATCAATAAGAATATATTCTATAGTGATGCTTCTTTTTCCTTCATAAAAAGATAAATAATTCTTGCATGAATTTATTAGCATTTTTATTGGGTATTTTTTATTAATAGGCACGATTTCATCACGAAGCGAATCAATTGGTGCATGAAGAGAGATTGCTAAGGAAACATCTATAGAACTTGTAAGTTGATCGATTTGAGGAGTTATGCCAGATGTGCTGATGGTAATTCTTTTTCGAGAAAGCCCATAGGCTAATTGATCTTTCATTATCTTTGCTGACTCAACAACTGGAGTAAAGTTTAGTAGCGGTTCTCCCATTCCCATAAATACAATATTTGTAATATTAGAGTCATTAGAATCATAGAAGTTTGCTAGCCAAACTTGGCCAATTATTTCTGCAGCTGTGAGGTTTTTTTCAAAACCTTGAGCGCCTGTTGCACAAAAAGTACATTGGAGTGCGCATCCAGCCTGAGAAGAGATACATAGAGTCATCCTCTTTTTTTCAGGGATTCTGACCATTTCAACCATCGAGCCTGAATCTAACTTTATTAAGTATTTTTTAGTTCCTTCTGGAGAAACATGGACCTCATCAACTTGAGGAGGCCTAATAACTGCAATTTCAGCAAGCCTCTGCCTAAGAGGCCTGTTAAAATCAGTCATCATTTCAAATTCTATAACTCCTTTTTGGTGAATCCATTTTAGAAGCTGCTTGGCTCTAAATTTTGGCTCTTCAATCCTTTTAAAAAAATCCTCTAAAGTCTCTAAAGAGTAACCTAAAAGATTTTCTTTTTTTTCCAAAATCTACTTAGATATTATTTCTTCATCTTTGAAAAAATAATTAATCTCTCTTATTGCGCTTTCTTCAGAATCTGATCCATGAACAGCATTTGCATCAATACTAACTGCAAAGTCTGCTCTAATGGTTCCTGCATCAGCTTCTTGGGGGTTGGTGCTTCCCATGAGCTCTCTATTTTTATGTATTGCTCCCTCTCCTTCAAGGACCTGAACAAATACAGGACCTGAAGTCATGAATTTTTTAAGATCGTTGAAAAAAGGCCTGCCTTCATGCTCCGCGTAGAAGCCTGAGGCCATTTCATCTGTTAAATGAATTAGCTTACCAGCAACTAAATGCAGTCCGTTGTCTTCAAACCTAGTAATAATTTTACCCACTACATTTTTAGATACAGCGTCTGGTTTGATAATTGATAAGGTTTGTTCTATTGCCATAATGTTTTATTCCTATAAAAAAATTTAAGCCATTATATGGGACTTATTGAGATTCTTCTATCCATAACATTTGAATAGCCTCTAAAATTTTCTCATTAGAACGCTCTGGATCTCCAATAAAACCATCTAAGCCGCATATTTTTGAATGTAAATCAGGAAATCCAATCCACTGAGGATCGATATCAGGAAATTTATCATATAACTCAATAGCTATATCATTTACATCATGCCAATTTAGATCGCTCATTAATGATCCTCTGAAACCATATTTATGTTGTACTTTGGGAGTTCAATTTCTATATTTTCATCAGCTGGAGGTATTGTCTGGCAACTTAGCCTAGATGTCTGCTCAAGACCCCACGCCTTATCAAGCATATCCTCCTCTACATCACTAGCCTCTTCTAGACTATCAAAACCCTTCCTGATTATGCAATGGCAAGTCGTACAAGCACATGACATTTCACAGGCATGTTCAATTTTTATACCTTCTCTTAGAGCCGCTTCACAGATAGTCTCACCAGGGACAGTAACTATCTCTGCTCCATCAGGACAAAGTTCATGATGGGGCCATATTTTGATCTTAGCCATTTTTTAAATTGTAAAACTTTCCCCGCATCCACAAACTGCCTTTGCATTGGGGTTAACAAACTTTATTCCTTTATTTAAACCATCCTCAGAGTAATCAACAAGACTTCCTTTTAAAAAATCAAAACTTGTTTTATCTACATAAATTTTGCATCCATTTTTTTCAAAAACAATATTTTTTGCATCTATGCTGTCTACAAAATCAAAGAAGTATTCATAGCCCGAGCATCCAGCTTTTTTGACACCTATTTGAATACCCGCCCCTTTACCTCTTGATTCAAGACTTGAAAGAAAATGATTGATTGCTTTATCAGAAAAATTTAAATCAGATGGATTAATATTTTCCATTGAATGATACCTATTGCTTAGATTCGTAATCTTCTATTGCTTGTTTAATTGAGTCTTCAGCTAAAACTGAGCAATGAATTTTAATTGGAGGAAGTTCTAAGGCATCAACTATTTCTTTGTTTTTAATTTCCTTAGCTTCTTCTAGAGTCTTACCAATAAGCATTTCCACTAACTCACTTGAGGAAGCAATGGCTGAACCGCAACCATATGTTTTAAATTTAACATCCTTGATAATATGAGTATTTCCTTTTGGTTCGCACTTAATTTGAAGTTTCATAACATCACCACAAGCAGGCGCACCAACCATTCCAGTTCCAACATTTTCTTCTTTAGGATCAAATCTTCCTACATTAAATGCTTGAGGGTTCTCCAGAGTATTCTCAAACTTATCAACTACTTTTTTACTATATGCCATAAAAGCTCCTACTTTAGTGTGTGTTCCATTTAACAGTATCTAAATCTATACCGTCTAAATGCATCTCCCACAATGGAGAGAGTTCTCTCAATCTATCTACAACTTTATTTAAAATAGAGAGTGTGTTTTCTATATCTTCATCGCTTGTAAATCTTCCGAAAGAAAATCTTATTGAGCTATGCGCTAATTCATCTTTTCTACCTAACGCTCTAAGTACATATGAAGGCTCAAGACTTGCAGATGTGCATGCAGATCCAGACGATACTGCAATATCCTTAAGTCCCATAATCAAAGATTCGCCCTCAACAAAATTGAAGCTGATATTTAAAATATTAGGAACCTTATTATTAAGATCTCCATTTATATACGCATGTTCTATTTTCATTGCTTCTTTAAGAAATTGCTCATGATAAGCTTTAATTTTTAAATGGTCAGACTCCATCTCTTCTTTTGCGATCTTGAATGCCTCACCCATACCAACAATTTGATGAGTAGGAAGAGTTCCAGATCTCATTCCCCTCTCATGACCACCGCCATGAATCAAGGCTTCGATTCTAACTCTTGGTTTTCTTCTAACAAACAGAGCACCTATGCCCTTTGGACCATAGGTTTTATGAGCTGAAAATGACATTAAATCAACTGGAAGTTTTGATAGATCAATATCTACTTTTCCAGTGCTTTGAGCTGCATCTACATGAAAAAAGGCACCAGCTTCTCTAGTGATCTTACCAATTTCTTCTAGGTTATTTAAGGTACCTAATTCATTGTTAATGTGCATTACAGATACTAGTATTGTATTTTCTTGCATAGCATTTTTAATAGCTTCAGCTGTTATGATTCCTCCCTCATTTGGGTCTAGATAAGTTACCTCAAAACCCTCTCTTTCTAATTGTCTGCAAGGATCAAGAACTGCTTTATGCTCAATTTTAGATGTAATAATATGATTACCTTTTGATTTATAAAATCTTGCAACACCTTTTATGGCCAGGTTGTCTGCTTCTGTTGCTCCCGATGTCCAAACTATTTCTCTTGGATCGCAATTTACAAGATTTGCAACATGAGATCTTGCTTCTTCAACAGCATCGTCAGCTTTCCATCCATACCGATGCGATCTTGAGGCCGGATTTCCAAACTCTCCATCTGGGGTTAAATATTGCATCATTTTTGATGCAACCCTAGGGTCAACTGGGGTTGTTGATGCGTAATCTAAATATATGGTCGACTGTGTGCTCATTTAACTTATCTCTCTTAAACTTATATATGGGCTATCGTTAGATTCCACAAGCTTATTTATGGTTATTTTACTTAAATAATTATCTACGACTTCGTTTAATTCATGCCATAGATTGTGTGTTTTACATTTCTTTCCGTGGTTACAGTTACTAGAACCATTGCAGTTAGTAGCATCAAGATCTTCCTCTACTGCATTCATAATATCTTTAATAGTTATTACTGATGGGTCTTTGGCATACATATACCCTCCATTCCTTCCTCTTGTGCTCTTTACAATTCCTGCGATTCTTAATTTTCTAAAAATTTGTTCAAGATAAGAAAGTTCAATATTCTGATTTTCTGATAAATCAGACAAAGAAATAGGACCAAATGACTCAAGAGCTCTTAGCTCAGTCAGTGCATTTACTGCGTATCTGCTTTTTGTAGTAAGTTTCACGCATGAATTATAAATACTTGACTATTTTAGTCAAGTTTTATATTCATACCCAATCTGTCAGCTACTTGATGATAGGATTCGACAACATCACCAAGACCTTGTCTAAATCTGTCTTTATCCATTTTTTTTAAAGTTTCTGAGTCCCATAGCCTGCATCCATCTGGAGTAAACTCATCAGCCAAAAGAATCTTTTCACCTGTGACACCAAATTCCACTTTGAAATCTACTAGAATTAAACCAGAATCTAAAAATAGCTTTGAAAGAATAGTATTAACTTTATATGTAAGAAGCTTCATTTCATCAATTTGATGTCTTGTAGCCCAACCAAAAGATAGAATATGCTCATCATTGATTAAAGGATCTCCTAACTCATCGTCTTTAAGAAAAAATTCAAATAGAGGGCTTTCAAGAATTAATCCGTCTTCTGTACCAAGTCTTCTGCATATTGAGCCAGAAGCTCTATTTCTAATTACACACTCTATTGGAAACATAGAAAGTTTATGAACCAAAGAGTCATTATTATTAAGAACTTCAATGTGATGTGTTTCTACACCATTTTTTTCCAAATGATCCATTATGAATGCATTAAACTGATTATTAACAGAGCCTTTTCCCATTAATGCTTCTTTCTTTTTTCCATCAAATGCAGAAGTATCATCGCTAAAATGCATTACTAGTTGCTCTTGATTTGATGTTGTATATAAAGACTTAGCCTTACCTTTTGTTATTTCTTGTATTTTTTCCATTAGCTTAGTGATTCGTTTATTTTTGAAAGTAATTGTTCTGCTTCATCAATTTTACCATTCATTGATCTTGCTCGAACATAAGTTTTATTATTTTTTTCTACAATTGTTACTTCAAACTGAGCTTCTTCATTGAACGCGTTATTGTTGTTAGAACTTCTTCCAAGGCCAAAGAATGATAATAATCCTCCCTCTTCTTCCTTGCTATAACTTACATAAAATATTCCTTCATTTCTATTCTTATCATTTGTAACAATTTCAGCTACTTGCATAGCCTTAGTTACAGATGACCAAGCTCTATCAAAATTAAGATTTAATTCAATAACTGTTTGTCCATCTTCAGTATAGAAATTTGCCTTTTTCATTTCATTAAGATTTTGAGCTGCAAGTGATGTACCAGAAAAATTATCGACAGACTCAGCAAAATAATTGACAAGCTTTTCAAGCTCTGCCTGAACTAGATCAATATTACTCACTATCTCTTGATCGCCCTTGTTAACCAAATTCAAAAATATTTCAGTAGATGCTTCTTTAATACCATGTTCAATTTTCATTACAAATAGCATGGATTCATCAAAGTTTATTTTGATTTCTCCAATTTCTGGATTGGTACTGATTACATCATAATCCGACGTTTCCCAGTAACTTTTTGAAATAGGCCATGAGGTAGATGGAAGTGTTTCTATGTATATCCACATTAACTCACCCAATCTTCGAAGCTGAACAGAGCTATTACCTGATGATGAAAAAATCTGTCTTGGCTTTGGAACCTCTTGGTTTTTTAACTCATTATCAATAGGGATAACTGGATAGTGATTTTCCTTGGATGGAGAAGATAGTTCAGAAGGAATAACTATATCAGTTTCAACAATTTCTTCTAAGAAATCATGCTCAGTGGTTGGAAAATAACCCTCTGGACCCGTTAAATAGGAGCATGAGGTTACTAAAAAAAGTGAAAGCACATATATTAAATTTTTTTTCATAATAGTTTTAATTTTATCATCTCTGACAGTATTTCTTCATGGAAAGTTCCATCTAATTCCATAAGAGGGAGTCTAATTGCACTCTTAATTAGATTCATTTTATATAACATCCATTTCACAGGTATTGGGTTTGATTCAACAAACAATAAACGATATAAGTTGAGGTTGTGCTCATTTAAGATTCTTGCCTTTTCATAATCACCATTTTTAATCGCAGAGCAAATTTCAGAATGAGATTTTGGACTGACATTTGCAGAAACAGATATTACTCCATGTGTTCCTAATAGCATTGAATCCATAAACGTTGGGTCATCTCCAGAGAAAACTGAAAAATTATTTTCTGCATTTTTAGATATTTGGACTAATTTTTTTATTCGCGACTCATCATCAACAGCTTCCTTAATACCAATAATATTTTCATGCTTTGATAGAACAGATACAGATGAAGGCAATAAATCACAAGCAGTTCTTGATGGAACATTATATAAAACCTGTCCTATATCAACTGCATCTGCTATTGCAGAAAAATGAGCAATTAAACCATTTTGATTTGGTTTATTGTAATAAGGGGTAACGATAAGAGCGTAATCGGCTCCAAGGCGTTTTGATTCTTTTGTTAAATCAATAGCTTCTCTTGTTGAGTTTGCTCCTGAGCCAGCTATAACTGGAATTCTTTTGTTAGTGTGATTTATAGTGAAAGCTATTACATCTAAATGCTCTTTAACATTTAATGTAGCTGACTCTCCAGTAGTTCCAACTGAAACTATTCCATCTGTTCCTTGGCCTATATGCCAATCAATTAAATTCTCTAAACAAGAGTAGTCAACATCACCATTAGGCAACATTGGGGTCACTAAAGCTACTAAACTTCCTTGTAATACTTGCATGAAAAAAAAATTCGGTAAAAAATAGGACTATACACTATTTTTATTAAAAAACTTATAAGGAAAAAGATGACTAAAAAACTTGAAGGCAAAAAATGCCCCAACTTCAACGCGGAATGTACTAGCAATTTAAAATTATCCAATAAGGATTTCTTGGGAAAAATTCTAGTAATATATTTTTATCCAAAAGATAGTACTCCAGGGTGTACAACTGAAGGTCAAAATTTTAGAGATAATTTTAAAGCCTTCAAAAAATTGAATACTGAAATTTTAGGGGTTTCTCGAGAAAGCATTAAATCTCATGAAAACTTTAAATTAAAACAAGATTTTCCATTCGAGCTTTTATCAGATCCAGACGAAAAAGTTTGCAAGGCATTTGATGTCATGAAACTTAAATCAATGTATGGAAGACAATACATTGGGATTGATAGAAGCACCTTTATAGTTGGTGTAGATGGTAAAATCATTAAAGAATGGCGTTCTGTAAAAGTAACAGGACATGTCGATGAGGTTCTTAATACTATTAAAGATCTAGGATGAAGGCCAGGCATTCCAGACGGCTTTAATAAAAGTAGCGATTGGAATTGCAAAAAATACACCCCAGAAGCCAAACATATTTCCAAAAATGAAAACTGCAAATATAATTGCAACAGGATGAAGCTTCACTGCATCTGAAAAAATTATTGGTACTAATAAGTTACCATCAAGAATTTGTAATAAAAGGTATAGGCTTATAAGGATATAAAAGTCGCTTTCGAGTCCAAATTGAAGTAAGCCAATAATTACAACTGGAACGGTAACCAAAAAAGCGCCTACATAAGGAATTACTACAGACATCCCAACAAGAACTGAAAGCAATGCAGAGTATTTTAAGCCCACTAAAGAAAAAATTATTGCAGCACAAAGACCAACTATAAATATTTCAGTAGTTTTTCCTCTTACGTAATTACTAAGCTGTATATCCATTTCTAACCAAATATTAGAGAACATTTCTCTCTTGCCAGGTATTATTTTTGACAGCCCATCAAGTATATTTTTTCTATCAAACAGAAAGAAGAAAACAAGTATTGGAAATAAGATTATATATAGCAATATTGTTATTGTGCTTTGTATGCCTGCAATCGAGGATTTCACGAGATTTTGAGTCACTGACGTAAGCTCAGAGCTTACAGCTTGAAAAAAGACAGCAATCTGATCTGATGAGACTAAATCAGGAAATTTGGCAGGCAAAGTTGATACAAATTCTAAGAAATTATTAAACAGGCCTGGTATATCTAAGACAAAAGCTTGTAGCTGAATATATAGAATTGGTAATAACCATATCAGCATTGCCGCACCAGTTACAATAAATATTGTAAAGGTCATAACAAGGGCTACAGAACTACTTACATTCCATGATTCTATTTTTTTTTGAACACCCACAAGCAGATATGCAACTACTATACTTATCAAAAATGGAGTAAGTACAGAGCCAAAAAAAGTCATCATCAAAAAAGCACTAAGAATAGCAAATGAAAAAACTATTGTTTCTTCGTTGCTAAATATTTTTTTTAAAACAGAATTAATTTGATCAAGCATATATATATATTTTAAGTGGGTTAGTGAACTATGTCAGTCATAATATGGTCAAATAAGAAGCAATTACTTAATATTGTTCGATTATATTAATCTAAAAAGATTATTTATGTTAGTTTTATGTTCAAATCAAAAAAAATGAATTTTTTAAAATGATTAAAGTATTTAAATTATCTGCTCTTTTTTTTCTTTGCTTATCTACGCAGGGGCAAGCATTTGAAAAAAAAGATATAGTTCTTCCTGAGCTTGGAGATAGAGTCTCAGGAGCTGTTTCATCTGATCAAGAAAAGGCAATTGGAAATGAATTTCTTAAGCAGATATTTGCCCAAGCAAAGACTATTTCTGATCCTTTGATCTATGAGTATACAGAGCTATTAATATATAGACTCTCTGAGTACAGCCAAGTCCAAGATAGATATTTTAATATTATTTTAATAGATGATAGTAGCTTGAACGCATTTGCAGCTCCTGGAGGAATAATTGGTGTGAATGGTGGCTTGTTTTTGAATGCAGATAATGAGGGGCAATTCGCTTCGGTTTTATCTCATGAACTAGCTCATTTGAGCCAAAGGCACTTTGCAAGAAATGTCTTAAAATCTCAGGATTCTAATTTAGCCTCTGCGTTATTATTGGTTTCATCAATAGCGGTTGCGATTTTAAGTAGCAACCCTGAAGCAATAGCCGTCGCTCCAGCAATAATGCAGAGTGAGAGTTTAAGATATAGCAGGTTATTCGAAAGAGAGGCTGACAGGGTAGGTTTTACAAATTTAATAAAGGCTGGTTATAACCCAAATTCTATGGGTGAAATGTTTGAGAACATGAATGACCTAAGAAGACTTTCAGGTGATATCCCACCTGAATTCTTATTAACTCACCCTCTATCAACTTCTAGGATTAATGATGCGTTTAACGCAGCTGAAAACCTATCTGATATAGGTACAAAAAAAGATTCTCTAGAGTACTCTCTAATTAAATCTAGATTAAAAATCTATTATGAAAAAATACCAGCCAATGCATTGAGATTTTTTACTTCTCTTCATAATGAAAACCCCTCTGATGCAAACCTATACGGGCTTTCTTTGGCTAATAAAAATTCTGGAAACTTTGAACAAAGCATTCAACAAATTAATATTCTAGCAAGAAAGTATCCAAAAAATTTATTTATAAATACAACAAAGGTTGAAATTTTAAAAGATGCAAAAAGATATGATGATGCCCTACTTCTAGCAAATAAATTTTTAGAAATATCACCAAAAAATTTTCCACTATCAGTAACAAAATCAAAACTTCTTTTAGAAATGGGTGAATACTTTAATTCTGAAGAAATTATTCGAGATCAAATTTTAAGAAGAAACTCCAACCCAGATTTATGGTTATTGCTGTCAGAAATCCAAAGAGCAAGTAAAAATATTATTGGTTATCATCAAAGTAGAGCTGAATATCTTCTTTTGCTTGGAAGAGATGAAGAGGCTTTGAATCAACTAGAATTTGCATTGAAGCTTACTAAAAATAATTTTCAAATTTCAGAAAGCATACTGACAAAAATAGTTTTAATTAAAGAAAATATTAACGCTTCTAGAAATCTTTAAGTCTTTTGTTGTTAGCAATCTTTAAGCCTGCTAATGAAAGTATTCCTGCCATAGGAATTGCAATCAATGGCATTGCGCTAAAGCTAATACTTGCTAGCTTGCCCAGTCCAATAAAACTACTTCCAGATAGATCACCAAATCTTGTAACAAAAGTGTCAATAAAGACTGATGACTTATATCTATCATTTTTTGCTAAGGTGCTATAAACAGTTTCGCGAGTTGGTTTGTTGAGCCCATATTCAAAGAGCCTTAAAGTTACTGTTGCAACCGCAACAATTGTTATTGATGGCATGAAGCCATAAAGCATAAAAACAACTATAAAAAGAAAACCATAAGCCATTAATATTTTTTTAATTCCAAAATACTTAATAGATAAATTAGTTAAAAATAGCTGCATTATTAATGTGAGGGGTGTGACTATTTGTTCTAACAAACTAAAAAATACAATCCTTTCCTCTGGATTTTGCGACCACCCATCTATTATGGTTATAGCAGTCATCCAATGGACAGTCATTAGCCCAGTCCATATCCAAACATATATAGCTATAGATCGTATTTCAGATACTTGAATGACATTTTTTATGCCATCTAATCCGCTACCACCCACTTTTTCATTACGTTGATTTACGACTGCTTTACTGGTCAAGTACCTTCCAGTCATCATTGCTAAAAAAAGTAAAATAGTTGCTGATAAGCAGAAAAGTTCTAACCCAAACTCATCAAATGAAGAAGCAAACCTTTTAGATATTTCAGAACCAAAAAGAGCACCCAGCGATCCTCCTGCCATGATCACACCATAAAAGCTTCTCGATTTGGCATCTCTATATATATTAATTATAAGAACCCAAAAAATTGAAACAACAAAGAAAGAATATATGTTGCACCAAATATAAAAAACTCTTCCAAGCCAAACAGAGTCTCCTAAATCAAGGACTCTCCATGAAAAAAGAAAGATTAATAGATTGGAAATTAAAAAAGAGTAGCAGTAGGTTATTATTTTTTTTAGGTTAGATTTTGATGCAACCCACGCATAAATAGGATTAACTAACAACATAGCCAATGCGCCGAATGCTAAAAGTAAGGGTAATTCATTAACATTAGCAACCGCCATCTCATTTCGAACGGGTCTAAGAATATACCATGAAGATAAAACTAGAAAAAATAGAAAACTTGCAAGCAAAGAATCTCTAGTAAAAACAGATAGAGATCTAGTAATTATGTTGTTTGTATTTTTCATAGATTGATTATGCACTAAGAGTGGTGGGTCGCACAGGATTCGAACCTGTGACCAATTGGTTAAAAGCCAACTGCTCTACCAGCTGAGCTAGCGACCCACGGTTATACATAATAAAAAGGTGTGATTATTCCATATTTTTCAATAACTGCAAGGCCAAAGATGATGCAGTGTCTTTTGGGTATTCTCTGACAACAAAATTATATTTCTCTTGAGCTCTAATTGGCTCATTTTTTTTCATGTAAATGTCCCCTATTTTCTTATGTGCCAAAGGAACTCTGTAATGAGATGGGTAGGATAAAATGAGTTCCATAAAGTAATCATTAGAAGCGTCTAGATTATTTTTAATTATAGAGATTTCTCCTAGCCAAAAATATGAGATAGCGTTTTTTTCATTGTCATTAAAATTTTCTATGAAATAAGTAAATAAGTTAAAAGCTGTATCTAGGTCTTGGGCCTCAAGAGCGCTGACGGCTCCCTGAAAAACATCTTCTTTACTCTTTATGTCTTCCATGCCCTTAAACCTTAAATCACCAGATATTGATAACTTATTAGGCTGGCTTGCCTCTTCATCTGTTACTGATTCAGCTATAAGCTTTTTGATAAGATGGTTTTGTGACTCGACTTTATTTCTTAAATCAGCGATTTCGACTTCAAGCTCTTGAATTTTAAGAAATAAAATATCTGCCTGCAATGTTTCATTATCATCAGCATTGGCTGAAGAAGTAGAAAATATTACTGTGAGAAATAATAAAGATGTAAAAGAAAACTCTTTCATCTTTAGTTGATTTCAACTCTCCTATTTTTTGAATAGCTTATTTCGTCATTACCTGAAGCAACGGGTCTCTCCTCTCCATAACTTTTAACAGAAACTTTTGAAGAATTAATCCCATTTAAAATGAAGTAGTCTTTAACTGATTCTGCTCTCCTTTGACCAAGAGCAAGATTGTATTCTCTTGTACCTCTCTCATCTGCATGCCCTGCTAGGGTTATTTTAATATTTTCATTTTGATTCATAACTGAAACAACACTTTTTAAAGTTTGAATTGATTTGGATGTTAAGTTATAGCTGTCAAATTCAAAGAATACGGTTGCATTAGCAAAAATTGCTTTTGTCTCATAATCCAGTTCACTAACCTCAGCTACTGATGCCTCAACTGTTTTAATCCCACCTTCATAGACTCTTTCTTCAGTTACATTCATGCTTGAACATGATGATAGAATCATCATAAATGAGAAGCAGAATAAAAAATTTTGAGCTTTATTGTTATTGATTGATGGCATAAAAAAATCTCCTATTTGTTATCTTAAAAAACCAGACCATGCGGGCTCTCTAACTTCACCTTTTTTTGCAGGAAGTCTAAACTTTGCACCGCTAAGTGTAAGGCCTGAGAGCAAACTTTCACCATTTTCTGTTACTGCATAGATTATCACATTCCCGTTAGGAGAAATACTAGGGGACTCATCTAATTTAGATTCTGTTAATGGTCTTATAAAATTTTCATTAAAGTACTTTAGCGCTATCTTAAAGTCATTGTCAGCCCTATGAACAAATATAATTCCATCACCATTTTTTAGATAAGATCCTTTTGCATTGTAGTTTCCTTCAAAAGTTATTCGCTCGGGATTAGAATTATATTTTCTTAGCTTAATTTCATATAGCTGAGGAGAGCCTGACCTTCCTGAAGTAAACATAATACGGGAACCATCAGATGACCAGGATGATTCAGTATCTATAGCGTAATGATTCGTCAATCTTGTAAGGTTATTATTTTTTAAGTTAAGAATATATATTTCTGCATTTCCATCTTGGTACATTGTCATAGAAAGAAAATTTCCATTTGGAGACCATGATGGAGAGCTTATTTGTTTAGTATTTTCTATAGCAACCCTTCTTTTTCCCGTTGCTATATCTTGTATGTAAACTTTTGCAATCCCAGTCTCAAATGAAACATAGGCAACTTGTTTTGAGTCCGGAGACCAAGCAGGTGAAATAATAGGCTCGTAACTTTTTAATAACACTTGCTCGTTTGCTCCATCAGCATCAGCAACTATCAGCTCATATAAAGATTTCTTCTCTTCTGCTATCTCAGTAATATATAAAATTTTTGTTGACGCCACCCCTTTTATTCCAGTGATTTCTTCATATATTCCATCACTTATATAATGAGATAACTGTTTAATTTTATTTGGTATGCCGAAAACCTTCGATGTTCTTATTTTTTTCTTGCTGACTACATTATAAATTTCATAAGATGCAGATAAATTGAATTTATCTTCAGATTCCAAAACTCCCATAACAATATAATTAATACCCAGTAACCTAAATTCGTTAAAGTTTATATCTTCTTCATTACTAGGGGAGGACAAAAGCTTTTCGTCTTTTATAATTTTGAATTCTCCTGTTCTTTTTAAATCATTATTAATAATGGCATCTACTTCGTCTGTTAGAGCTTTTTTTCCATCGAAACTTAACAAAGCAATAACAAATGGATCATCAGAACCTTTTGTGATTTCTAAAACAAGTTCTGCAAAAATGAATTGAGGTATTAAAAATAATATAAATATCTTTTTCATGATGGGTTAAAAGTAATTACCATTTTTTTAAAATTATTTGTATACAAGTTACTGGAGATTTTATTATAAAAATTAAAAGACTCAACTCTATAAACTGCTTTCAGTGCTGAATTATCAAAACGAATATTGCCACTGCTTCTTATCAGATCAACACTCGTTATCCTTCCATTTCTATTTATTGATAGCCTTAAATCGCATATCAGCCCATCTTGAATATTTTTTGGTTTAAGCCAAGCTGACTCAATTAAATTAATAATCTTTTTACTAAATTCATTAATTTCATTTTCTTCGCTTGATAAGATTTGGGCTTTATCAATATCTATTAACTCATTTAAGTTTAATAGCATTTCATTAGAAGAGCCGGTATTCACAATCTCTTCATAGATTGTTTTATTGTTAACTGGCTTTTCTTTAACCAATATTTTTTTTGGTTTCGATGGTGTTTTTAACTTAGCAATGTCTTCTTTAAATACCAAACTTACATCCACTGCTTTGCTAAGAACTGGTCTTGATTGCTTATCAGAATAAAAAAAATCCATAAGAAATAAGATAATCATTGCGTGGATTAAAAATGAAAAGAACGATGCAATTAAATAGTCTGATTTAATTTCCATAGCCTGTGGTGACGATTCCAATCTTTGATATTCCTACACTTTGAACGGCTGCCATAGCCTTTGCCACACTGTCAAAGGTTACATCTTTGTCGCTTTGAAATACTACTTCTATTTCAGGGTTAGCATCATAAATAATTGCAGATTTTCTTTTAAGCTCGTCAATGCTAATTGGTAGAACCTCTTCTCCAATATTCAAATAGAATTTGCCCATTTCATCTATTGAGATAACAAGCGGTTCATTTTGAACAGTCATTTTTGTAGTATCTGTTTTAGGTAGATTTACTTCGATGCCTTGGATAAGTAAGGGGGAAAGAACCATGAAAATAATCAATAAAACCAACATCACATCGATATATGGAACTACATTTATTTCTGCCTTGAGAGTTTTTTTCTTTGCTAGCCTATAGATCATTTATTTTTTATAGATTGCTTATAAAAAATGCTTGCTAGCTCTTCAGAGAAAATCAAAGTCGATTGACTCATAGTCTCAAGCTCTGAAGTATATTTATTAAATGCGATTACAGCAGGTATAGCTGCAAACAATCCCATTGCTGTTGCTACAAGTGCCTCAGATATCCCTGGAGCCACTGCATTAATGGTGGCTTGAGTTGCGTCAGATAAGCCTTGGAATGAGGTCATAATCCCCCACACTGTACCTAAAAGACCTACATAAGGACTTACAGAACCTACATTGGCAAGAAAAGGAAGATGTTTATTCATTTCTTCCTCATCAGCAGCTATGGCAACTCTCATGCATCTATTAATTCCCTCTAAATCTAATTCAGTTATTACCTCTTGGGGGTTTAATTGTTTAAACTCTTTAAATGCGCTTTGGAATACACTTAAAGAGCCATAAAGTGGTATATTTTCTAATTCTATCTCATCATACAAGACGTTCAGATCTTCTCCGCTCCAAAATCTTTTATGAAAACTTGTATTTATATCTTTAATTTTTTTATAAAAGTTATATCTCTCAACTACAACTATCCAAGTTAGAACTGATGCAAGTAATAGAAGCAACATAACAGTTTTAACAACCATTCCAGCTTCTAAGAAAAGATTTAATACAGAAATATCATTCATTTAATTTATCCTCATCAAGTATTAATAATAAATTATCAGGTAAGCGTCTAGGTTTTTTTGATTCAATATCAATTAAGCAAACCTCAACCATGCCGCTACATAGTTTTTTATTATCATTACGATTAACTATATCTTGTTTAAAAATCATACGGGCATTAGATTTTTTTTCAATTAAAGATTCTACAATCAATTCATCTCCTAATCTTCCTGGGAAAAGAAAATCTATTTCAATTCTTTTTACAACAAACGCAAGATTATTTATTCGTAATTCTTTTTGAGATATTTTGTTATCTTGAAGGAATTCAGAACGAGCTCTTTCAAAGAATTTAATGTAATTTGCATGATATACAAAACCCTGGAAGTCTGTATCTTCAACATATACCTTTAAATTTAGATCCCTAGGCTTGAAAATTTTTTTCATGAAGCTCGATATCTTTTTGAAATAATTCTAGTAATACTTGAATGAAATCTGGCCATAGTAAGTCCACTGTTACTAAAGTATTTTTGATATCTTTATTTATTGTACACGCCAAGATTCTAACTTTAATCGGTCTATTGTTAAATTTATAAACAAGTGCCGGCTTTAAATCAGCGCCTTTAGATGACGCTAAAACTTGCTCCCACCAATCAGGCCTTGGCTCGGCACCTGACCCGTATGCCTTGCATTCAATACACCAATTTCCAAGCATAAGATCTGGAAGCTCTTTAGTTCTTGTCTGTTCTAGTATTCTCTTGACTGGATTGGTTAAATTTAAATCATTAATTAAGGCATTAGCTATTTGTCTCTCAAAAGTTGCGCCTTTATTTCTTGAATTTATTGACAATTTTTACTCTTTTAATTCAAAGTTATCTGGAAATTCTGCGTTGGTATGGACCTCTTGCACATCATCAAGCTCATCCATAAAATCCATTATTTTAAGAACTTTTTCAGACATTTCTTGGTCAATTGCTACAGAGGTCTCTGCTCTTAGGGTAAGCTCAGCATTGATATTTTCTATGCTATTAGATTTTAATGATTCAAGCACATTACTTAAATTGCTACTTGATGAAATAATTTCAAAGTATTCGCCCTCATCGACCAAATCATCTGCTCCTGACTCTAACACAATATCCATTAACTCTTCTTCAGAAGTGACTTTTGAAATATGGATAATACCAATTTTATTAAACAAATAAGATACAGAGCCATCGGTTCCTAAATTTCCTCCAAACTTTGAAAAAGCATGTCGAACATCAGAAACTGTTCTATTTCTGTTATCAGTCATTGTTTCAACTAATATTGCAACACCGCCGGGACCATACCCTTCAAATATTATTTCTTCCAAAGCACCAGTCTCTCCAGTACCAGAACCTTTTTCAATTGCTCTTTTTATATTATCTTTAGGCATATTTGCTGCATTTGCTTTGTCTAAGGCCAAACGCAATCTAGGATTGTCATCAGGATCAGGACCACCTTTTGCTGCAACAGTTATTTCTCTTATGACCTTAGTCCATACTTTTCCACGTGATGCATCTTGTCTAGCTTTTCTATGTTTAATATTTGCCCATTTGGAATGTCCTGCCATATTTAATCTTCCTTATGCGTGCTAATAATTTTTAATTCTTCAAGCTGAGAATCATCAACTTTACTTGGAGCATCTGTTAGTAAGCATGTTGCACTTTGTGTTTTAGGAAATGCAATAACATCCCTTATATTGGTAGTATCTGTAATAAGCATAACTATTCTATCTAGACCAAATGCTATTCCTCCATGAGGAGGACAGCCTGATGAAAGAGCTTTTAATAAAAAGCCAAATTTACTATCAGCCTCTTCTTCTGAAATATTTAGTATATTAAATATTGTTTTTTGCATATCTGCATCAAAAACTCTTAGTGAACCGCCACCAATCTCATAACCATTCAAAACAATGTCGTAAGCGTGAGCTAAAGCAGTATCAGCAGATCCCTCTAACTCCTCGGAAGTGCATTTTGGAAGAGTAAAGGGATGATGTAGTGATGTTAGATTTCCCTCGTTGTTTCTTTCAAACATTGGGAAGTTAATCACCCAACATGGAGCCCATTTAGATGAATATAGATTTAAATCATCACCAATTTTTTTAATTAAGCTACTCATACTTAAATTAACAACAGAGGCTTTTCCTGCTCCGAAGAAAAGCAAATCATCATTATTTAAATCTAGTTCAGCTACTAAAGAATTTATTGTCTCTTTATTAAGAAATTTAAGAATTGGGGACTGTAATCCATTTTCAATATCATCCTTATTATTAACTTTTATGTATGCGAGACCTTTTGCACCAAGCTTAGAGACAAATTTAGTATATTCATCTATTTGGCCTCTAGATAGAGAGTTTCCTCCCGGAATTTTTAAAGCAACAACTCTTGAATTATTATCTTTTGCAGGCTCTGCAAAGACTTTAAACTCTTCATCTTTAACTAATTCAGATATCTCAACTAATTTTAAAGGAATTCTTAAATCAGGTTTATCACAACCATAGTCCCTCATAGAGTCATGCCAATTTAATACTGGAAAACTATCTAAACTATCACCACAAAACTTATGAACAAGCTCCTTGATCATATTTTCGCCAATTTCCATTATGTATTCTTGATCGATAAACGATGCTTCAATGTCTATTTGAGTAAATTCTGGTTGACGATCAGCTCTAAGATCTTCATCTCTAAAACATCTAGCAATTTGATAATACTTATCTAACCCACCCATCATCAGCAGCTGTTTAAATAGTTGAGGTGATTGAGGTAAGGCAAAAAATTTACCAGACTGAACTCTGCTAGGCAAAATAAAGTCTCTCGCCCCTTCAGGTGTTGCTTTTGTAAGAATAGGGGTTTCTATTTCATGAAAGTCATTATCATCTAAGTAGTTTCTTATTGTTGAGCTTATTTTTGATCTGGTAACAATTCTTTGATTCATTTCAGGCCTTCTTAAATCAAGAACCCTATTTTTTAGACGAACATCTTCATTAACATCCTGATAGTCATCTAATGGAAAAACTGGAGTCGCTGCTTTGCTAAGAATAACTATCTCCTCAGCAACAAGCTCTATTTCGCCAGTTGTCATATTTTTATTAATTGTGCCTTCTAACCTAGATTTAACTTTTCCAGATATCTTAACAACATACTCATTTCTTAATGTTTCAGCAATTTCAAAAGACTTTAAATTATCAGGATTAATTACAGCCTGACAAATTCCTTTAATGTCTCTTACATCTAAGAATATAACCCCGCCATGATCTCGTCTTTTGTGAATCCAGCCACAAATTATTATATCTTTATCAAGATGTTTAGATGTAATTTCTCCACAGTAGTGAGATCTCATAATATTTCCTTATTTATTTAGTAATCTTATCTTGTTTAGGCTCTTTCTTGGAGTCAGATATTGAATTTTTTGAAGATTTATTATCATTTGATGATAAGTTTTTTTTATTTCCAGTTTTAAAGTCAGTTTCATACCACCCTCCACCCTTTAATCTAAATGAAGGAGCTGAGACCATTTTTAAAAGACTGTTTTTATTACATTTGGGGCATAGCGTCCTAGGTTCATCACTAAACTTCTGTATTATTTCAGTCTCATATTCACAATCTGAACATTTATAGTCATAAATCGGCATAAGTACTCGAAAAAAAGATAAAATTATAAACCATAAGGATTTATATATAACAAATTAATAAAATGTTGTTCTCAAAACTATTACTACCCACTTTAAAAGATGCACCTCAGGAGGCTGAAGTTATAAGCCATAAGCTAATGCTTAGAGCAGGGATGATCAGAAGAGTGGCTTCTGGGATCTACACCTGGCTTCCATTGGGGTTAAAAGTCCTAAGAAAAATTGAAACTATTGTAAGGGAGGAGATGGACTCATCTGGTGCTCAAGAAGTTCTTATGCCTATGGTCCAACCAAAGGAGCTTTGGGAAGAAACTAATAGATGGGAAAAAATGGGTCCTGAACTTCTTAGAATTCAAGATAGGCATAATAGAGATTTCTGCCTAGGTCCTACTCATGAAGAAGTTATTACAGACTTAATTAGAAATAATGTTAAGAGCTATAAAGAACTTCCATTAAATATTTATCAAATACAAACTAAATTTAGAGATGAAGTTAGACCAAGATATGGAGTAATGAGAGGAAGAGAATTTTTAATGAAAGATTCGTATAGTTTTAATGAAGATGAGGCCTGTCTTCAAGAGACATATCTCACCATGAGAGATACCTATAAAAAAATTATTGAAAGAATAGGGCTTGATTATAAAATTGTTGCAGCTGACTCTGGAGCAATAGGTGGAGATGCCTCAGAGGAATTTCATGTTCTTGCAGAGACTGGTGAAGATACTATTGCTATAAGTGATGCTTCTGAATATGCCATAAACACAGAACTACTTCTTAAGGAAGGTGAAGATATTGCCTCTCTTGAAGGTAAGCCTTCGCCTGATGGAAAGGGAGTAATCCAAATAAAAAAAGGCATAGAAGTTGGCCATATCTTTCAATTAGGTAAGGTTTATGCTGAAGATATGAAAGCCAATGTTTTAAATAAAGAAGGTAAGGCCTCAACCCTCTTTATGGGCTGCTATGGTATTGGGGTTTCGAGATTAGTTGCTGCAGCTATTGAACAAAATAACGATGATAAGGGAATTGTATGGCCTCACAGCATTGCACCTTTTGATATTAATATCATTGCTATAGGGTATGGCAAGGATCAAAAAATAGCAGATGCATCTATTAAGCTTTATGGCGAATTAAAGGATATGGGGTACGAGGTATTATTGGATGATAGAAAAGATGGCTATGGAACCAAGATGAAAGATTCTGAGTTAATTGGAATTCCATTAAATATAATTATTGGTAAAAAGTTCATTGAAACAAATGAAATTGAATTAAAATCTAGGAACGGGGATTCATCCACAAACGATATTTCAAATATAAAAACAATACTAGATTTTTTTAAATAACTTAATAAGAATTTATATCTTTTTTATTGCCCTTATTCTTAAAAAATTTTTGAATAAGGTATGAGAATATAACAGAAATTATTCCCCATAAAACCAAGGCATATGCCCAGTTATCAATAATACTTACCTCAAAGTTATTTTGAAATTTATATATTAACCCCACAATCATAGAAGCAAGCCCAATAGGTAAAAATAAAACCAAAGATCCAAAAAAGACCTCAACTGTTATCAAAACAACACCTGCAATTAGCCATATATCTGGGTTTTCTAATAAATTAATCATTGCTTGTTGGTTTATCTGTAATGGTTCCCAGCAATACCTCTAGGCTTCCAAGAGCCTTTGTAATGTCTGATGGAACAACTAATGTTTTTGACTGTCCTGAAGAGGCAATAGCAGTTAAACCATCTACCTGTCTTTTCATAATCTCGTAATTAATAGCTGGTTGGCCATCGTCTTTTATAGCTTGGCCAACAACACGAGTTTGCTCAGCATCTGCATCAGCTTTAATTTTAACTGCATATGCTTCGGCATCTGCAGAAACTTTGACTGCTTCGGCAACTTTTCTAGCCTCATATAGCTGCGCATCAGCATTTAACTCTATACTTCTTTTGTTACCTTCTGCAGTAGCAATAGTTGCCCTTCTCTCTCTTTCTGCATTTAACTGCTGCCTTTGAGAATCTTTGGTTTGCTCATCAACTAACACGTCAAGTATTTCAGTTCTTGTAACTTCAACTCCCCATATTGCAGCTGCCTGAATAAGTCTATCCTTAATTTCAGAATTCATTGATTCTCTAGAGGACTGCAAATCATCAAGCTCTAGTTGACCAGCAGCAGATCTAATTACAGAAATGGCTGTATTTTCAATGGCTAAATCAATATTTTTAATTCTATAAACTGATTTAGAAGCATCTAAAACCCTAAAAAATACAGTAGAAACTAGACCTACCTCAACATTATCTTTAGTAATTACTGATATCTGAAATTTAGGAAGTTGCCTTTCAAGAATATCTACTTTATGAGCAACACTATCTATAAAAGGAATGATTATATGCAGTCCAGATTCTAGCGTATTCGTATACTTTCCAAATCTCTCTATGACATATACTTTTGACTGGGGAACAATCTTGATACCTAAATACAGTACAAAAATTATTAAAAGGAATAATAATATTAAAAAAATCTGAAAAGTGCTTATCATAAAATTAGGTGCAAAAATTAATTATAAAATAAATATAACAAATTACTCATAATAAAGAAAAGAAATAGAAATCGTTTATATATATATAAATTAAATTCTTTCTATGATGGTAGCGTTAGCAGTCCCACCGCCTTCACATATTGCTTGCAATGCATATCTACCTTTTCTTCTTTCTAGCTCATGGAGCATAGTTGTCATTAGCTTAGTTCCTGTAGCACCCAAAGGATGTCCAAGTGCTATTGCACCACCATTTACATTGAGCTTATTTTTATCTGCATTTAGTTCAATTGCCCATGCCATTGGAACTGGGGCAAATGCTTCATTAACTTCATAAAGATCTATTTCATCAATATTGAGATTTGATTGCTTTAAAGCTAATTTAGAAGCAGGTATTGGGCCGGTAAGCATAAATACAGGATCATCACCAACAACTGTTATAGTTTTAATAAGAGCTCTTGGGTTGGTTTTAATCTTCTTAAGGCCCTCGTCATTACATATCATTATTGCCGATGCACCATCAGTTATTTGACTTGCATTGCCAGCCGTTATGACCCCTCCCTCGATTACTGGGTTAAGACCAGACAAGCCTTCAATAGAAGCGTCATATCTAATACCCTCATCTGAAATTACCATAGAACCTTTATTGCCTTCAAGTGGGAGAATTTCACTTTTAAATAGATCTGCTTTTGAAGCGTTAGCTGCTTTTATATGACTGTCAAGTGCAAAACTATCTAGATCGCTCCTTGAAAGATTCCATTTATCTGCAACAAGCTCTGCGCCAGTAAATTGTGAAAAGAATATACCTGGGTATCTTTTTTCAATACCTTTGGCATTAAATGGAAAGCCATGCTCAGCCTTCATTCCATCTGTGATACTTGCACCGATCGGCACAATAGACATGACCTCTACACCACCAGCAATAACGATATCTTGTGTTCCAGACATAACAGCTTGAGCTGCGAAATGAAGAGCCTGCTGTGATGAGCCACATTGTCTATCAATAGTAGTTCCAGGGACTGACTCAGGTAAGCTGGATGCTAAAACCGCATTTCTAGCTAAATTACCAGCCTGAGCTCCAACCTGATCAACACAACCGAAAATAACATCATCTATATCTTTTGGATCAACTCCTGTTTGTTTTACAAGCTCGTCAAGAACCGCGGCCCCCATATCGGCTGGATGCCAATCACTTAAAGAACCATTCTTTTTCCCACCTGGAGTTCGAACTGCAGATACTATATATGCTTTTTCGGCCATAAAAAAATCCCTATTAAAATATATTCAATAGGGATAATTGTATCAACAAAAAACTATTTTGTAGATTTTGCTTTACTTGCTATATATTCTTTACGTATTTCATCAAGAAGATTTTCACGAATTTTTGCATTCTCTTTCAGGAATAGTCCTGCTTTAGCTTTTCCTTGCCCAATGGTTTCACCATTTAATTTATAGAATGCTCCTGATTTTTCAATTAATCCAAGTTTATTTCCATAGTCAAGAATCTCTCCTTCAGAGTTAATGCCTTGGCCATACATTATCTGGAACTCAGCTTGTTTAAATGGAGGTGAGACTTTGTTTTTAACAACTTTTACTCTTGTCTCATTACCCATTATTTCATCCCCTTCTTTAACAGCACCAATTCTTCTTATATCCAATCTAACTGAAGAATAAAATTTAAGAGCATTACCACCAGTTGTAGTTTCAGGGCTACCAAACATAACTCCAATTTTCATTCTGATCTGATTAATAAAAACAACGGTTGCTCCAGATCTTTGGATATTTCCTGTTATTTTTCTTAGAGCTTGGGACATTAATCTTGCTTGTAAGCCAACATGATGATCACCCATTTCACCTTCAATTTCTGCCCTTGGAACTAATGCAGCAACAGAATCAATAATGACTAAATCAACGCTATTTGATTTAACCAGCATGTCAGCTACTTCAAGAGCTTGTTCGCCTGTATCTGGTTGGGAAAGTAGTAACTCATCAACATTCACACCTAACTTTTCGGCATACTGAGGATCAAGTGCATGTTCAGCATCTATAAATGCACATGTTCCACCATTTTTTTGACATTCAGCAATTATTTGAAGTGTTAGGGTTGTCTTGCCTGATGACTCGGGACCATATATTTCAGTTACCCTGCCTTTAGGAATACCACCTATTCCAAGAGCAATATCCAGACCCACAGAACCTGTAGAAATAGATGGGATATCTAATATCTCCCTATCTCCCATTCTCATAACGGTACCCTTACCGAAATGACTATCGATATCCGCAAGTGTATCTTTTAGTGTTTTATTACTCGTATCTTTTGATTTAGCCATCTTAATCTCCTTTACTGTATATTTATACAGTATATTACTATTTAAGAAATTTACAACTTTAAAGTATATTTTTTTCTTGTTTTATCTTAAAGTCACCATTAAATAATACTTTAATTTAGGTGAAATTATATGACCTTTGTGGTTACTGAAGCATGTATAAAATGTAAGTACACAGATTGTGTTGAAGTGTGCCCTGTAGATTGTTTTTATGAAGGTCCGGACTTTCTTGTCATTCATCCAGATGAATGCATTGATTGTGCTTTATGTGAGCCTGAATGCCCTATAGATGCCATTTTGTCTGAAGATGAATTGCCTGAAGATCAGATTGAATTTATTGAAATTAATGCTCGACTCTCAGAAGTTTATGAAAATATTACAGAAGCAAAAGAGCCACTCCCAGATGCTAAAAAATTTGAGACAGTAATAAATAAAAGGAGTTTGATAGACTTATAAAGTTACTATTGGAAGAATAGTTATACCACTTATTAATATTAAAGCAGTGAAAAAAGTCATGATCTCAAGCTTAAAACTTTTAATTAGCTGGTTTAAAATCTTTGGCATTGTTAAAACTGATATTAAACAACCTAAAGAAAAAGGTAATAGAATAACCCAATTAATTGAGCCAATAGACCCAATAATAATTTCATAAACTCCGAAAGACAATAATATTGCACTGCCAGATATTCCTGGTAACAAGAAGAATGAAAAAGCAATAAATCCCATAAAAAAAATAAATAAAGGTGATGGATCTAAAGGTGTTGAACTGAACTGGCTCAACAGTAAACCAAACAATATGCCAAATAAAAATTGAATATTTAACCTAATATGTTTACCAAACTCCTCTTTGATTCTAAATGCTATTAGGACTGATACTAGGCACATAAGTACGCCTATAAAATATAAAAAGTATTCAGTGTATGAGGACAGTAAATACAATATAAGATTAGATGCGAGAATTACGCTAAGCACCATTGATAGAAAGAAAGGTATTATCAAGTCAAGAAAGAAAACTTCATTTAATTTCTTTATATTGAATGAAAGATTCGATAACTTTAAATTAGCTAGAAATAAAATAAACTTATCATAAACATTGAAAGCAACTGCTACAGTAGAGCCAGATATTCCAGGTAAAAGCTCAGCAAGACCGACAAAGAATCCAGAAATAATAAATCTTAACCTCTCACTCACGAATCATTTCCATCCATTGAAATTCCTGGGAGCATTGGTACAAATGCCACCTCATCATAAATATCCTCTTCAATTTTATCAGACAGTTTTGTAATTACATTTAGTTGTTGTAATTTTGAATTTCCAACTGGTATAACTATTTTTGAGTCTACGTTTAAACTTTCAATAAGATCTTGTGGATACTGTCTTGGTGCAGCAGCACATATAACACCGTCATATTTAATATCTTGATCCCAGTCAACAAAGCCATCGCCATGCTTAAATAAAATATTATTTATTTTTAGCTCCCTTAAATTTTCTCTAGATTTAGTTACTAAAGGTTTGATTCTCTCGACTGCATGAACCTGTTCACAAAAATAAGAAAGGACTGCACTTTGATAACCGCATCCGGAGCCTAACTCTAATACTTGGTTAAGAACCTTGCCACGTGATTTGGTATGAGAGATTAATAACTCTGTCATTCTTGCAACAATATAAGGCTGAGAAATTGTTTGCTTATAGCCAATTGTTAAAGATCGATTTTCATAGGCTCTAGATCTTAAGGCTTCATCTAAAAATATATGTCTTGGAACCTGAGACATGGCATCAAGAACTCTAAAATCTTTTATACCCATTTCAAGGAGCATTTCGATCATCTCTTCTCTGACCCTTCTAAAAGTAAATCCAGAGCTATTCATTTATATGCTCTTTGAGGCTTTCCCTTAATTCAACTCTATCAAGACCATAATCCAAAACTGATATTGATATAAAGCCATCTTTTACGGCCTCGGCATCAGTTAAATGCTCCTCTTGTATAGGCTCACCAGATAAATTATATCGGTATCTTTTTATATTTTTTTCAGAGAAGACTTCCAGAGGCTTTGATGGAACGCCTCTTTGCGCCAATGCAGTTATTTTAATTCCCTTGCACTCCTCTTTAGATAAATCAGGAAAATTCACATTAATAACTTTTCCAGAATATTCTTTAGGTAAATTTGTAACAGTATTAATAATTTCAGCTGTTTTATTAACAATAAAATTAATATTTTTGGTTTCATATGATGCAACAGAAAATGCAATAGGAGGATACTTTAATTTCCTTCCTCCAACGGCAGCTCCTACTGTTCCAGAATATATGACATCATTTCCTATATTAGCCCCATGATTAATACCTGAAACCACCATATCAAATTCAAAATCAACCATACCAAGCAGCCCAAAATAAGTACAATCTGCCGGCGTTCCATCAACTGAATAAATTCTTTCATCAACTTTAACTATTTCTATTTCTTTCAAAAAAGATATTGCAGCACTCATGCCACTGCAGTTTCCTTTCGGGGCAATCATCCAAACTTCATGATCTTCCGATAGTCTTTTGTATAGGTTTTGAATGTTTGGGGCAAGATAACCATCATCGTTTGTAAGGAGTATTTTCATAATTTTTATTTAAGATTTACAGAGGATTGAACTGCGATAGCTTTATTTTGACCTATGATACCAATCTTTTCAGCTGTTGTAGCCTTTAGTCCGATTTTAGATTTTGGTATTTTTAAAATACATGAAAGGCTCTCTATTATTGAGTCTCTATGTGGTGATATTTTTGGTGATTCACAAATTATAGTTGCGTCAATATTGTAGATTTCTAGATTTAAGTCTTTAATTTTTTCTAAGCAAAATTTAATAATATTTTTGCTATCTAATCCTTTGTTGGATTCATCTTTATCAGAGAAAAATATTCCAATATCTCCTAAGGCTGAAGCTCCTAATATAGAGTCTGCTATTGAATGAAGAAGAACATCACCATCAGAGTGAGCTTCTATCTCATATTCACATTTAAGAAAATACCCACCTATTAATATCCCCTTTCCTGATTTATATGTATGGAGATCGAAACCCGTTCCAGTTCTTGTAACAAACTTATTTAAAAGTTCTAGATCTTCTATATGTGTGATTTTGATATTCGAAGACCTGCCTTGAATTCTAGAAATAATTAAATTTTTTGATTCCATGACGAATGACTCATCTGGAATGGCTGTATCCAAAGAAATTAATGAATTTAATGACGGTTTCAATTTATCTATTTTTGAAATTTGAGGGGTTTGAACAAGATAATAATCTGTTTTATCCTCAGTTAAGTTTTCATGAACATTTTTTATCGAATCAACTACTGGAATATAAAATATGGAACAATCTGAATTTGATCGCATAATCTCATTATAAATATTAGTAATGTCGCCTTCATTAATATTTGGTCTTGCTGCATCGTGAGTAATCACATATTCAAAATTTTTAACCTCATCATGGTTTAAAGCATTTTTAACTGATTCAGCACGGGTCTTTCCACCTTTAACTAAAACCACCTTTGGGTGATTAAAAAAAGCTTGTTGAGTTATATATGGGTCCGAATCCGATATTGGAATGATAATTTTAGCAACCAAGTGACAGTCCAAGAATGGCTGGACAGACGATTCAATAACAGTGTTTCCATTTAAGTATTCATATTGTTTAGGTTTATTTTTTCCAAACCTTTGTCCAATGCCGGCTGCTGGAATTATTGCTAGTAGCTTATTACTCATCTTGTGCTTTTACCTCATTCTCAAATGAAATGAACTCCTCATCTGGGTATGAAAGGTTAAGTTTTTCCCTTGCAAAATTTTCAACATGTTCATTAGATTTTTGAGCATTTTCAATTTCAAATTCTAAAATATCATTCTGATTTTTTAAATCATTATTCTTTATAATTTGTAAGTTGTTCGCTTCTACAAGAAGAGATTTTTGCTGATAGTTATTTATACCAAAAAAAATACTATTTAATAAGATTATTATGAGCAATATTAAAAAAGCGGCTAATAAATAGAAAAGTCGATTCATTTAGAAATATTAAGTTCTATATTCTCCTCTTCAATCCATAGAAGCCGGTTATATTTTGCAACCCTATCAGATCTACAGGGAGCGCCAGTTTTGATTTGCCCTGCACCAAGACCTACTGCAAGATCTGCAATAGTTGTGTCTTCAGTCTCTCCTGATCTATGTGAAATAATTGATTTATAATTATTTGTATTCGCCAAGTGAATTGTTTCTACTGTTTCGGTAATTGATCCTATTTGATTAAATTTAATTAAAATAGAGTTTGCTAAGCCTTCATCAATACCATTTTTAAAAATTACTTTATTGGTTACAAATAAGTCATCCCCGACTAATTGACATTTATGTCCAATTTTTTCAGTTAGTATTTTCCAACCATTGTGATCATTTTCATCCATTCCGTCTTCAATGGATATAATTGGGTAGTTGTCGACTAGATGTTCTAAATAATCTGCAAAGGATTCAGAATTTAATGACCTTCCCTCTCCTGATAATAGATATTGACCATCTTTAAAAAATTCACTAGCTGCACAATCCAGCGCAATAAAGACATCTTTTCCTGGTATTAGTTTTGAGTCTTCTATTGCCCTTAAAATTAATTTTATTGCATCTTCATTACTTTGTAGGTTCGGGGCAAACCCTCCCTCATCTCCAACAGCGGTTGATAGTTTTTCTGATTTTAAAATTGATTTCAAGTTCCAATAGATTTCTGAGGACCATCTCATGGCCTCCTTCATATTTGATGCTCTCTTTGGAATGATCATAAATTCTTGAATATCTATATTATTATCAGCATGCTCACCACCATTTAAAATATTAAGCATTGGCATAGGGAGATTCGGAGAAACTTGATGCCCTGTAATATCTTTATATATATCTGCAAAATGGATATGAAGAGGTATTTTTTTATTTTTGGCTGCGGCATGAGAAACAGCAAGAGAAACGGCAAGAATAGCATTAGCACCTAGACTAGATTTATCACTAGTTCCATCTAAATTGACTAATTTTTGATCAATTAATTTTTGATCTCTAGGATCAAGATTTATAAGAAGTGGGGCAATAATATCATTAATATTAGCAACAGCCTTATCGACACCTTTGCCCATATAGAGTTCATCACCATCTCTTAATTCTAAGGCTTCTTTTGTTCCTGTTGATGCTCCACTAGGAACCATTGCACTTGCTTGAACTCCACATCCAAGACTTACCTTACAGGAAATAGTGGGTAGTCCTCTAGAATCTAAAACTTGAATAGCCTTTATTGATTTGATCCAAGTCATGTTTATTAAAAAATATCTAAAATGTCTTGATCTTTTATAAATACATCAAGCTCTTTTATTTGCTTTAAAAAAGGTTCCAGCATATCCAACCGAAGGGCACACGGACCATCACATTTAGCATTATCTGGATCAGGGTGTGCTTCTAAAAAAAGACCTGCTATGCCTTGTGACATACCTGCTTTTGCTAAACTAAGAAGGTATTCCCTTCTTCCACCAGCAGCATTTCCTAAACCTCCAGGAAGTTGGAGCGAGTGAGTTACATCAAAAATAGTAGGTTTGTTCAGGTTTTTAAGAATTTGGAAATTCAGAGTATCAACAATTAGATTATTGTATCCAAATGAATTACCTCTCTCGCATAATGTAATTTTATTATTGCCAGCAGATTCACACTTTTCAATAATATTTTTCATTTCTGGTGCAGATAGGAATTGTGGTTTTTTAAATTGAAGAATGGAGGAGGTTTTTGCGGCAGCAACAACTAGGTCTGTCTGTCGAGCTAAGAATGCTGGAATTTGAACAACCTCACATACCTCACTGACTGGCAAAGCTTGACTGGGTTCGTGGATGTCAGTAATAGTAGCAATATTAAATTGGCTCGAAACTTCTTGTAATATTTTTAAGCCCTCTTCTAGACCAGGTCCCCTAAAAGATGCTACTGAGCTTCTATTTGCTTTATCAAATGAGCCTTTAAAGATGTAATTAATATTTAGTTTGTCAGAAATAACTTTAAATTTTTCAGCCACTTTCATTGCTAGATCACGAGACTCTAAAACATTTACCCCACCCATCAAAGTCATGGGCTCGGCATTGCCGATAGTAAAATCTCTTAGCTCTAAATTATTCATAGTTATTTGGTTATTGTACTCTTAATGTAGCTATTAAATATAGGATGTCCATCCCTTGGATTGGAAGTAAACTCAGGATGAAATTGACATGCCAAGAACCACTTATGATCACTGATCTCAATCATCTCAACAAGCCTTCCATCCTTTGATTTTCCTACAATATCTAGACCTGCACCAGATAACTGATCTATATAATTTGGATTAACTTCATATCTATGTCGATGTCTTTCAACAATCTCCTCATTTTTATACATTTTATAAGCATTGGAAGATTTTTTTAATTTACAAACCTGCCCTCCTAAACGCATTGTTCCACCCATATCAGAATTTTTATTTCTTTGCTCTTTTTTTCCAGAAATATCACTCCATTCTGTTATCAATGCAATGATTGGATGTTTTGTCTTTGAATTAAATTCTGTACTGTGGGCACCTTTAAGTTTTAAAACATTTCTAGCATATTCAATAAGAGCGACCTGCATACCTAAGCAAATTCCAAGATACGGTATTTTGTTTTCTCGTGCATATTTACAAGCAAGGATCATACCCTCAACACCTCTATCACCAAAACCACCTGGAACTAATACAGCATCACTCTGAGAAAGGATTTTTTTAACATTTCTTGATGTAATTGTTTCGGCTAAAACAAAATTAATATTTACTTTTGTTTTATGTTTTATGCCTGCATGTTCCAGGGCCTCATTTATTGATTTATAGGAATCTTGCAGCTCGGTATACTTTCCAACAAAAGCAACATTAACTTCTTTCTGAGGTTTTAAACTAGCATTAACGACTCTCTTCCAGTCTGAAAGTTTAGGTTCTGAAGTTTTAATTTTTAGCTTATTAAGTATTATTTGATCAACTTTTTGCTTATTTAATAAAAGTGGTATTGAGTAAACCGTCTCCACATCATGCATTGATATAACATTATCTTGCTGAACTGAACAAAATAGTGCAATTTTCTTTTTTTCATCCTTAGGCAGCTCTTGCTCAGACCTACAAATTAAGCAATCTGGACTAATACCTAAGGCTCTTAATTCTTTTACAGAGTGTTGGGTTGGTTTAGTTTTAAGTTCACCAGAGGCCTTTATAAAAGGAACAAGAGTAAGATGAACAAAAGCCCATGAAGAAGATGTCATTTCAAGAGCCATCTGTCTAATAGCCTCTACAAATGGTTGACTCTCTATATCTCCAACAGTTCCACCAATTTCTACTATAGCGATATCCTTACCTTGACCGCCTTCTTTTATTCTTTTTTTGATTTCATTTGTTATATGAGGAATAACTTGAACTGTACCACCTAGATATTTTCCTTTCCTTTCGTTTCTAATTACGGTTTCATAAACTTTGCCTGCAGTAAAGTTATTCTTCTTTGAAGCTTCAAATCTAACAAACCTTTCATAATGTCCAAGATCTAAATCAGTTTCTGTACCATCATTGGTAACAAAAACCTCTCCATGCTGAAATGGGCTCATTGTTCCTGGATCAACATTTATATAAGGATCAACCTTGATAAGAGATACCGAGAGTCCTCTTGATTCTAATAAAGCCCCCAAAGAAGCTGCAGCTATGCCTTTTCCGAGCGATGAAACCACTCCGCCAGTTATAAAAATGTATTTAGTATTTGCCATCAGATAAACCTTTCATGATGGGATAACAGAATAGCAGAATAACCTTGTTAGTGAAATAATATTTTAAAAATACTTAATAAAACTATAATTTTTTATAGATTCTCTTTACTCTTGATTTAATTCTGATCATTAAATCATATGAAATAAGGTTATTTGATGAGGCCAAGTTATTGATTGAATGATTGGGTGAGAAGAATTCACACCAATCTCCAATTTCACAATCTGGTATATGACTAACATCTACAGTAGTTACATCCATGCTTACTTTTCCAAATATTTCTGCGCCGACATTGTTAATAAAAACTTTTGTGCCATCTTTAATATGGTTGGGTAGCCCGTCTGCATAGCCACAATAAACTGTAGCAATTTTCATATCCTGAGTTGCTTCTGCGCGTCCGTCATAACCAACTCTTTGGCCTTTATTGATTTTTCTAATATTTATTATTGGTGATCTTAGTGTCATTGCTGTTTGGAGTTCATTATTGCCGATATATCCTCCAAAAATACCTATACCAACCCTAACCCAATCCATGGATTTATCAGGAAAATTAATTACACAGCCTGTATTTGCAATACTTTTTAAAATATCTGGATTTAGTTTTTGACATAAGCTATCAAAGTGCTCGAATTGGGTTTTGTTTGATATATCACTTGGTACGTTGGAGGCAGATAGATGCGACATCAAGGTAAATTTTTTATCTGACAAGTAAGTAGTATAAATATCAAGGAATTCATCCTCTTCAAACCCCAGCCTATTCATTCCTGTATTTATCTTAAACCATAAATTTTTATAAGAGTCATTGTCCTTAACTAAGGAGAATTGAAGACTATTATGGATTACCAAATCCAAAGAATTATCTCTAGCCTCTTTAAAATCAGATTGTGAATAGACGCCTTGCATAAGTAAAATCTTCTTAGAAGAAATTTTTCTTATACTTATAGCTTCTTCAAGCCTAACAACACCATAACCATCAACAATATCATCAATATCTCTGACTATATTTGAAAGGATATGGCCATAAGAATCAGACTTAATAATTGCCATAAATTTTGAAGAATCATCTAATTTTGCTTTTAAATAAGAAATATTTTTTCTTACAATTGCAGGTTCTATTATGAGCTCTGAGGTAGCCCTAGTCATTAGAAATTACTAGAGTAGTCGTCTGAATATCCATCATTAGCAAAATTCTCAAAACGAGTATATTCCTTTAGGAAGGTCAGGTTGACCGTACCAATAGGACCATTCCTTTGTTTGCCAATAATTATCTCAGCTTTATTTCCCTGATCAGAATCTTCATTATAAACCTCATCTCTATATATAAATAAGATTACATCTGCATCCTGCTCAATAGCTCCAGAATCTCTTAGATCTGCCATGATTGGCCTTTTGTTGGGTCTTTGTTCTACGGCCCTATTGAGCTGTGAAAGTGCTATAACGGGTACCTGCAGCTCTTTAGCTAAAGATTTTAATGATCTAGATATTTCTGATATTTGATTGACCCTATTTTCTGAGGATGTCGGAAGTTGCATTAGCTGAAGATAGTCAACAACAATCAAGGAAAGACCATGCTCTTCTTGTCTTGCAAGCCTCCTGGCTTTTGCTCTCAACTCCATGGGCGACAGTAAAGAGCTATCATCAATCCAAAGCGGAAGGTTCTTTAACCTTTCCCCTTCTTGAAGTAAAAGTTTTAATTCATTGTCTTTAAGCTGGCCAGATCTTACATTTTGCTGATTTAACTTACACATACCTGAAAGCATTCTTGTGGTAAGTGACTCTCCCGGCATTTCCAAACTAAAAATTAAAACAGCGCCTTTTGTATCCCTATCCACTAAAACATTTTCAGCTAAATTCATAGCTAAAGATGTTTTACCCATACTAGGCCTTCCCGCAACAACAATTAAATCTCCATTCTGAATGCCTTGAAGTTTTGTATCTAAATCTTTAAAGCCAGTTGAGGATCCAATCAGCCCACCTTTCTTTTCTGATAACTCATGAAGCCTATCCATGGTCTTTGGAATAAGTGATTTCATTGACTCCATGCTGTCATTATCTTGAGATGACTCATCATTTAAAGCAAAAATCATGCTCTCAGCTTTATCCAAAAGCGCTAAACCATCTTGCCCTTGTGGGTTATTAATAAGTTCTGAAATTTCTGAATTAGTCTTAATCAGCTTTCTGGTGATGGATCTCTGTCTTATTATTTCAGCATAGGCTTCTAAATTAGCAGCAGATGGGGTGGTTGTTGCTAACTCTATTAGATAGTCTTTACCACCAACTTTATTTAAAGAATTTTTATTATCTAATTTCTCTGAAACTGTTAATGGGTCTAATGGCTTATTTTCTTCAATCAACTCTGCCATTGATTGGAAAATAATTTGATGATCTTTTCCATCAAAATCATTATCTTTGATGACTTGTATTACTGTATCAAATCTATGGGTTTCAAGCATAAGGCCACCCAAGACAGCTCTTTCTGCTTCTCTAGCTTGCTCGTTTTGATTTATTAATGAGTCAGACATTGGAATATGATTTTTACATCATATTTTAAAATATACAACTACTCAGCTAATACTTTTACAGTTACTTCAGCTGAAACTTCTGGATGTACGCTGATAGTAATAACGTGCTCACCAGTTTCTTTAATAGGTCCGTCAGGTAGTTGAACTTCACTTTTATCAATTTCAACACTTACTGCTAGGAATGCTTCAGCAATCTCTCTAGTACCAACAGAACCATATAATGCACCTTCTTCAGTGACTGGGACAGCAATCTCACAAACAGAACCCTGAATTTCTTCTGATCTAGCTTGAGCTCTAGTTAGTTGATCTGCAGATGCTGCAGCTAGCTCATCTTTTCTTGCTTCTACTTCAGCAATATTTTTACCACTTGCAAAAGCAGCCTTTTTTTGGGGTATTAAGAAGTTTCTAGCATAACCAGAGTTAACCTCAACAACATCTCCAATTTCACCTAATCTTTGTATCTTATCTAATAGTATAATTTTCATAATCTTACTGGTGCATGTCCGTGTATGGTAAAAGTGCTAAGAATCTAGCAATCTTAATTGATTTAGTAACTTTTCTTTGGTTCGAAGCAGAAACGCCAGTCACTCTAGCTGGAATAATTTTTCCAGTTTCAGTAATAAATGGTCTTAAAGCATCAGTATTTTTATAGTCAAAATTCTTGGGTAAATCATATTTACTCATATTACACTTCCCCTTTTGTATTAGCTGAATCGTCAGCTTTTGTTTCTTTAGATTCAACTTTTACATCTTCATTTATAGACTCAGGTTTCTTATTCTTAGATTCTGTGAACAAACTTGAGTCTTCGCTTGAATGCTCTTTCACAACTAAAAATAAATGACGAATTATTGATTCGTTATATTTAATTTTTGTCTCAATTTCAAGAAGTTTTGATGGATCACCTTCAAGATTAAAAATAATGTAATGCCCTTTGTTATGGTTATTAATTGAGTATGCTAATTGCCTTCTTCCGATATCTTCTGTCTTAACAATACTAAATGAATTATCTTTTAGTAATTTATCAAAATCTTTTAGGAAGTCATCAACTTTTGTTGATAGATTTGGGTTTAATATTATGACCGCTTCGTATTTATTCATTATTTGCCTTTTGGTTATAGATTTAAGCTTTAATTAGCCTAAACCAAGGAAAATGCATTCTAAAGCAATTAATTTTAGTTATCAATACTCACTTTTAACTATTTTTAAAAGTTTGGTTAACCAGCTTTGGCCCTGTTCAGCTATAAGGCCATCGCTCATTTGTTTGTAACCATGGTCAACAAGACCAATTGATGTGGCATATATTGGATTCTGAAGAATACTTTCCATTCCAGAGAACTTGTTAGGAATTCCTAATCTTACAGACGTCTGAAAAATTGATTCAGCCAATTCAACGACCCCCTCCATCTTTGATGTTCCGCCAGTGAAGACAACTCCAGCTGAGATTTTGTCCTCAAATCCATTTCTAGTAATCTCGGCTTTTACTAACTCAAATAATTCTGTGTATCGAGGTTGAACAATATCAGCCAAGGATGTTCTAGATAGTTCTCTTGTTGGCCTACCGCCGACTCCTGGAACTTCGATACTTTCATCTTCTTTTGTAAATTCTGCAACAGCACACCCGTGTTTTTGCTTGATCTCTTCTGCTTGCGGTGTCGGTGTTCTTAATGCCTGAGCAATATCACTAGTAACTTGATCTCCTGCAATAGGTATAACTCCTGTGAAGACTATTGAGCCTGAATTAAAAATTGCTATGTCAGTTGTCCCTCCGCCAATATCTACTAAGCAAACGCCTAGTTCCTTTTCATCTTCAGATAAAATGGAATGTGAGCTTGCTAATTGCTCAAGAACAAATCCATCAACAGCTAAACCGCAGTTTTTTATGCATTTTTCAATATTTTTTATGGCGCTGTTAGCACAAGTAACCAAATGGACCTTAGCCTCTAGTCTTACGCCGGCCATTCCTAGAGGATCAAGACTTACCTCTTGGTTATCAATAACATACTCTTGAGGAAGAACATGCAATACATTTTGATCTGATGGGATTGATACTGCCTGAGCTGAGTCAATAACTCGATCAATATCAAAAGGTGTCACCTCTTTATCTTTAATACCGACAGCACCCTGAGAATTTAAGCTCTTTATATGATTTCCAGCTATGCCCACATATACAGAATTTATTTTTTCTTCAATCATTGATTGAGCCTGTTCAACTGCTTTCTTTATAGCATCTGTTGTGGCATCTATATTGACTACTACACCTTTCTTCAAGCCACTTGATGGATAGGATCCTAAAGAGATAATCTCTAACTTGTTAGATTCATTATATTTACCAACAATACAAACAACCTTTGATGTACCTATATCTAGGCCAACAACCATATTAGAATTTTTTGTATTATTAGCCATATTTTAGAGCCACTCCATCTTTGTATCTAAGATCTATTATCTTAGGTATTTTTCTTTTCTCATACAAGTAATTCAATGTATCTTTTGTGTTTTTAATCTTTATGCTGTCTATTTTTTTACCTAGTTTTATTACTGAACTGTCTGTATTTATAAGCCACCCTCTTACATGATTAAAGTTAATAGAAATAAGTGCAAAATTTGTTTCTTTATATGCAGAGAAGAGATCTATTAGCAATAGAATATTATCAAGATCTTTTATATCTCCATTAATTTTAATCAAAGAAGTATTTGTAAAATCAAATTTAAATTTTTTAAGATCCTTGTCAACATAATATCTATCGTTAAGAATAAAAATTGGGACCCTATTAGATATAGAGATGTGAACTTTTTTTGAAAATGGAAGAGATCTGATTGAATAACTAGCAATCCAGTCTTGTTCTTCAAGCAACAATCTTAATTCTTTTTTTGAAATAACCAAGGATAGGCTTTCATTAAAAAAATTTTGTGAATCTAATTCCATTCCTGATTCGTAATTAATATCAAAAACTAAATCATCAGCATTTATAAAAATATTAAATCCTATAAGAAAATAAATAGCTAAGAAATATTTAAGCAATTGATGCATCTATTATCTTTTGAACAACCTCATTATAACTCAAGCCCATAAACTCTCCTGACTTAGGAACACAGCTATGTGAAGTCATTCCAGGACTAGAATTTAATTCTAAAAAATAAAAGTCTCCATCGCTATTCTCAAGAATATCAACCCTAGCCCATCCGGAACACCCTAAAGCTTGGTAGGAATTTTTAGCAAAGTTTTTAATATTATTAACCCACTCATCACCATAATTTGCCTCAACTAAATCAGTATCATTGGATATGTATTTTGCATCATAGTCATAAAAACTATTTACAGTTTTGATCTCTATAGGAGGCAAAACTAGATCCCCAATAATTGTTACAGTATATTCTTTGAATTTAATTGCTTCCTCAAGAATAAATGGTCCGTTAAGAGTATTTAATTTTTCTAAGGTTTCTTTATATTCATCTTTATTCTTGATCTCAAAAATATTAACACTTGAACCATCCATGGAAGGTTTAATAAAAAAATGATCAAAGGGAATATCTTCATAACTTCTTTTAAAACTTAAAGAATTATTTATTTGGATTGAATCAGGTGTTTTCATTCCATTTTTTCTAATTAAATTTTTGCTAATTGATTTGTTCCAGCTATGAGAACAAGATTCTGCATTAGAGCCTGTATATGGAATTCCAATTGATTCAAGCCTTTTCTGTAATGCGCCACTTTCTCCCTCTTCTCCATGAAGAGCAATGAAAATAAAGTCAAAATTAATAAGAGCATGCAAATCATCAATGTCATTGATATCAAACTTTTTAGACTCATAGCCAAGTTCAATAATTGCGTCGAAGACTCTTTTACCGCTCTCTATGGAGACTTCTCTTTCCCCAGATGAACCCCCATAAAGCACTGCAATTTTATTTATACTTTCCATTTACCTATTATTGAATTACAGACAATTGATACACTTCCGGCGCCTTGAGTAATTAAAATATCAAAATCATCTCTTCTTTGTTTAATTAGGGCATTAATATCATTATGGTTTTTAAGATAGGTCACATCTTTATGACCTTGCTGTTTTAAAGTTTCAACGATTGTTCTTGAATCAATACCCTTGATTGGCTTTTCACTTGCAGCATAAATATCTAATAGAACCACAGAATCAACCTTTTTGAGAACTTTTATAAAATCATCGAATAGCTGGGCTGTTCTAGAGAACCTATGTGGTTGAAAAATCATCAATGATCTGCTTTTTGGAAATTCTTCTTTATATGCTTTTATTGTGGATAGAACTTCAATAGGATGATGTCCATAATCATCTATAAGCACTTTATAGGATGGCTTTATATAAATTTCATGTTTTTCATATCGCCTTCCAACTCCGCTGAATTTTGCAATACCTTCTTTAATAGCTTTGAGCGGGATTCCTTCTTCCATCGAAACAGCAATTGCTGCAGCTGCATTATAAACATTATGAACACCTGGGAGTTGTATTTTAAATTTATAAATTTTTTCATTTTTTTTAATTTTAAAAAATTGCCAGCCATTATTATAAGAAGGATCTTGGATTTGAAAATTTGCGTGACTAGATTTACCAAAAGAAATCTGTTTTCTCGATATTCGTTTTGAAATTTTCTTAATATTTTTATCATCAGTATTAATAATCAGATATCCATAAAAGGGAACGTTTTCTGAAAACCTTACAAATGAACTTAGTAGGTTCTCAAAATTATTATCGTAATGAACCAGATGGTCATCATCAATATTAGTTAAAACTGCTACATCTGGCTGGAGATGAATAAATGAACCATCGCTCTCATCAGCCTCAGCTATTAAATGCTTTCCATCACCAAGATCTGAGTTTTCATCAGTACTCAAGACTTTGCCTCCAACAACATACGTAGGGCTTTGCATTGCGACCGTAAATATTTTAGCAATCATACTAGTTGTTGTTGTTTTTCCATGACTTCCAGCAATAGCTATACTCTCATAACCTTTCATCAAGCTTCCAAGCATTTCAGCTCTTGGTATTATTGTGATTGAGTTTTTCTTAGCTTCAATAATCTCAGGGTTCTTTAGGTCTATTGCCGATGAAACAACAATGAGGTTGGCATTATTTATATTAGAGTGCCTGTGTCCAATATATACTTTAGCCCCACTTTTTTTAAGTTTTTTTAATTCGGTTGTATTATTGATATCTGATCCAGATATCTTGTACCCTTTTTTTAAAAGCACTCTGGCAATACCTATCATCCCTGACCCCCCAATGCCAATGAAATGAATGTGCTTAATTTTTTTAAAATTCATATTACTTACTTAAATATTCTATTATTTTCGAGGATATAAAAGACGCAGCATTTAAGTGTTCTAAATTAGTCTTTGTTTTCCAATCATTATAAATTTTTTTATCAATAACTTGCGATAATTTAATTTCTAAATCACTTAGCCCATTTTCTTGGCTATGAACTATGCCCATACCAATATTTTCAATGTACTTAGCATTATAAAATTGATGGTTATCTATTGATGATGGCAAAGGGATCATCACCATACCTCTTCCCATAGATGATATTTCAGAAATGCTCAAGGCACCAGACCTTGTAATAACAAAATCTGACCATTCAATCAAAGACTGAGGATTTTTATAAAACTCTTGAACCTCCGCATCGATATTTGCTTCTAGATATAAGGTTTTAACATCAGATAATTTTCCAACTCCACATTGATGTTTAATATTTATCTTGCAATTAATTTGACCAAAAACTATTGGAAGATTCTTATTTAAATATTCTGCGCCCTGACTACCCCCGGTCACATATATATTAATATCATTACTCGAATTAATATCTTGTGCTGGTTTTTTGGAAAATACATTCCTAATCGGGTTTCCACTAAAGATATTATTTTTTAAATTATTTTTTATAGGGAAGCCTAAAAAATTAAACGTAGAATGCTTTGAAAGCATTTTATTGGCCGAGCCTTGGATAGAATTTTGTTCATGGGTGAAAATAGGCTTCATCATAATCTTAAATGCTATTGCTGGGGGTACAGTTATAAAGCCACCAAAACCTATCATTGCATCTATTTTTTCTTTTCGTATTAAATTGATCACACTTATAATTCCAAGTGGTATTAGAATAAGTGATTTAATTTTTAAGACTGTATTCTTCCCTCTAAATCCATTCATTTTTATAGTCTGATAATTGAAATCTTTACCACTAACAGCGTCTCTTTCTATCTTTTCTCCACCTCCCAGAAAAACTACATCATGACCGCTTTTTATGAACTCATCAGCAACTGCTATTGCTGGAAAAATATGCCCTCCTGTTTTTGCTGCGGAAACTAAAATTTTCATATACCTATATTAATTTGTTTTCATTGTTAATTCTAAGAACTATGGCTACCAAAGACATCATTATGATAATACTAGTTCCCCCATAGCTTATAAATGGCAAAGTTAAACCTTTTGTAGGAAGCAGCCCTATGTTTACGGCTATATTAAATAAGGCCTGCACAGCTATCAAAACAAAAATACCAAAAGAAACATATCCTTGAAATAGCCTTCCTTTTTTTAATGAATCTATAGTTATTTTTAAGATACCAATAAATAATATTACGAACAGAAATAATAAAAATAATCCCCCAATAACGCCCAATTCTTCGACAATAATCGCAAAAATAAAATCTGTATGAGCTTCTGGAAGAAAAAAGTTTTTTTGGAAGCTATTGCCTATCCCGAGACCAAACCACCCACCTTGCCCTATTCCAATTAATGAATTCGAGAGCTGCCAACCAGCATTATTTACAACTTCTGGAGCAAATGGGTCTGTAAATGCCATAACTCTAGCAATCCTCCATGGGGAGTTATAAACAGCCAAGTATCCGAGCAAGGCAATTAATACCGACAGAAGACTAAACTGGAAAAATGAAATCCCAGCATAAAAAAGAATAGCCACCACTAATAAACATATGATTGCAGTTGACCCTAAGTCTGGTTGACTCATAATCAACAAAGCGATTATAAATAATAGGAATAAAGGTTTTAAGAAGCTTCTTAATGTATCTATCTCAGACATACGTCTAACCGAATATCCCGAAATATATAAAATTAAACTAAATTTACATATTTCTGATGGCTGAATATTTATAGGCCCAGCTCTAATCCATCTAGTACTTCCATTCACAGTCGTTCCAACTTCTGGAAGAAACATTACAAATAATAGGATGATGCTAATAAGCATGAAAACCCAATCAGATTTAAATAAAAAATCTGATGGTATAACAGAAAAAAATATCATTGATATTAGTCCAATTGAAATAAATAGCATCTGTCTTGATGCAAAGTGAAATGGGTTTCCATAATTTTCATCTGCAAAATAAATGCTAGCTGATGAAACCATAGTGATTCCTATTGCCATTAATGCTATAAAAGGTATTAATATAAGAAGATTGTTAACTTTATGATTCATTAAATAATTTAGTTACGAGCGAATTAAATTTATTACCCCGGTCTTCAAAATTTTTATAATCCTTTCCACTTGGGTAGCCAGGTGAGAATAAAATATTTGAATCTATAGATATATTTCTTATGAATTGGAGGGCTTCTTTTAAATCATTAAGGATATGTATTTTGGGGTGAGAGACACATTTTATTATTTCATTTTTATGAGCTCCAAATATCAAAATACTCTCAGGCCCATCTATAGCTAGATTTTTAAACTGCTCTTTTTTTGGGCTCCCACATAAGAGAAGATGATATTGATTCATTCCAAAGTTCTTGTTAGCTTTATCCACTGCATAGTTTAATGAGTTTGAATTTGTGGACTTAGAGTCATTAATAATTGAATTAGTTATTTTTTGAAATCTAAATGGCAAATCTTTAAGTTCTTGATGTTTTGGATTCTTTCCTGTGATCCATTGATATAGTTGAAAAGGATCGCTTTCATATGAAACGTTTTTTGCATTAAGTATTTTTTGCTTTGCTTTCTTATAATTTTCAAATGTCTCATGATAATCCAGGTGATCAGGAGTAATATTCAATAAAATACCGAAATCTAAATCAGGCTTATTTGCCTTATCAAGCTGAAAACTTGAAAGTTCTATTATTGAATACTTGGAGCCATTATTGATATGGTCTAACATTGGATTTCCAATATTTCCAATTAAGTTAGCCTTGGAATGCTTTTGAAAAATTTGATGAAGGTGTGAGCAAGTAGTGCTTTTTCTATTTGTTCCAGTAACTCCAATTTTAATTGATCTGTCTTCTTGAAGAAAGATATCTAAATCGGTCAGCACTTCTGCTACAGATTTAAGAAGTTTGAATGTCTCCCTATCAATACCAGGGCTGCAATAGATGGTTTTATAGGACTCCAGTTTTAAAATCTCTGAATCAAGTGATTTGTCATAAATATCATATTCAATATTTTTTACTTTCAAATATCTTTCAAAAGATTTGCCTGTAATGCCATAGCCATAAATCAGGGATTTCATTAATAATTTTATCTAAGTTTTAATGTTGCCAATGCAATTAAAATTAACACAAGCGTAATAATCCAAAAACGTACAATAATTTTTGGTTCTGGCCAGCCTTTTAATTCGTAGTGATGATGAATTGGCGCCATTAAAAAAACTCTTTTCCCTCTTGTTTTAAATGAGATAACCTGAATTGCAACACTCAAAGTTTCGATAACAAATACACCAGCCATGATTGCAAAAACTAATTCATGCCGAAGTATTATGGCTAATATCCCAAGAATAGCTCCTAGTGTTAGAGATCCAATATCTCCCATAAAGATTTGTGCAGGATATGTGTTGTACCAAAGAAAACCAATACCTGAGCCAATCAATGCACCACAAAATACTATTAATTCTCCTGAAAGTTTTAAATGAGGAAGGTATAAGTAATCTGCAATTATTTGATTTCCCATGCTGTACGCTATTAAACCAAGCGCTCCTGCAATGAGCACTGAAGGAAGAATGGCTAAGCCATCAAGACCATCAGTAAGATTAACGGCATTTGACGATCCTACAAGAACAAACATTCCGGTAAAAATAAATACAAATGGGCTCATTGGAATTAATAGATCTTTAAAAAAGGGGACGATAAAAGAGGTTTCTGGAGCCGTCTCTGCAGAATAAAATAAATACGTTACTGATATAAACGAGAAAGCTATCTGTAAAATAATTTTTTGCTTGGAGGACAGGCCATCAGAGCTTTTTTTCTTTATCTTAATATAATCATCTGCAAATCCAATCGTTGCAAACGAAACTGTGACAAACAGCACTACCCATATATATCTATTACTTAAGTCGGCCCACAGTAGTGTTGAAATAACTAATGATGACAAAATTAGAAGACCTCCCATTGTTGGAGTACCTGATTTTTTATAATGAGATTCTGGACCTTGCGTTCTAACATGCTGTTCGAATTGCATAGACTTTAATATTTTTATAATTAATGGGCCCATTAAAATAGAAATCAAGAGGGCTGTTACTGCCCCTCCCAGGGTCCTTACAGTGAGATACCTTAGGACATCAAAACCAGGATCATAATCAACAAGTACAGTTCCTAAATATTCAAACATTTATAAATTTTTCCATTTGCATGCCTCTAGAGCCTTTTAAAAGTACAACATCATCTGATGATATATTTTGTTTTAAGAAAATTTTTAACTCATTTTCATTACTAAAAAACACACCATTTTTTCCAAATGCATCAACAGCATATTTTGTTAAATCACCAAAACCAAGAAAAATATCTATTTTCTTATGTGATGCATAATTCCCAATCTTTTTATGCATATACTTTCTCATTCTACCTAATTCAAGCATATCTCCTAAAACTAATACTTTTCTTTTTTTGGAGTTTGATAAAAGGTCTATTGATTTTTTTACAGAATCTGGGTTTGCATTATAAGTATCATCTATTAGTGTTGACTTGTTAATCCAGCTGAATTGATCTTGTCTGCCCATTAACTTAATATTTTTAATATTTTTTACAATATCTTTTTCTGGCCTATTTAAAAAGAATAATACTGAGAAAGTAGCTAAAATATTTTTAACATTATGCTCTCCAGCAAGATTTGAGTTTATTCTCTGCTTAATATTATGTTTTGTAGACAAAATTGTGAAAGATGTTTTATTGATACTATATTTTATATCTGCCGCATAAAAATCAGAATCTTTACTCAACCCAAAAGTAATAATAGAGATATCATTTCTCATCTCTCTCCACTGACTTTGATGGTTTTTATTTTCAGATGGTATGACCAAACATCCATTTTTTTTAATATTAGATACCATCTCTGATTTAACCTTAAAAACCCCATTGATGTTTTTAAGGCTTTCAAGATGAGAACTGCCAATATTAGTAATCACTCCAACATCAGGCTTAAGGAAAGAACTTAAATAATGTATGTCGCCAAAATTAGCTGCACCCATTTCCATTACCAAGCTTGTAGAGGCTCTTTTTGCATTCATTATGCTCAGAGGCATTCCTATTTCATTATTGAAATTTTTTATGGTGCTTGAACTACCCTTCAAGCATTGATAAATCATGCTAGTTGTTGATGTCTTTCCATTGCTACCAGTAATACCAACTATTTCACCTTCAAAACTACTTATTATATTTTTTGATATTCTTTTTAAAGCTTTTATAGAATCAGGTACATATATGATTTGCTTGTTCTTAGAATCTTTAAACTCTTTTCCGTCAGCGATTACAAGTGACGCGCCCTTTTTAATTGCCGTGTTTACATATTTGTTGCCATTAAAACTATTGCCCTTAATAGCTATAAATAATGCGTTTTTTCTTAAGGTTCTTGTGTCAGTAGAAATACTTTTTATGGGAATATTTTTTTTTACTGAGGTGCCTAAAAATTTTGATATGTCATTTGAATTACTTATAAATTTCATTTATCACCCCATGATCACTAAAAAAAACTTTTTTACCAGATACCTCTTGAGTCACTTCATGTCCCTTTCCAAGTATAACTAAGCAATCATCTTTACCTATGAGCTTGCTACCTTGAATAATTGCCTCTCTCCTGTCTTCTATTGAAATAACTTTTTCATGATCATTCCCTTTTAGAGCATCATTAAAAATTGAATTAAAACTTTCACTTCTTGAATTGTCAGAAGTAAAAATTATTTTACTAGCATTGCCTATGGCAGCTTTCATCATTTTAGGTCTTTTTAATTTATCTCTATCACCCCCACATCCAAATACGACTACAATTTTTTTAAAGTAGTTTTTAATTGATAATAAAAATAATTCTATTCCTTCTGCATTATGAGCAAAATCAATTATTACATTTGCAGGTATATTATTAATTAATTCCGTTCTTCCTTTGGGAAGGGTTAGATAATTAAGATCGTTTATTTTTATTTGTGAAAAATCAGCAAAACCAATAGAACATATTCCAAATACTAAATTTTCAATATTAAATTCAGGGAATAGATTGCATGAAAATTTATATTTCTGATTATATGAAGGAAAATAACCTATTGGAGGATTATTTATAATGATATTAAATAAAGATTGCTCTTTATCAATAGAAACTATTTCGTAATAAATATCAGCAGACTTATTTTTTTTACTTATTGTTGTTAGCTGATGTTTAGAATTTTTTAGATACTCATATTTATCTTTATGTGGAGCGAGATCCTCATTTATCAACATTAGTGGGCTGGAAGGGTTAAATATTTGAAACTTTATATCAGTGTATTCTTTTAAGCTGCCATGGTAATCGAGATGGTCTGTTCCAATATTAAGAAGAGCTGCTGAATTATAAAAAGAAATACCTTTGAGCCTTTCTTGAGATAGCGCATGTGAAGATATCTCAATACAAACTGATACTGAGTCATTGAAATTATAAAAACTAAAAATTTTAAAAAATTCAAAAATATCAGGTGTTGTTTTTGAAGATATGCTTTTATTTATTTCTTCATTATTATATTTTGTTCCCAGTGTTCCTATATAAATTGATTCATAGCCACTTTTTACCAACATCTGATGGGTTAAGTAAGCTGTAGATGTTTTCCCATTTGTTCCAGTAAAGGCAAAGTAATTATTTTTACTTTGAATATCAACAAGTTTATAGAATTCCTCTAAAAATAAAAAAACTTTATTTTTTTGAGTATGTGAATCAAAAATACATAAGTCTTCAACATAAATAATATTTTCTTTATTCGATAAGTATTCCAAATCATTATGAATGACCATTGAGGCACCAAGCTCAATCGCATGTGAAATATATTTACTTCCGTGAGCATGCAAGCCATCAAGTGCAAAGAAAACAAATCCATCTTTAATATTATGAGAGTTATTGGTAACTCCATTGATATTTATATTTTTTGGAAAATTAATTCCTAATATTTTTTCTAAACTATTCATCTTCTGAATATCCAAGATAGTTTAGAGAACTATCAGCTATTTTTTTAAATAATGGTGCTGCGATCATTCCACCTGAGTATGCATTTAAACCAGGCTCATCGATTGAGACAAAAATTGTTAGCGACTTATCAGAGAGGGGAGCTATGCCAACAAATGAAGCTCTATATGAATCTTCTGCATAGCCATTACCGTAAGATGTTTTATGAACTGTGCCAGTTTTACCTCCCTCAGTATAGCCATTAATATCTGCATTTTTTCCAGTTCCAATATGAACTACCTCTTTTAAAGCTTCCAGAGTATGTTTTGCAGAATCTTCAGAGATAACTCTCTTTAGACCTACTTCATCAGTCTTCAGTATCTTAAAATCTTTATATATACCTTTGTTTGCAAATACAGAATATGCTGAAGTTATCTGAAAAGGGCTAATGGTTAGGCCATAACCATAACCCAGGCTTGCTAGCTCCTTATCTGATATTTTATCCTTTATGTTCATTAATCCGAATGCCGATGAGGGGAAGTTTATTGATATTGGTTTACCAAAACCAAAATTATAGTAAGCATCTTTTAATTTCTCATAACCAAGCATAATAGCAATTTTGGAAGCTCCAACTTGACTTGAATAAGCAATTACTTGTTTGGGGGTAAGTTCCTCATAACTCTTATAGTCGCTGATAATTTTGTCATTTATCTTTAACCTTCTTGGAATTTCAATAGGTATATCAGGATCAAAAATATTATTATCAATTGCTGAGGAAAGTAGGATTGGCTTAAGTACTGACCCTAACTCGTATGCATCTATAAGCGCTCTGTTTTTCTGTATTACCCTGCTAGGGTCATTTGGATTATATGAGGGATAGCTAGCAACAGCTAAGACCTCTCCACTCATGTTATCAAATACAAGAGCTGTACCTGCCTTAGCTTTATTTTCTTTAATGGCTTCCGCTAAAAACTTATAAGCATAGAATTGTATAGTGGAATCTATAGTCAGTACTATATCCCTTCCTTGGATAGCTTTATCTACCTCGATTGGTTTTGAGATAATCTTTTGTTTAGCATTCTTATAAAATTTTTCCTTACCATTTTTACCAGAAAGTACAGAGTCATAGCTTTTTTCAAGCCCTTCTTGTGCTCTGTCTTTACCATAAAAACCTACAAGCGGTGCTATTTGATCTCCTAAAGGATAATGTCTACTATGTCTTACTTCAACTTCAAGTTTATTGTTTTTAAGAGTTTCAATAATTAACTGCTCGTTTCTAGATAGCCCTTTCTTGATTAAAGTTTTCTTTGAGAAGGATTCATTAATATTGAGATCCTCATCTAAAGAGATAATATCTTTAATCGATATAAATTTTGCTAACTCTAAACCTTTAAGGGCATAAAGATCATAGTTAATAATAGAAACAGCCAATGGGAAGTTATTTCTATCGTAAATAGTTCCTCTAACTGGGTTAATATTTCTATACTTTATATATTTTTTCTTACCTTCATTTTTTAAAAAAATACTGTCATCTATTTGCAAAGAAATAATTTTGTAGGCAATAGCAAAAATAGATAAACTAAAAAAAGAACATACTAAAATAAAGCGCCAATTTATAATACTAATTTTCTTCATCTGAATATTTAATATATATTTTTTTTGCTTTTTTCTTAATCATACCAAGCTCTTCTTTTGCAGATTTTTCGATACTTGCAGGTGAGTTATTTGTATTAAATTGAGTAATTAACTTAAGATTCGTATCTTTAAAATCTTCATATTCTTTTCTTAAATTCTCCTGATTTGAATGCAATCTACTTATTTCAAAAGATAATTTGATCTGTTCCAAAGAAATAAAACAAACCACAAATAACAAGAATAATAAAATAATATTATTTAATTTAGTCATTATATTTTTTTAAAAACTCTCATAATTGCACTTCTTGAGCGCTTATTTAAAGCAACCTCCTCTTCTGTGGGCCTAATTTTTTTGGCGATGCATTTAAAGTCTTTTTCTTCTATTGTGTTTAAAGGAATATCTTTAGGGAAATTCATTACACTTGGCTTAAAAAATTCTTTCACTATATTATCTTCCAGAGAATGGAAAGAAATTACAACAATGATACCGTTTTTGACAAGAATATTGCTAGCTTGTTCCAGGGACTCTTTGAGTTCACCTAACTCATTATTGATATGTATTCTGAAGGCTTGGAAGGATTTGGTAGCTGGATGGATTTTTTTTCTTTTTTCTGGATATATATCTTCAATAATATTTGCTAGCTGAATAGTGGATTTAATTTCATTTTTTGATCTATGATCTAAAATTGAGCTTGAAATGATTTTTGCATGTTTTTCATCTCCATATTTATATAAAATATCCATAATTTCTTTTTGAGTTGCTTTTTTAAGCCATGCTGATAACGGGATACCCTTCGTGACATTAAATCTCATATCTAAAGGACCATCATGGAGGAAACTAAAACCTCTGTTGCCTTCATCAAAATGAGTGGAGCAAGTACCTAAATCGTATAGAATTCCATCAACAGTTTCCTTATCAAAAGTATTTTCTAATTTATTGAATGAGTTATGGATTGCATTAAAATTTTTATTTTTAATGAGTGCTGCATGGTTAAATGCATCTAAATCTTTATCGAATGATGTTAGTTCAGCATCGGCATCTATTCTATTTAAAATAGATTGAGTGTGGCCGCCTCTTCCATATGTACAGTCTACATATTTACCATTTTTTTTGTGGATGAGAAAATCTAAAGACTCTTCCAGTAATACTGGAAAATGAAGCATATCAATCTACTTGTTTTCGCATAAAAGTTGGCACATCAAGGAAATCAATTTCCGCTGCAGACGATGTGCCCCCTTTTTGATCTATGTCATCTCTTCTTAACCCTACTGGATTTAATTGAATTGATGGTTGGTTATCTATTACTAATGTAGGAGCTCTCTGATCTACACCTGTTGCGACTATTGTTACTAATAAATCATCATCAACGGTTTCATCATAAACTAGACCATAAATAATATTTGCTTCTTCATGTATTATTTCTTCGACAATATCTGCTACTTCCGTTTGGTCTCCAAGAGTTGGTTTTGCAGCAGTAATATTTACGAGAACACCTCTTGCATTCTTAAGGTTGATATCCTCAAGTAACTCGCTTTTAACAGCTTGGGTTGCCGCTGCTTCTGCTCTGTTTTTTCCACTTGCTCTTCCTGTTCCCATCATAGCGATGCCTTTTTCCGACATAACAGTTTTAACATCTGCAAAGTCAACATTGATGTGACCTTTTTTCATAATAATGTCTGATATTCCTTGAACTGCGCCTTTTAAAACATCATCTGCTTTTGCAAAAGCATCTTGCATAGGAGTATCTTCTCCAAGAATTTCATAAAGTTTTTGATTTGGAATTGTGACAAGACTATCAACTTCCTCTACCAATGAGGCCAGACCCTTCTCAGCTGCAGACATTCTTCTTTTACCTTCAAACTTAAATGGTTTTGTGACCACTGCTACTGTAAGTGCACCCAATTCTTTGGCAATAGATGCTACTACTGGGGCAGCTCCTGTTCCAGTACCGCCTCCCATTCCTGCTGTTATAAATACCATATCTGCTCCAACTAAGAGCTCTTCTATTGCAAGTCTGTCACTTTCCGCTGCTTTTCTGCCAACATCAGGATTAGCACCAGCACCAAGGCCTTTTGTTAATCCATTACCTAATTTTAATGTAATTGCACCATTTGCCTCTGATAATGCTTGAGTGTCCGTATTTGCACAAATAAAATCAACACCTTCGATATTATGATTAATCATATGAATGACTGCATTTCCACCAGCACCACCTACACCTACAACTTTTATTTTTGCGTTTTCTACTGCCTGGCCTATTACTTCAAAATTCATCATTTATCCCCTATTAAAATGACATTGATTTAACACTTTCTGGAAGAACTACATCTAGAATTTCTGTAGACAAAGATCCACCCATTTGTCTCATTTCCCAATTATTTATGTTCCAGACTTCAAATTTTTCGCCCATGCCAACCAAAGAAATCTGTTTTTGATCATTTATATCAGCATACTTTCTTAACTCTGCCGGAATTAATACAAGCATTCTTCCTTCAACATCTAGGTCTATAACATGTGCATTACCTAATATAGTCCATTGGAGGCTTCTAACTATAGGATCTAACCCCTGCAATGACTGAAGTTTATTGGAAATTTCATTCCATTCTGATTCGGGATAAATTTTTAAAGATGGGTATTGTGGATCTTTAGTTACAACAATTTTTGTTTCATTTTTTTCTAATAAATTAGAGCGATATTTAGCTGGGATAGCCAACCTACCTTTAGAATCTAATGAAACTGTATTAAAACCATACATGGTCAAAATATATAGACTTTTTACACACTTTGCAACACATTTACACACTTTTTCTCACGCATGATATGTAACAGAAAAAATATGAGTTGGTCTATAAGCCGGATTCTGTAAATGATGATCATCTATCTAGATATTATGTTGCCATAATATTCATGCAACCTACCCAAATCCTAAGCGAGCAGCTTAATTGGATTTCTATTTGGTCTTGCTTCGGACTGGGGTTTACAATGCCTTACTTGTCTCCAACTAAGCGGTAGGCTCTTACCCCACCATTTCACCCTTACCAATTAAAATTGGCGGTATACTTTCTGTTGCACTTTCCGTAGGCTCGCGCCTCCCAGGTGTTACCTGGCGTCCTGCTCTATGAAGTCCGGACTTTCCTCTAGTAAACTAGCGATCACCCAACCAACTCACTTTATTATAGTTTGTTAATCAAGTAGTTGCTTGTAAATATCTCTTTTATTTTCTTTTGACAAAAGTGAGATCAATTTTGCTGCATCTTTTGCAGGCAAAAACCTTAAAAAAGAATCCTTTACTTTTTTATCAAGAATAAAACTTGGCTTATCTGTTACAGAACTTTCGATAACAATTACAAATTCACCTTTAAGGACCACTAAGCCATCCTTCACTCTTAACGATACTTCCTCTATAGTTCCTCTCTCAATTGTTTCATGAATCTTTGTCATCTCTCTGCATAATGCAATTTTTTTAGTTAATGAATACTCCTCTTTTAAAACATTTAAAGTATCTTCGATTCTTTTTGCAGACTCAAAAAGAATAATTGTATTTTTTTCATGCCTTAAAAAACTAATGAACTCTTTTTTTTGACTTTTTTTTCTTGGGACAAAACCAAGAAAAGAAAAGCTAGAGGTTGATAGCCCAGACATTACTAAGGCACTAATCACCGATGATGGTCCTGGCACTAGAGAGAATATAATATCTTCTTTTATGCATTGCTGAATAAGATAATACCCTGGGTCTGATACTGAAGGAGTTCCAGCATCTGAAACTAATACAATTTCATTCTGTTTATTTAGTAACTCTATAATATCGTGACTTACAGTTTCTTCGTTATGCTCATGAAGAGTTCTGCATTTCTTATCAATCTTTAGAAAATGAAGGAGTTTATTAGTTACTCTAGTATCTTCTGCATAGATATAATCTGCTTTTTTAAGAGCATCAATTGCTCTAAGTGATATATCATTGAGGTTACCAATTGGTGTTGACAAGAGATTTAACATAATAAAAAGTATAAAAATGATAAGACCTAGCTTAACATTTATTTCAGTATCTTTAATCCTAATTCTATCAGGGTGCAGCTCTGTTCCAATTATTAATGACTTGAGTGTAAAGGGTGGGCATGAGAGCTCTTATACACATCAAATGATAGATGGCTATGAGGAAATTTCTAAAGAACTTAGAGATGAGATTACGTTTATTTTAGAAGAAATATTTTTTTATAATCGAGTCGACGAAGTAAATTTAGAAAAAGTTAACGTATTCATTCAAAATGGACAGATAAAAGATTATTATGCCAATCAAATCCAACTAATAGCCTTAAACAAAAAGAAGCTTCAATCAGTCCCGTTAATAAATGCGAACTTCGACACAGGTAAAAAAAATAAGGAATATATTATTGAATCAGTTTTAAGAAGAAGTAATAAATTCAATATTACTTTTGATTCGAAAGGAAGAAGCATTAGTGATGGGTTGCTTGACTCAAATCTATTATTTTTTTGTAGTAGCTATCTTCAAGATCAAAAAGATATTATTGAAGATCATATTTTTAAAAAAAATAATCCAAGCGAAGTTATGGTGGTTTTCACAAAGTCATATGAAGAATATGCAATTAATCTAAAGCAAAACTTTCCAGGTATTAAATTTTCTTTAATAAATGATAAAAATCATGAGGAGTATGCACAAAAAGCTCTTGGAATCGATCGGAGCTTAATTAGATTTAATAACATTCAAAAATTAGATCAAAATATACAGTTAGAAAACACACCAAGGGAGAGAAAGGATTTTAAAAAAGTATATTTCTTGGTTGACTATGCAATAGGTAAATCCATTGTTCCTATTTTTAGAAGTTATTTATTGAATAGTGATTTTTATGCCGCTAACAATATTTTGTTAGGCGCTATTAATACAAAACAATTAAGTGATTTCAATAATCTTTATGTACCAACGCCTGAGTATTTCTATAAAAAAGTTGCTCAAAAACAAAGCATCAAATCCATAGGTGATGAAATTAATAAAGGCTTGATAGAAGACATGCTAAGAATTGAGGAATTAAATGCGTCCAATGCTTCAGACTCATTCATCTTATTAAATTCAGGAGCTATTAACTACCAGAGTGATAAGTGTATTAAAAGAGAGTTATCTTTTTGGGAAATAACTCAGGAAAATTTAACTAGTCCTCTTTAAGATCTCTTTCAAGAGAAGAAAGGCTATCAAGGAAACCAGGTCTCTTAAATACCTCTTTTTGATAATCTATGAGTGGCTTTAGATGTCTATTTACTGGAAGTCTTATACCGATTGATGGAAGTCTCCAGAGTATAGGAGCAAAACAACAATCTACAAGAGTAAACTCATCACTCATAAAGTATTTAAATTCTTTAAAGGTTGGTGCGATGGAAGAAATCTCGTGCAATAATTCCTCTCTTAATTTTATCAGCTCTTTTTCAGGCAACTCACCAGCAATTAAGGTATCAACAATAGGACACCATTCTCTATCTATTCTTAACATCAAAGTTCTGCTATTTGCTCTGGCAACTGGATAGACTGGTAATAATGGCGGGTGAGGAAATCTTTCATCTAAATACTCCATCATTACAGAAGGGTCATGTATTGCTAAATCTCTATCAACCAAAATTGGTAATTTATGATATGGGCTTATTGATAGAATATCCTCAGGCGTTTCTTCTGGTTTAGACTCTTTAATTTCAGCAGTGATATCTTTTTCTGCTAAAACTATTCTTACTCTTTGACTGTAGTGATCGTCTCTATCTGAATATAAAATCATAATTTTTTCCCTATTTTTAATGATAGTCTTTGTGATATTCCCTATACAAAAGAGCTGATAAAGCTGTAAATATTAGGAAATAAAAAATAACATACCACCCGATTCTCTCTCGAGTAGCTTTTGATGGCTCGCCAACATATACAAGAAAGTTAGTAAGGTCGTAAATAACCTTATCGAACTCTTCTTTATTTAATGAGCCCGTGCCCTCTTCAACTTGAAGAAATCCACATTTTTCTTTAGTAAGTGCAATGCCTTCACTATCTCTTTTTTCTCCACCATTTTTAGCAATAATTGGAATATTTTTGCAAACAAGTTTTTGATTACCTTGAAGTGCAGCAAGCACGTTAGGCATTGCTGTTCCAGGATAGACTAAGTTATTTACACCATATTGTTTAGAAGAGTCTTCATAATAAGTTCTTAAATAAGAATAGAGCCAATCATCGCCCCTCACTCTACTGACAAGGGTTAGATCAGGAGGTGCAACTCCAAACCACTGAGCTGAATCGTCTTCAGGCATAGCGCCAGTCATAAGATCTCCAGCTTTAATGGATTTATCAAATACTAAATTTTCAAAAAAAATGTCTTCAGGGATTTGTAAATCTTTTGCGATTCTTCCCCATCTTGAATATTGAAGTGAATGACATCCATAGCAATAGTTAAGAAATGTAGAAGCTCCGCTCTGTAAGGACTCCATATCATTCAATGCATATTTAAACTTATCACAATCACCATAGTCTTTGCATGGCCCACCCTCTGCAGAAGACAAATTATTTATGTTAAATAATAATGTACATAGAATAAGAAACTTTACTGACTTATTAATTTTTATAACTCTCTGCTTTGTGCTCATAGGCGCTCTGGAACCTTTTTAGTCTTTTCAAACTTTGTATATACAGGCATTAGAATAAAGAATGCGAAATAAATAAAAGTACAAATAATGCTCATTGTTTTTCTTACTTCTGTAACTCCAACAGTCCCAAGGTACCCTAGTGTTAAAAAGCTTATACCAAATAAAGCTAACGCTACTTTTGAATAAACTCCTTTATATCTAATAGACGCAGCTTTACTATTATCAAGCCAAGGCACAACAAATAGAATTGCTACAGCTGATCCCATTACAATTAAACCACCAAGCTTATCTGGAACGGCTCTTAACATTGCATAATATGGTGAATAATACCAAACTGGTGCTATATGCTCTGGGGTTACAAGAGGATTGGCTTTTTCAAAATTAGCCATCTCAATAAAATAACCTCCACCCTCAGGGAAGAAAAACATTATTATTGCAAAAACAGTCATAAAAACACCGATTCCAACAAGAGCGTTCAGTACTTTATATGGAAAAAATGGCACACTATCTAAAGGAACCCCATCTTCGTCTAGATGCTCTTCTATATCGACGCCCTCTGGATTTCCCGCACCAACTTCATGTAATGCAATAAGGTGAAGAAATACTAAAGCAATTAATACTAAAGGAAGTGCAACAACGTGAAGTGCAAAGAATCGAGAAACTGTAATACCTGAAATATAGTAATCTCCTCTGACCCATAACTCGAGAGATTCACCAATGTAGGGAATAGCACCAAATAGAGAAATAATTACTTGAGCGCCCCAATAGGACATTTGACCATATGGGAGAACATAACCAAGAAAACCTTCGGCCATCATTGCGAGATATATAGCGCAACCAAAAACCCATACTAGCTCTTTAGGTTTTTGATATGATCCGTAAAGCAAACCCCTAAACATATGCAAATAAACAACTGCAAAAAACATTGAAGCGCCAGTAGTGTGCATATACCTAATTACCCAGCCATAATCTACATCTCTCATGATGTATTCTATTGATGAAAATGCCTGCTCTTCTGTATTTGAATACGGCATTATTAGCCATATTCCTGAAATTATTTGAATGATTAATACAACTGATGCTAAGGCACCAAATAAATACCAGAAATTAACTTTCGATGGAACAGGATGTTTTGAAAGATGTCTTTCAAAGGTATTAGCTATTGGAAGTCTACTATTAAACCAACCAAACATTTTTCCTACTACTCCATTCATTTATGCCACTCCTCCGTCTTCACCTATAGTTAAAATACTGCCATCAAAAAAATGAGGAGGTACTGGAAGATTTGTTGGTGCGGGCACACCTTTGAATACTCTTCCTACCATATCAAACATTGATCCATGACAAGGACAAAAGAATCCACCAGACCAAGATGCATCCCATGGCTTTGGCTCAACTTCCGGATGATACTTTGGAGAACAACCTAAATGAGTACAAACTCCTGCTATAACTGAATATTCACTACTTTTTGATCTTGTTGCATTTAAACCTCTGTATGGTTCATCAATAGCCTCTGAGTTGGGGTCGGAAAGCTTGGACAGAGTTTGTTCTAAGCCTGCAAGACTTTCTTTAGTCTGTCTGATTACAAAAACCGGCTGCTTACGCCATGCAACTTGTATCTGCTGTCCATATTGCATTTTTGAAACATCGATTTTTACTGATGCTCCAGCAGCTTTTGCACGTGCGCTTGGATTCCAAGCTGCTATAAATGGTGTTGCTACGAATGGAACTCCAGAAAGACCAACTGCACTTGTCAATCCAATAAGTACTTTCCTTCTTGTATTGTCTTTTTCTTGCATTAATTCTTTATTTTCTTGTTAATTGTGTACTAAAAAACAGGCAGATTATACCACTAATTTTAATGTATAAATTTGAAAAATTAACGTTTTGAGAACTGTTTACTTTTTCTAGCTTTTACCAAACCAGGTTTCTTTCTTTCAACTTTTCTAGGGTCTCTAGTTAACAAACCAGCTTTTTTAAGCTGAGGTCTTAATTCCTCATCAAAAGCTATGAGAGCTCTTGAGATACCATGTCTAATTGCGCCTGCTTGTCCAAAACTACCACCGCCTTTTACCTTGATATTGATATCAAGCTTTCCTTCAAGATCTGTCATCTCTAAAGGTTGCATTACAAGCATCTGTGCTACTTTTCTTCCAAAGTAAACATCTAATTTTTTATCATTAACAGTTATATCACCCTTTCCAGTGGATAAGTAAATTCTAGCAGATGAAGTTTTTCTTCTACCTGTTGCGTAATGAATTTCTGATGTCATATTTTTGGATTCCACTCTATAGGTTGTTGAGATTCATGCTCATGATCTGGACCACTAAATACTTTTAGTTTTTTGATCATTGATTTTCCTAGTTTATTTTTTGGTAACATTCCTTTAACAGCTTCTTCTATAATTCTTTCAGGATGTTTTTCATTCATTTCTCTAAAAGTCTTAGTCTTTAGCCCACCAGGATATAATGAGTGAGTGTAATATTTTTTATCATTAAATTTCTCACCGGTAACTTTGATCTTTTCTGCATTTATTACAACAACATAATCACCACCATCGGTGTGAGGTGTGAAAGTAGGTTTGTCTTTTCCTCTTATTCTGTCTGCAATTTTAGTAGCAACTCTTCCCAGAATTTTGTCAGATGCATCGATAACAAACCATTGTCTGTCTACATTTTCTTTTTTTAGTGCGAATGTTTTCATAATCATATTTTTGTAAGATGCGAATATTAATGTTTTGAGGATGAATTAGCAATATTTATCAGCATAATTTTTCATTATTTACTAGATTCTAAATATTCAATAGTTTGCATCTCTTTGAGTCTGCTGGCACATCTATTCCATAAAATGTTTAGTTTTGTACCTTTATATAGATTTTCAATAGATTTTGAGTCAATAAAAAACTTTACTTTTGTATTCTCTCTATAACAAATGTCAATAAAAGAAATAAACCTTCTAATAATATCTGCATGATTATCATCATACTGATGGAAATCATTTATAAAAATCCAATCTATATTTTTACATATCTCAATAAAATCTTTAGAGCCAGTAGGTTGAATAAAGAAGTCTTTATAAGAAACCCAAAGAAAATTATTAGAGTATGCCTTGCATTTAAGTTTTCTTGAGTTTATGGAAAAATTATCAAAGCTAACCTCAAATTCACTAAAATTTTTTATTAGGAAATCCTTTATTTCACTATCACTCATTTTTAAAGAGGGATTGGAATCTACTTCACTAAATTGATGAATATTTCTTGTTCTGTAATCCATTGCTCCCCCAAGCTCATAAATATTTAAGTTGTTCTTCAAAAAGTTCATTGCCTTCATAAATTTTTGCCTCTGCAAGCCATCTTTATATAAGTTATCTGGGTGGGCATTGGAAGTTAGGTATAATTCAACTCCATTAATTATTAGCTGGTTTAATAAATTGCCTATGATCATTGCATCAGCTACATCCTCTACCTGAAATTCATCTATAAGAATTACTTTAAACTTACTGTAATAGTTTTTTGCAATAATATTTATTGGATCTTTGCTACTTGATAAGTCCTTTAGTTGATTATGTATGTCATGCATCAAATCAATGTAATGAAAAGAAGATGTGTTGTTTGAAATTTCTTTTAAAAAAGATTTAATAATAAGAGTTTTACCCCTTCCAACGTCACCCCAAATATATGCACCTCTTTTTTTTTGCTTTTTTATGAGGTTATCGAAAAAATTATTTTCAATATTGTGTTGTTCAACTAAATTCTCAATAAGATTTAATTGGCCCTTGTCGAGAGTAATATCTTGGATTTTTAGATCATCAATGATATTTTGAATCATATTATTATGAATTATTTAAAAGAGATAAAGTTTCATTATTTGTTATTAATTGCATTGGCACTGTTAGTAACATGGGTATACACAAACCATGATAACAATAAATTTGTTAAAGCTACTGAAAAATCTATTTCTTCGGTTGTAATAGTAGCCTCTTACAATAACAGCTCATACTCTCTTAGGCCTATTTCAATTGGCTCTGGAGTTATCTTTTCTAAAGATGGATACATAGTTACCAATTTTCATGTTGTCTCAAAAGGAAAGATTGTAAAAGTAAAACTTGGAGATGGTAAAGAGCAAGTAGCAAAAATTATTGGTTTTGATATTAATTCTGATATTGCAATCCTTAAGGTATTACCAGAAGACCAATTAGTTCCAATTAAAATTGCAGATAGTTCTAATATTAAAATAGGTGATAAAGTTTTGGCTATTGGGAATCCATATGGAATAGGAATTTCTGTATCAAGCGGAATAGTTAGTGCCACCGGAAGAGATTATGGCAATCCATATTTAGAGCTCATCCAGACTGATGCTGCAATAAATCCAGGTAATTCTGGTGGGGCGCTAATTAACGAGAAAGGTAATTTAATTGGCATTAACACAAAAATATTTTCAAAAACTGGAGCCTATCAAGGTTTAGGCTTTGCGATACCATCCAATGCCATTGCTGAAATTACTTCAGAAATAATTCAATACGGAAAAGTAAGATCTGCATGGATAGGTAATTTTAGAGTTAGCGATGTAAGAGTAAATTTAAGCAACAAATCTTTAAATGGATTACGCGTAATTGAAATAGATGAATTTGGTCCTCTTTACGAAAGCGGAGTTAGAGCAACTGACATCATAATTGAAATTAATGAGGCTGCTAGCTCATGGGCAAATCTTAAGGAGTCCTTAAAATCATTAACATTTGGAGAAATTATCAACCTAAAAATTATTAGCTCTAATGGAGAAATTAAAGCAATAGCAATCTCATCAGATGATGTTGAAAAATTTAACTAGGTAATCTTAAAATCTCAGCCCCTAAATAGTTAAGCTTTTCTTCGATTCTTTCATATCCCCTATCAATATGATAAATCCTGCTCACGGTGGTCTGTCCAGATGCACACAAACCTGCCAATATGAGACTGGCAGAGGCCCTTAGATCAGTTGCCATAACTTCTGCGCCATACAAGCTGTCTACGCCTTTTATAATTGCTTGATTTCCATTAATTTCAATATCACACCCCATTCTATTTAACTCTTGAATATGCATAAATCTATTTTCAAAAACAGTTTCATATATATTTGACGTTCCACTTGCAATTGCATTCATTACAGAAAACTGAGCTTGCATATCAGTAGGAAATTCTGGAAAAGGAGCTGTAGTTATATCAACTGGCTTTAACTTTTTATTTTCCATTGATAAAGAAATGGAGTCTTTGGTAGTAGAGATTGTTGCACCTGATTCCTCTAGTTTTTGAATCACTTTGGTTAGCCTTTGTGGATTAATGCCATTAACGAGAACACTGCCATTGGTAACAGCGGCTGCAACTAAATAAGTCCCAGCCTCTATTCTGTCAGCAGGAATGCTAAATGATGTTCCATTGAGCTCCTTAACGCCACTTATAATAATCTCTTCTGTGCCAGCTCCTTGAATATTTGCACCCATTGCATTAAGCAAGTTAGCTAAATCTTCGATCTCGGGCTCTTTGGCAACGTTTGTTAAATGGGTGGTACCCTCTGCTAAAGATGCAGCCATCATAATATTCTCTGTACCGGTAACAGTAACGCCATCAAACCTAATTTTGGTACCAATAAGCCGATCAGCCGTTGCTTCTATATATCCATTTCTAAGAACAATTTTTGCTCCAAGTTGTTCTAAAGCATCAAGATGAAAATTCACTGGTCTGGAACCAATAGCACAACCACCAGGCAAAGCAATTCTTGCTTTTCCATACTTTGCAACTAGAGGTCCTAAAACCAAGATAGATGCTCTCATTGTCTTGACAAGCTCGTACCTTGCCTCTGTGTCTGAGAGGCTATTAGAAGAAATATTAAAATCCATATTTTCATTAAGAATAATCTCTGCACCCATAGAACCTAGTAACTCAAACATGGTAGTTATGTCTTGAAGATAAGGTAAATTTTTAAGAACAACGCTCTCAGAAGACAATATAGTGGCAGCTATCATTGGAAGGGCTGCATTTTTTGCACCTGCACACATGATCGTTCCTTTAAGAGATTTACCACCTTTGATTAAGAGTTTTTCCATTTTTACTAGCCTGGTTTTGTTTCTAAACTTAACGCGTGAAGGGATCCAGATTCAAACTTTTCTTTTAAAGAGTTTAAGACTAGCTTATGTTGTTCTATAAGAGACAATCCTTTAAAAGCTGAAGATGATACAACAAGCTTTAAATTACATGTATCGCCAACAAAAGAACATTGAGCATCTGGAATTTTTTGAAGAATAATTTCTTGTATTAAGCTTTTATCCACTTATTCCAGCATCCCCGGCATCTGACACCCAGCCATCAAGAGTTTTTTCAATATCGCCATTATTTTTTATAGCCAATGCTTGAAATTGATTTTTAAAAGTTAACCCAAGATTAACTCCATTTACAATTATATTAATAATCATCCATGATCCATCTTTATTTTTTCTAAGTTTATATGAGATGGGATATTTACTACTTCCGGTATTTAGTATTTGTCTTACTTCAATACTTTTTTTATCTATAAAATCTCTTGTTTCTGGAAAAATAGTATCTATATCTTGATTTTCCCATTGCGCCAATGTTTCTGAATAAGTATCTAGTAATGAATTTCGAAATACATCAACAAATTTATTTCTTTGGTCGGGTGAAGCTTTCATGTAATGCTGCCTACCCATAACACCAGCAGCAACTCTCTTAAAATCTATCATCGGTTCAAAAATTTCTTTAATTTTATCTTCATAAGCTGACCTGTCATCTAAAAATAAGCTCTTATTTTCTATAAGTACAACAACCATTTGTTGTGCATTTTTATCGATAAATATGTATGGGTCTTCTTCAGATGAGATATTATTAGCTAACAACGAAACTAATAATAAATATAAAAAATTTTTACGTACTTTTAACATTGGTCTATTATACCATTTAGACATTAATAAAAATTCAGCAATCGTCAGAAAATATATGAAAAAATTTAATTACATAGCATCAGCAAAAAGAACTTTTAAAATAGAGTCAGATGCTATTAAAAACTTATCTACTCAACTTGATAAAAATTTTGAGCGTCTGTGTGATGAAATTAGAGGTAGTAATGGTAAGTTTGTAATTATGGGTGTTGGGAAGTCAGGGCATATAGGTCAAAAGATATCTGCAACGCTTTCCAGTACTGGGACTGGTTCTGTATTCATACACCCAACTGAGGCGGCTCATGGCGATATGGGGTTGATAGAAAAAAAGGATATTGTTTTATTAATATCGAATTCAGGCGAGACTGATGAAATTATCAATATTATCCCCTCTCTTAAGAGGCTTTCATACAAAATATCATCTTTAACGGGAAAGAAAAGCTCAACCATATCGAAATCTGCAGATATATCAATAGTCTTAAATACCAAAGATGAAGCATGCCCTTTAGGTCTTGCTCCAACTACCTCAACCACTGCCGCTCTTGCATTTGGAGATGCTTTAGCTATAGCACTGCTTGAATCAAAAGGGTTCACAAAAAATGATTTTGCAAGTTCACATCCTGCAGGAAAATTAGGTAAGAAGCTAATAACTCAAGTGGAGCATATTATGCATAAAGATCGTGACATTCCATCAGTAGATAAAAATACACTTCTTTCTGCAGCTCTTATAGAAATAACTAACAAAGGACTCGGAATTACTTTAGTAGAAGATAAATCAAAAATAATTGGCATATTTACAGATGGTGATCTAAGAAGATGTTTGAATCAAAAACTAGACATTAATACAACTAAAATTAAAGATGTAATGACAAAAAAATTTAGAACGATTGCAGGTTCTGCTCTTGCAATAGATGCTGCAGAAATAATGGAAAAAAATAAAATTTTTACCTTGGTTGTTATGAAGGGAAATAAAAATATTGGAGTCCTATCAATGCATGATTTAATTCAGGCAAGGATTTTATAGATTGCATCATTTTAGATTTTTATATATTTGCTCTGCTTTATTAATCCTCAGCCTGTCCTCGGAATCTTATATTGATAATTTAGAAATTGATGCCAATTCAATCATAGTGTCACCAGCGGAAAACCGAATTATATTTTCAGATAATGTATTGTTGAATACTGGTAAGTTAATTCTTAAATCGGATAGCGCTATATACGATGAGTTAGATAAAACTATAACTTTAGATGGGATGCCCTCCTCTATTAATTCTATGGAAGGCTCTAAAATCTTTAAAGGCAGCGCTAACAAAATAATTTTTTTTAGTAATAGCAAAGTACATCTAATCGGAAAGGCGATAATGAACTATGACAATATAAATATCTCATCTAATTCAATTGTATTTAACCCTGAAAATGGAAAGATGACCTCTGATGAATAACGTTAAAATATAATGCTAACTTTAAATGAGATATCTAAATCAATAAAAGATAAGACTATAGTTAATAAAGTTAGCTTTGAAATAAAGCCTGGTTCTGTAAATGGCTTATTAGGCCCTAATGGAGCAGGCAAGACTACTACATTTTATTTAATAGCTGGGTTAATTAAATTAGATTCTGGTGAAATCATTTTCAACGGTCATGATATTTCAAACATGCCCATGCACAAAAGATCGAATATGGGAATAAAATATCTTCCACAAGAACCTTCAATATTTCAAGATTTAACTGTATATGAAAATCTGTATGGCTTGGCAGAAATATCATTTAAGGAAAAGAGTAAAATATCTCAATTTATGACTCAATCTATTGAAGAGTTTAGTCTTGAAAAAATACTAGATTTAAAAGGACGGCAACTCTCTGGAGGACAGCGAAGAAAAGTAGAAATTGCAAGAACACTTGCTGCTTCTCCTAAAATGATACTTTTAGATGAGCCATTCGCAGGAATTGATCCTATTGCCATAGATGAAATAAAAAATGTTTTAAGAACATTAAAGGAGAAAGGTATCGCCATTCTGATTACTGACCATAATGTTCGAGAAGCTCTCGATATTTGTGATAATGCAATAGTTGTAAATAGGGGTCAGGTCATTGCAAAGGGCGTTAAAGCAGACCTTATAAATAATGACTTAGTTAAAAAAGTATATCTTGGCAATATGTATAGTTAAGTAATGGCCATATCACTAATTAAAGAATTTAAGCAAACACAAAAAGTATCTTTAACTCCTCTATTAAAAAAATCCATTGATTTACTTCAGCTATCAAGATACGAGTTAATTCAAAAAATCGAAAGTGAGATAGAGGTAAATCCATTCATAGAAAAAGAGGAGTTGGAGGATTTTGATTTTCAAATTAAAAATAGTGAAGACTTTGATTTTGAAATAGCTGCCTCTGAGAGCCTCAGAGAAAACCTTATTAAACAGATTACTGACTTACGTCTTGATAAAGACTCAAGTTTAATAGCGCTTTCAATAATTGACAGTTTAGATGAGTCTGGTCAGCTTATTGATGAAATAGAAGATCTAAAATCTATAATGAACTTTAAATTTAATTTTAATGAAATTGAAAATATCCTCTTGAATGTTATACATAAACTTGAGCCAGCTGGAATAGGCTTTAGAAATTTTAAAGAGTGCATAAAAATTCAGATTGTAAGCAAGCAGCTACCACAAAAAATTAAAGATATTGCAGAAAATATATTACTTCAAAGCAAATCTGATGACCTTGATAATATAAGGAAAGAGTTAGTTTCTCAAGGCTTAGATGCACGTGATATAGATAAGGCAATACACGAAATTAAATCATGCGATTTGAGTCCTGGTTTAAATTTTGAACATACAAATTTTGTAATACCAGATATAAGAATAAGACTTGAGAATAATGAATTGTATACAGACTTTGTTACTGATAATTTTCCAAAAATTAAAATTGATGAAGATCTTCTAGATTCCATGGGTCAAGAATTAAAAAAAATTCCCAATAAAGAGTTGGCAGAAAAAATTCAAGATGCTAAGTGGTTAATATCATCAGTTAAAAAGAGAAATGACACTATTTTTAAGGTAGGTGAACTAATTTGTAAAAAACAAATATCGTTTTTTGGAGAAAATCCTTTAAAAATTAACCCTCTTTCAAATAAGGAACTTGCGGAGGAGTTGAATCTTCATCCTTCAACTATTTCTAGAATATTGAGGTCAAAATATATTGATACTCCCAAAGGGATAATGCTTCTTAAATCACTCTTAGTGTCCTCTGTTTCTAAAACAAGAAATGTAACACCTCTTCAGCTGATGCAGCTTATTAAAAATATTATTAGTGAAGAAAAAAATCCAAAAAGTGATAATAAGATTGCAGTAGAGTTGAATAAAAGAGGCTTTAATTTAGCAAGAAGAACGATCACTAAATATAGAAAGAAACTTAACCTTCCCTCTTCTAGAAATAGATAATTTTTTTTTAGTTCATGTAGAATTACTTCATGGATAACTTAGATATTCAAGAGAATCTAAAAATAATTTTAGATGAATCTTCTAATCTTTCATTAAATGAAATCAGAAGGCTGCTTAATAAAATGTCTTCTTCTGAAATTGCCCATGCCCTTGAATCTTCTCCTCCAAAACAAAGATCCCTTCTATTTTCTTTATTGGAAATTGATGAAGAGGGAGATGTTCTTTCAGATCTCGGTGAAGAAATCCAGCAAGATCTTATTTCAAATATCTCTAATGATGAGTTAGCCGAAGCTGTAAAAGAATTAGAGCTGGATGAGGTTGTAGACATTTTGCAGAACCTCCCCGAAGATAGAATGAAAAAAATTCTATCTAAAATGTCGCTTAGAGATAGGCAAAGAATTGAACTTGGCCTCACCTATCCCGATGATACAGCCGGAGGTCTATTAAATACTGATGTTATTAGTGTTAGGCCTAGCCATACTATGGAGGTAGTAATTAACTACCTAAGAGGCCAAGATGAGCTTCCCGAGAATACCGACAAAATTTTTGTTGTATCAAAAGAGGATAAATATGTAGGTGAATTATCTATTAGTAAAATTATTACGAGCAAACTGTCTTTAACTGTAAGAGAGGTTATGGAAACAAATATTCTGCCTATAGTTGTGGATCAAGAAGACAAAGAGGTCGCAATATTATTTGAGAGAAATGACTTAGTTTCTTCTGCTGTTATTGATGAGTCAGGAAAGTTAATTGGAAGAATAACAATTGATGATGTAGTCGATGTTATAAGAGAGGATGCTGATCAAAACTTTTTAGGGATGGCGGGTGTGGCTGAAGATACTTTCGCACCACCAGGAAGAGCTGCAAAAAGTAGAGTTTTTTGGCTAAGTATGAATTTATTGACAGCCTTTATTGCCTCAATGACTATTAATATTTTTAAAGACACATTAGATCAGATTGTTTATTTAGCGGTCTTAATGCCTATAGTTGCAAGCATGGGTGGGGTAGCAGCAACACAAACACTCACAATAGTTTTAAGAGGATTAACATTAGAACAAATTAGCTCATCAAACTTAAGGTGGTTACTAAAAAGAGAATTAGCTGTATCTATATTGAATGGTATGGTTTTATCTGTTCTTGTAGGTGTTGCAACCTATATTTGGTTTAACGAGATTATTTTATCAATCCTTATTTCATGCGCTCTAATTATTAATCTTATTAGCTCTGTCTTAGCTGGGGTTTTTGTTCCTCTTATCTTAAGGCACTTTAAACAAGACCCAGCCATTGCTGGTAGTGTTGTAGTGACAACAGTAACGGATGTTGTAGGATTTCTTTCATTCTTAGGTTTAGCAACAATATTTTTAATTTAGCCTAACAAGGTCAGGCTCCTCTATAGTTCCTTGCATTTTAAAATTAATAGTAGATGCATCCTCTATAACATTTTCAAAAATATTCTCTAAAACAACTCCACCTGCAAGAGCTGGTATACCTCCAAAAATTGCAGCATACCAAGGGATATTCTCAGAAATTTTCAATCTCATCGCCAAGTCTAAATTTAAATCATTAAGCTCGCCTTTATTATTTTTAAGTATTTCGCCAACCCATCTCATGCTAGCCTCTGTGGTCTCAATTTTTATTGGGGAACTAATTAATGCCCTTGTTTTACTTATAATCATATTACCAGCCGCTCTACTAATAAATAAAGAACTATCAGGGGATTCATCTAGTCCATCAACGATAGCATTTAGATTTAATATTTTTAAGGCTCTCAAGAGTGTGGAATCAGGTATTTCTCTATTAATATTTAAATCTTTAATCAAAAAACTAAGTTCGCCCTCTAAGTTTACTAATGAACTTAAGCTATTCCATTGAATATTTAAATTTGTTTCAAGAAGATCAAAATCATAATTAAATATATTATTAAAATAACCCGAGGAGTTATCTAATTTATAGTTCCCTCTGAGCTTATATAGATCATTTACGTTGTTATAACTTATATATGCTTTTTCATTATCTGTATTGGGGCCTATTGTAAATCTTTGACTATCAATCTTAATATCATCAATGGTTAAAATATTTTTATTCCTAAGAAGGTAGAAATCAATGTCCTGAAATAGCTCGTCCTCTGTTTGTATATCTTTTCCAATAAATCTGAGGTTAATATTATTAAGATCTGAAGCAAATTCACTTTTAGCAATATCAAGGCCTTTGAAATTAAATTTAGTCTTGCTTAAATTAATTTTAATAAAATTTGTTTTGTCGACATTAATAGTTCCATTTAAATCTTTTCCAAAAAGCTTAGCCTCTATTTCATCTTTGAATAAAATATTTATTGACTGGTCAGCATATAAATTGTTCAGGAAATTAAATTTTTTTGTCTTTATTTTAATCTCCCTTAACGTCATTCCACCACTTTTATCTGATTGGGTATAAAAAATATCATCTAAATTTAGTTCATTTAGATTTAGATATATATAAAATCCATCATTAAACTTATCTGCTTTAAGGTCAGTCTTGAAAAAGTTTCCTAGAACAAAAAACCCATTATTATTTTTATCTATAAAAGAATGAATTTTCTTATTTTTTATAAGATATGAGATTTCAGACATATCTTCAATCTGAATTGATGTATTTAAAATCTCATTTATTGGTTTATATAGATCTTTAAGACTTGACGTCATTGATGTATTAATAAGGTTTGTAAAAAGATCCATTGAAGTTTGATTTTTTTTAACCGTCATCACTATTTTAAAATTCTCCTCTCCAGAGAAAGACAGGTATTGATTTTTTGGCATTATTTTAGACATATCTATTAATAGATTTGATCGTATTTTTAGATCATCCTTCTGACTAAAGGAAATGCTTCCTTCTATTTGTTGATCAGGAATGTTGGCTTGAAATAAACCATGAATTGATTTATCTATAGCGGAAAATAAAGCTGCATTAATATTTTCTGTCTTGAAATCAGATTTATTTTCAAGCATTGAGTTATTAAAAATAAGCCTATCAAACCTTTGAGATTTCTTGGTCTTAAAATTATATATACCTTTAGTATTTAAATTTAAATTTATCTTATTCTCTTTAAAGGATGATAGATCAAATAAATTGGCTTTCTGTAAAGAATCCTCATTAAAAAAATGTTTGCTAGAATAAAATATATCATTTGATTTGCTATCAATAAAAGCACGAATATTGCTATATGGGTATGAATTTATAAGCCCATCCTTAAATTCAATTGTTGAATAAAACTTGGTTGCATTAATCTCAAAATATGAAGAAGAGATTTGTAAATTGTCGTTATTTATTTTTAGTTTGCGGCCTTTAATAAAAATTGGTTTGGCTTGTTTATTGGAGCTATCCTCTTGTGTTTTAAATGAGTCGATCTCTAATATAGAAAGGTTTATATATCCAGTAGATAAAGATTGAAAAATATCTATTCCAAAAGTTATTTTGGGTATCGAAAGTATTTCTGACTGATTTGAATTAAAAACATTAATTTCTTTAAGTGAAAAATTTGGAGCTAATAATGAATTATTTGAACTTATTGATTTAATACTTAATGAATATTCTGGTACAAAAAAAGTATCGAGTACTTTTGTAGCTAAGACTGGTCTAAATACTAATAAGGAATAAAAAACAAATAATAATACTAATAAAGAGCTAAAAAGAAAAAAGAGGTATAAAAAAAATCTCTTAATTGCTTTCATGTTATTAGATTATCACCTTCTAGATATATTTCTTAAGAAATTAAATCTTGAGATTGATAAAGTTATCAATAAGAAGCTATTAAATATAAAGCTAGTAATGAGCTCTAAATATGAAAAATTTTCTATATTTATAAAAAGATTTTTGAATCCTATAAAAAATAGCGAAGATGCGCTAAAAAATAAACAGATTTGAAAATATGAAAATAGCCTGAATGTATTTGAGTAGCTATTAATTAGATGAGACATTATGCAGAATAACATTGCATTCAACCCGATAGGAGAATCTGAAATAATATCAACATAAAGCCCAATAAAAAATGCAAAAATAGAACCTGGATTTGAGTTTGATCTATACACAACAAAACTGAATACTAAAAAAGTTAAAGGTATATTGATAAAAGCTTGTATTAGGATTGGCGCTGTTATGGACTCTATGTAATCCACTATAAATAATATTAGAATAACCTTAGGTATACTTACATTGTTCATAGGTTCTCCAAAACTCCTAGTATATTTTCTTGAAGCGGGTCTGCTATAAGATCGATCTCAAAACGAATTATAGATTCATCAATTTTTTTAATTTCACCCACAGCACCAATCAATAAGCCTCTTGGATATACTCCACCCATGCCTGAGGAAAAAAATTTCTGGCCTTGTTTGATTTCTTCAGGCCAGAGCAATGTGCTATAAGTACAATAAATTTTTCCGGTGGTCCCGTTACCTTCTGCATTGCAGAAATAGTTTTCTGATTCAACCGGAATAACATGGGATTCATCTGTTAAAAGTAGAACTTCTAGAAAATTATTGTTATGAATGATTTGACCAAGAATACCAGAACTATTGATTACAGGACTACCAATAAACTCAATACTAGGTTTATTAAAAATTTCAATAAATACTCTATGCTGACTGCAACAAAAATAAAGCTGAGTATCAAAAAACTTAATTTTTGCAAGATAAAAAATATCATCTAAACCATTCTTGATTATAAAAGCTTCAATAAGTTGGTCATTTGCAAAAAAATTAGAATCTTTAGAAATTATAAAATTAGCGAGATGACTTTCGTCTAGTGCCAATTTAAGTTCTTTGTTCTCTTTTATTAAATATGCTTTGTATGAGGATAGCTCGTAAATATATAAAATTGGATCTATTGCTAATTTCTTTAAAACATAAGAAGTGGATATCTCAAAAGACTTATATGTATTTTTAATGCCCTCAAAACTCTTATAAGTCGTGTCTAGGTAAAGGAAAAGGGCTGAAAAAGAAATTAATAAAAATGATAGTGTTTTAGAGCCTCTTGTGGGTGCTACCCTTGACATAGTCTTTTATTCAGAAGAAAGGAGATCGATATTGTATTTATCCATTATTTCAAGAGCCTGTCCGCCACCTCTTGCTACGCATGTCAAAGGATCTTCTGCAACAATAACAGGTATCCCTGTTGAGCTTGAGATAAGCTTATCTAGATCTCTCATCAAAGCGCCTCCTCCAGTAAGAACTATACCTCTTTCAGCAATATCAGCTGCCAGTTCTGGCGGTGATAGCTCTAAAGCATTTCGAATAGCTCTAACTATGCCGTACAAAGGATCCTTCATGGCATCAAAAATCTGATCACTATTAATGGTAAAGGTTTCAGGTATACCTTCTGCAAGATTTCTTCCAGTTATCGACATCTCAAGCTTTTCAGAGTCTGGGGTAGCGCAACCAATAGTATATTTAATTTTTTCTGCTGTTGATTCACCAATAACACATCCGTAATTTCTTCTAATCCAAGATGTTATTGACTCGTCCATCTTATCTCCACCAATTTTTACAGATTCTGCATAAACAACCCCATTCAAAGAAAGAATAGCTATTTCTGATGTGCCTCCGCCTATGTCAACAACCATGTTTCCGCTAGCTTCCTCAACTGGAAGACCTGCTCCTATTGCAGCAGCCATGGGCTCTTCAATAAGTTTTACATCTCTTGCACCAGCGCCTAAAACTGACTCCCTAATAGCTCTTCTTTCAACTTGGGTTGATCTGCAAGGAACGCAAACTAAAACTCTAGGGCTTGGTTTAATAAATCGTTGTTCATGGACTTTTGCAATAAAGTGTTGAAGCATTTTTTCAGTAACTTGGAAATCTGCTATTACACCTTCAGATAAGGGACGAATTGCTTTTATGTTTCCTGGTGTTCTTCCAAGCATCTTCTTAGCTTCTGTACCAACTGCAACAACAGTTTTTTGACCCCTGGCCTCTCTAATTGCTACAACTGATGGTTCGTTGAGAACAATGCCAACATCTTTGGTATAAATAAGTGTATTAGCAGTTCCTAAATCAATTGATAAATCATTAGAAAAATACCCTCTTATTGTCTTGAAAATATTGAAATCCACGGTAATCCTTAAAAAATATGTAAATAATAGTTTAGTTGGGTTAATATCCCCATCTAATTTATAATAATATCCTATATATGGACAAGAAAACAGTTACAACCATAGCTTATCTTTCAAGAATTGCCTTAGATGAAGGGAATGAAGATAAAATAACAACTGATCTTGAAAATATTATCAAATTTGTTGATCAATTAGATAATGCTAATGTTGATGGAATAGAGCCATTAACTAACCCATTAGAAAAGAAAGCTCAAACTAGAGAAGACAAAGTCACTGCTGAAAATAGAAAAGATACTTTTTTAGATAGGGCTCCAAAATCAAATGAAGATTACTTTTTAGTACCAAGGGTTGTGGAATGAGTATTCAATACAAAAGTATTAAAAACCTTACTAGCATGCTTCAAAATAAAGAGATTTCTCATAAGGAACTTATTAATGAAACTTTTACATTAATAGAATCTAAAATGGATCTGAATGCATTCATAACCTTAAACAAAGATGCGGCAATTGAAAAAGCAACTTTACTTGATAGCAAGAAAAATGATTCATCATTAGCAGGAATACCAATTGCTCAGAAGGATCTATTTTGTACTAAAGATTTAAGAACAACTTGTGGCTCTAATATGCTATCAAGCTTCATACCTCCATACTCAGCTACCGTTATCTCTAACCTTGAAAATGCTGGATGTATTTCAGTTGGAAAGACTAATATGGATGAGTTTGCTATGGGCTCTTCTAATGAGACAAGTTTTTATGGAAATGTTGAAAACCCATGGGGCAAGAATCTTGTTCCAGGTGGAAGTTCTGGGGGCTCGGCATCTGCTGTTTCTAGTGGCATAGTTCCAGCAGCAACTGGCACTGATACTGGCGGGTCAATCAGACAACCTGCTTCTTTATGCGGGATTACTGGCTTAAAACCAACATATGGAAGAATATCAAGATGGGGAATGATTGCTTTTGCATCAAGCCTAGACCAGGCTGGACCAATGGCCAGAACAGCTGAAGATTGTGCAATTTTACTGAATGAAATGTGCTCGCATGACATAAAAGATACAACATCATTAAATGAACATATTCCTGATTTTACTAAAGATATTGAGCAACCAATTAAGGGAATGAAAATAGGCATTGTAAAGGAATTTGATCTTTCAAAACTTGATAGTGAGGTTGTAAAAATTTTTGAAGAATCAAAAAAACACTATGAATCTTTAGGAGCAGAATTTATAGAGATATCACTTCCAAATATTTCATTATCTGTGCCTACTTATTATGTCGTCGCGCCAGCTGAATGTTCATCAAACCTTTCAAGATTTGATGGAGTGAAATTTGGAAAAAGATGTGATGACCCAAAAAACTTAGAAGATTTATATATCAGAACAAGATCGGAAGGCTTTGGCGATGAGGTTAAGAGAAGAATACTTATTGGGTCTTATGTTTTATCAGCAGGATTCTATGATGCATATTATAAAAAAGCTCAACAGGTAAGAAGACTAATTAAAAATGATTTTGATGAGGCATTTTTAAAAGTTGATGTTCTGATGTCCCCAACTACTAGAGGGCCTGCATTTGAAGCTGGATCAAAAGGAAGTGATCCTATCCAAATGTATCTAGAAGATTTATTTACGATTCCTGCAAACTTAGCAGGGCTTCCGGCCCTATCAATCCCAAATGGGTTTGTTGATAACAAGCCGATAGGCCTCCAATTGATCGGTAATTTCCTTGAAGAAAGCAAACTTCTTCAGTTCGCACATAATTTTCAAAAAACAACAGACTACCACCTTAAAACACCAAGTGGAGAAAATATATAATGAGCTGGCAAACCGTTATAGGGTTAGAGATACACGTTCAATTATCTACCAACTCTAAGTTATTTTCTGGGGGATCTACCGGCTTTGGTGCTGAACCAAATACTCATGTTGATCTTATAGATATGGGGCTTCCTGGGGTCCTGCCTGTTGCAAATAGAGAAGCATTTTATAAAGCCATTCGTTTTGGTTTAGCTACAAATGCTGAAATAAACCAAACGTCATCTTTCGATAGAAAAAATTACTTTTATCCAGATTTGCCAAAGGGATATCAGATCACTCAAATGGCAATGCCTATAGTTGGTAAAGGTTCAATAAAAATTGACGTGGATGGTTCTGAAAAAGTTATCAATATTACAAGGGCTCATTTAGAAGAGGATGCTGGCAAATCGATCCATGATTTGTTTGATGGCGAAACCGGTGTTGATTTAAACCGAGCTGGAACGCCATTATTAGAGATAGTTTCAGAGCCTGAAATATCAAATGCTAAAGAAGCTGTTGCATATTTCAAAGCGGTAAGACAACTTGTAACATTTTTAGATATATGTGATGGCAATATGGCTCAAGGATCTATGAGGTGCGATGTTAATGTTTCTATTAAAAAAGAAGCTGACGAGGAGCTTGGTACAAGAGCAGAGATTAAAAATATTAATTCTTTCAAATTTATAGAAAGAGCAATTAATTTTGAAATTGAAAGACAAATAAGAATAATTGAATCTGGGAAATCTGTAGTTCAAGAAACAAGACTTTACGATAGTGTTAAAAATGAAACAAGATCTATGAGATCAAAAGAAGAAGCTAATGATTACAGGTACTTTCCCTGCCCTGATCTTCTTCCTGTCGTAATATCAGATGATGAATTTAATGATATAAAAAATAACCTGCCTGAGCTGCCAGATGAAAAAGAAAAAAGATATATATTAGAAGCTAATTTAGAAGAAGCAGAAGCAAAAATAATTTCTTCCTCTAAAACTATGGCTAATATGTTTGAAGAAGCATGTTCAAAAACCAATGACTCAAAATTAGTCGCGAATTGGTTAGTTGGAGATGTGAGTGCGCTTTTAAATAGTGACAATATTGATATTGAAGAGTCAAAACTAAGCTCAAATAATTTTGCTATTCTTATTGAAAGAATTTCAGATAAGACCATTTCAGGCAAAATAGCTAAATCTATCTTGGAAGAAGTTTGGGAGTCAGGTGATGATGTCGATAATATAATTAAAGACAAAGGGCTTGTTCAGATTCAAGATGAGTCTGTTTTAGAAGAAATTGCTCAAAGAATTATTAATAACAACCTGTCACAAGTAGAAGCCTATAAAGGTGGTAAAGATAAACTTTTTGGTTTCTTTGTTGGTCAAGTAATGAAAGAAACGCAAGGCAAGGCTAACCCTAAAAGCGTAAATGATATTCTTAAAAACCTTTTAAATAGCTAAACTAAATAATAAACAAACTTAATGTTTCAGCTATATAGGCTGGTTTTTCCACGCCTTTGATTTCCATAGTCACTTTAGTCTTAGCAAGAAATTGTCCTGGATTTTTTTCAGAAATGTCCAAACATTCCATTCTTATTCTAACTTCTGAATCAACCGGAACTGGACTTAAGAATCTTACCTTATCTAAGCCATAGTTTAGACCCATTTTTGTTCCCTCAAGAACTAGACCCATTTCTTGATCGAATGGTATTCCTGCAGCTAAAGATAAAGAAAGAAACCCATGAGCAATAGTAGAACCAAAAACTGGTGTTGCTTGCACAGGGTCAACATGTATAAATTGATTATCTAGAGTAGCTTCAGCAAATTTATTAATTCTTTCTTGGTCAACTTTTACCCAATCTGATAGCCCTACCTCTGTTCCGATAACTGTTTCAATCTCTGATGGTTTTACTATTTTAAGCATTTTTATTCTCCATGTAATAATTGGTATATTCATCTCTTAATTCAAACTTTTGAAGTTTTCCTGTAGCACCATGAGGTAACTCTTTTAAGAAAATTATTTCATCAGGAAGCCACCATTTTGCAACTTTAGAAGCTAAGAAATCTAATATACTTTGTTTATCAATCTCCTCGCCAGTATTTGTAACTATGAATAGCATTGGCCTCTCGTCCCATTTAGGATGTGGTATACCTACAACACAAGCCTCTGCTACTTCAGGATGTCCAAATGCTGCATTCTCAAGATCAATAGAGCTGATCCACTCTCCTCCCGATTTAATAACATCTTTTGCTCTATCCTTAATAGTCATATAACCATCTTGGTCAAGAACGGATATATCTCCAGTATCAAACCAGCCGTCTTTATCTACAGCATCATTTTCTGCCTTAAAGTATTTCTGAAGAATCCATGGACCTCTTACTAAAAGATGTCCTTGTGATTCTCCATCATGTGGCAAATCATTCCCAGCATCATCAACAACTTTTAATTCAACACCATAAATAGGCTTACCTTGTTTAAGCTGAATTGCATATTTTTCTTCTTTGCTCATACTCTCCATTTCTAAGGTAGGAACATTAGTAGTTCCTAGTGGACTCATTTCTGTCATGCCCCATGCATGAATAACATTGACATCATGAACCTCATCAAACTCTTGAAGAGTAGATAAAGAAAGAGCGGATCCTCCAATAATAGTATTTTTAACTGAACTTAAAATCTTATTATTTTCTCTACAGTAAGCCAGCAATCCCATCCATATTGTAGGGACACCAAATGCCAAAGAGACATCTTCTCTATCAATTAAATCAAAGAGAGGCTCTCCTTCCATTTGCATACCAGGCATCACAAGCTTTAGTCCAAACATAGGCCCATAGTAAGGAATGCCCCATGCAAGCACATGAAATAAAGGAACTACCATCAAAATACTATCACTTGGTTTAATAAGCATTGCTGTCAGAGAGGCTTGAGCATGAAGAATATTAGACTTATGGGAATAGAGAACTCCTTTTGGATTTCCTGTAGTACCTGATGTATAACATAGAGCACAAGCTGCATCATCTTTTAGCTGAGGCCATTCGTAATTCTCATCTCCATCTTCGATGTAAGATTCGTATGAGATAGCATTTTTCAATTGAGTATCTGGCATTTCAGATTGATCACATAAGATAATGTATTTTTCTACCGTGTTTAATTGATCTTTTAATGCCTCTAGGATTGGAACAAAAGGAGCCTCAACAAAAATAATTTTATCTTCTGCGTGATTAATAATATATACAGCTTGCTCAGGATGAAGTCTAAAATTAAGAGTATGGGTAACAGCACCCATGCCAGAAATACCATAATACATTTCTAAATGTCTGTATGTATTTAACGCTAAAGTAGCTATAACATCACCTTCTTTATAACCATCTTTTACCAAGGCGGATGCTAATTTTCTTGATCTAATACATACCTCATCATAATTTGTTCTGTGAATATCACCAGAAACCATTCTACTTATAACTTCTGTTTCTGGATGAAATTGTTTAGCGTGCTCGATGATGCTCGCTACATTTGGTGACCATTTTTGCATATCTCCAATCATTGGATTCTCCCCTATAAAAATCGTTTGATTTAAATTATATAAGAAGCAACAATGAAATGTTAAAAATAATTAAGGTAATTACGAGTTCAACAATGTTAGAAAATGCTCTTGGAATTGATTTCCAAAATACATTTGCTAAAGACCTAGAGGGTCTTTACAAAGAAACTACTGCATCTGTAAATCCATCAGCAGAAATGCTCTTAGTAAATGAAAGTTTAGCCTTAGAACTAGGCATTGGTTTGGATAAACTTTATTCAAAGAATGCTTTTGATATATTCTCAGGTAACAAAAAACCTTTTAACTCAATAACTTTAGCTCAAGCTTATTCAGGTCATCAATTTGGTCATTTTAATCCAAACCTTGGAGACGGAAGAGCATTACTTCTTGGAGAGGTTTTAAATATAAAGGGAGAATTAAGAGATATTCAACTGAAAGGGTCAGGTCCAACTCCATTTTCAAGAAGAGGTGATGGTAAATCAGCACTTGGTCCTGTTCTAAGAGAATACTTAGTAAGTGAGTCCATGTATGCATTAGGGATCCCCTCAACCAGAGCTTTGGCCGTAATTAAGACTGGTGAGCAAGTTAAAAGAGACAAAAGCCTCCCAGGAGGATTAATGACCAGAGTTGCTTCAAGCCATATTAGGATTGGTACTTTTGAATATGCTAGTCTTCAGAATGATACTAAGCTATTACAAAAATTAGCCGACTATTCAATATCTAGGCATTTTCCAGATACAGCAAATGTTGAAAATCCCTACCTTGCTCTTTTTGCAGCTATCTGCAATCAACAGGCCTCTTTGATTGCAAACTGGATGAGTATTGGTTTTATTCATGGGGTGATGAATACAGACAATATGAGTATCTCTGGAGAGACAATTGATTATGGTCCATGCGCATTCATGAATGCATACAACCCAAAAACAGTATTCAGTTCAATCGATACTCAGGGTAGATACGCATACCAAAACCAGCCCTCAATTCTTACTTGGAACTTAACAAGACTTGCTGAGGCTTTGATTCCATTGGTTCACGATAAAAAAGATGAATCAATAAAATTGCTTACTGAAGTGCTTCAACTTATCAAGCCGGTATATACAAATTATTGGTTAGTATTAATGCGTTCTAAAGTTGGTTTATCTAAAGAGGATCCAAAAGATTATGAGCTCATTATTAATTTATTAAATTTAATGGAAAAAAATAAAGTGGATTTTACTCTTTGCTTTAGGTTTCTTGCTAAGAGCTTAAATGGTAATAACAAACCGATTAGAAATATTTTTAAGGGAAGTAAAGAATTTGATTCCTGGTTAATGATTTGGCAAGAAAGAATTTCTCAAGAAGGTATGCCTGATGAAAAAATTTCTAATTCTATGGATGCGGTGAATCCTATTTATATTCCTAGAAACCATAATGTTGAAATTGCACTTCAAGCTGCTATTCAAGAAAATAATCTGGAGCCTTTTAAAAAGTTATTTTCTGTTATGCAAAATCCATATAAAGAAATTAGTGGCATGGAGGAATATTCGAACCCTATCAAGGGAAGTGATAGCTCCTACAAAACATTTTGTGGAACTTAAATAAAGTTTAGATAAGATAAAGTAAATTAATTACTCAATATGCCAATAGTTATTCTTGGGTGTGATTGGTGATCTTCAAGAGTTTCTATATTCTTAAATCCATTTTTTTTTAAAATTTCTGACACTTCCCTTTCTTGTTTATAACCATGTTCAAAAGCTAACATACCGCCTTTTAGTAGTTTTGAAGGTGCTTGTCTAGAAATAGTCTTAAAATCTGCAAGACCATTATCTAGAGCTGTTAAAGCCATAAGTGGCTCATGATGTAAGTCTCGTAAATGCTTATCTTCAGAGCTAATGTATGGGGGATTACTTACAATTAAGTTACAAGAAGCATCTTCAATATTAGAAAGCCAGTCGGAATAAATTGTTGTGAAATTTTCTACCTTTAAATTATTTTTATTTTTATTAGCTACCTCTAGCGACTCTTTTGAAAAATCTAAACCATAAACTTTAATATGAGGGTTGTGAATAGCTAACGATATGCCTATACACCCTGAACCGGTTCCAGCATCAATAACTATTTCTCCACTTTGAAGATTTAATTTATTAATAAAATCAACAAGAATTTCTGTTTCTGGTCTAGGTATTAATACTCTTGGGTCAACAAAAAAATTATTTCCATAAAAAGAAGACTTTTCTAAAATATAATCAAGTGGCACTTCTTGTTTTTTTAAGGCAATGAATTGATTAATAGAGTTTTCTTCATCCTTGGACAGTGAATAATCATCTATATAAATTGAAACATCTGAAAGATGAAGTTTTTCTTTTAAATAAAAGATGAATTCTGTCGAAATATCTTTTTTACCTGGCCAGGTTTCAGTTATTTTATTTTTAAAAAAATTTATATTCTTTGACAATTACTCAGACTCTAATTGAGAAAGCATTGCTAGTTGATTTTCTGCTATTAATGCATCGCATATACTTTTGATATCTCCATCCATAATCTGATCTAAATTATGTTGAGTTAGTTTAATCCTATGGTCGGTCATTCTACCTTGGGGAAAGTTATATGTTCTTATTTTCTCACTTCTGTCACCAGTACCTACGAGAATTTTTCTTTCACTAGCTATACTTTCTTGCTGACTCTCAATTTCCTGTTGCTTTAATTTGGAAGCAAGCAATGACAATGCTTTTTCTTTATTTTTATGTTGCGATCTTCCATCTTGACACTCAACAACAAGACCTGAAGGAATATGGGTAAGCCTTACCGCAGAATCTGTTTTATTGACATGCTGTCCACCTGCACCAGATGCCCTAAAGGTATCAACTCTAAGATCATTCTTATCTATAGCAATATCTTGAACTTCCTCTACCTCCGGCAATATCGCTACAGTACAAGTAGAAGTATGTATTCTTCCTTGAGATTCTGTTTCAGGAACTCTTTGAACCCTATGTACTCCAGATTCAAATTTTAGAACTTTAAAAACACCTTTACCCTCTAGTTGAGCGACTACTTCTTTGAGCCCTCCCTGTTCTGCTTGCTTAATGTCTATAACATCAAGATTCCACCCCTCTCTTTCAGCAAGTCTTGAATACATTCTAAAGAGGTCTCCAGCAAAAATTCCAGCTTCGTCTCCACCGGCGCCAGCTCTTATTTCTAAAAAAGCAGACCCGTCATCAGCAGAATCTTTGGGAAGTAACATTACCTTTAGCTCTTGCTCAAGAAGTTCAGGCTTCCCAGAAATCTCTTTCAGCTCATCCTCAGCTAAAGTTTTCATCTCCTCATCATCTGATTCCAAAATATCATGAGCATCTTTAATCGACCCTGATACTTCATTGTATTCTTGAAATTTATCAACAATAGGTCTGAGATCAGCAAACTCTTTGTTTAGCAAAGTATACTTTTCGATATCTTTCACGGTCTCTGAATCGATAAGAAGCATTTCTATTTCAGACAGTCTATTTTTAAGTTTATCCAACTTAATAGCCATTGAATCATGCATTATCAATATACCTTTTGAACATAGATTCAATAATATGTGGTTTTATTTCTTTAATATCTGGAAGAATGAGATTTGGATTTTCTTCAAGCTTTATTACAGCTATATTCATAATCATCTGCTTCAAGTCTTCAGCTGTTTTAAATCTTTCTAATTCATCTTTAGATAAATTATTTAAGAATATTTCTAGCTGAAGCTTGGTTTTATCTTTAAGATTTTTTTCATTTAAATCTAAAATTGCCTTTTGTGACTCTATAACTATTAAATTTAATGCCTTTTCAGCTTCGATTTCTCTTTGGCCTAAATTGTCTTGAGTAATTTTTTCAATATCATCAATAGAAAAAAGATAAACCTGTTCAATATTTTTAATTTCTTCTTCTATATTTCTTGGAACAGATAAGTCTATTAAAAGCATAGGCTTATTTCTTCTGACTCTAAGAGCATTCTCTACAGCACCCTTCCCTATTAGAGGGATATCGGTAGTTGCAGAAGCAATAACAATATCAGCATTCTCGAGATGGCTATGAAGTTTGTCTAGTTTGGAAGAAGTAATCTTAAAATTATCTGTAATATCCATTGTTTTAATACTTCTATTTACAGCTTTAATTTTATTTATGCCTTTATTATGAAGATTTTCAATTACAGCTTGCGCAAGAGAGCCTGCACCAAGCACTAAAACATTCTGCTCTTCTGGTTTTTCAAAAATATTCTTTACTAATTTGAGAGATAGGCCGCTTACAGACAAAGGATTAAGCCCAATTTGAGTGTTAGTTCTAGCACGTTTAACTATTTTTAAGACTTTTTGAGAGTATGCGAGGAGCTTACCTTTTAATATATTTGAGTCTATGGCAACCTGCATTGCGCTCTTAAATTGACCAAGAATCTCTTGCTCACCTAAGATTTGTGAATCTATCCCAGAAGCAACTTTTGCCATATGAACAATTGCATCTTGGTTGCTTAGAAAATAGAAACTACTATCAGGGATACCTTCTGTTTCTAATAAAAGCTTACTTTCATGTAAAATTTGTTTAGCAATACCGGTCTCACCAGTTAGGTACATTTCAGTTCTGTTGCAAGTGGATAATCCAAAAAAGGCATCTAATTTATACCCAAATTTTTTCTTAAGATTTTTGCTTAGGTACTCTTGGTTTAGTTCATTAATTATAAATTTCTCTCTCTCAGAAACTTCTGATGTTTTATGATTAATGCCAAATAACTGAAGTTCCATGATTAAAAAAAATTATTAATGTATTAGATGATTTAAATTTATTAGAAGTAATATTATACAGGCTTGTGAGTATTTTTTATGATTGTGATCGAGATAAAGAATTTTAAGATTATCAATAATCTTTTATACACTTATAATATTAAAAACAAAGGCTTGAAATCTGAATGGAAAACTTAATCATAAAATCTCCTGCAAAAATAAACCTTTTTTTAAAAGTTATTAAAAAATTGTCTAATGGATATCATGAACTAGAGACGGCTTTTCAATTAATTGACGTATTCGATACGATTGAATTTCAAAATACCTCAAATAAAATAAATGTATCTTGCTCAGATGTCAGTATTGATGAAGAAGAAAACATTGTTTTCAAGGCAGCTACTTTGTTAAAAAAAGTTACTGATAGAAATGTCGGTGCTAATATTAAAATTATAAAAAATATCCCAACAGGAGCAGGCTTGGGCGGGGGCAGCTCAAATGCTGCAAGTACGATATGTGCGCTAAATAAAATGTGGGGTTTGGGCCTAAGTAAGAATGAGATGATGCTCATTGGTCTTGATCTTGGGGCTGATGTTCCTTTGTTTATTAAAGGAGAGAATGCATTCGGAGGGGGCGTTGGGGAGCAACTTCTGCCAAAAAAATCTATTGATAATAAATTAATTATTATTAGTCCTAATATTTTTAACTCAACTAGAGAGATGTTTGCACTCTTTGACTCACAAGAAGAACCCGATAACTTATTAAGCCAACAAAATTCATTTTGGAAAGTTTTTATAGAAAAAAGTAAGGGGATTAAAGAGTTTTATGAAAAAAATTGTGAAAACTTTGAAATTTGTCTTTCTGGAACAGGTTCTTCAATGTTCATAAAATATGATAATGATTTAGAAAGAGAAAAAATTCTTAAAATAATTCCCGCTAATTGGAGATTCTTTTTAGCTAAACCATTACAATATTCGCCTCTAAAGAGTTTGGATAGCAATGGGGTGTAGCCAAGCGGTAAGGCAACTGGTTTTGATCCAGTCATGCGGAGGTTCGAATCCTCCCACCCCAGCCATTTATTGGGTAATTAAAAAATGAGTAAACAAGTTATAGATATCTTCACAGGAACTGCCAATCCTGATCTAGCTAGTGAAGTTTCTGGTATTTTAGGAAAAAAAATCTCAGAAGCAGATGTTGGCTATTTCTCTGACGGTGAAATTAAAGTTCAAATCAAGGGCAACGTTAGAGGCCATGATACTTTTATATTGCAATCAACATGTGCGCCTTCAAATAAGAATTTAATGGAATTGATGCTTCTTGCTGATGCTTTAAAAAGATCTTCAGCAGCAAGAATCACAGCAATAGTCCCATATTATGGATATGCTAGACAGGATAGAAGGGTTAGATCTGCTAGAGTACCTATAAGTGCTAAGGTTGTTGCAGATATGTTCTATTCAGTTGGCATTGATAGAGTCCTGACTGTAGACCTTCATTCAGAAACTATTCAGGGTTTCTTTGATATGCCAGCAGATAATGTTTATGCAACTAAATTAATGGTTGATGATATTAAAAAAACTAATCCGGATAATAATATTGTAGTTGTATCTCCAGATGTGGGTGGAGTGGTCAGATCTAGAGCATTAGCGAAACAGCTAAATGATGCAGATCTCGCTATTATTGATAAAAGAAGAGATGCTGCAAATCAATCTGAGGTTATGAATATAATTGGTGATATCGAGGGAAAAGTATGCATTGTTCCAGATGACATCATAGATACTGCAGGCACCTTATGTAATGCTGCTAAGGCACTTAAAGATCAAGGCGCAGCAGCTGTAAAGGCATATATTACTCATCCTGTATTATCGGGACCAGCTATTGATAGGCTAAATAATTCAGAAATTGATGAGTTAGTTGTAACTAATTCAATTCCTTTGTCACATGAAGGCAAAAAATGCAGTAAAATACGCGTCATTTCATTGGCAGCAACAATTGCGGAATGTATCAAGAGATTAAGCAACGAAGAATCTCTTAGTGAAATGTTTATATAACAAGAGGATATTATGAGTGAACAAATAATTTTAAATGCAGATTCAAGAGAAAGAACTGGATCTAACAAAGCAAGAGTAATCAGAAAAGTTGATGGAATGATACCTGCTATTATTTATGGCGATGAGAAGGACTCACTTAATATAAAACTAAGGCTTAATGAACTTACTAAAGCTTCACAAAATGAGCTTTTCTATACACAGGTTCTAATCATTAAAAATGGTGATCTTGAAGAAAAAGTTGTTTTAAAAGAACTACAAAAAGATCCGGCTAAGGGTAAATTCTTACATGCAGATTTCTTAAGAGTTTCAAGAAAAACTAAACTTAAAGTAATAATTCCTATTAACTTCTTAAATGAAGAAGAATGCGCGGGTGTTAAAAACGAAGGTGGTGTTCTAAATAAAACTATTAGAGAAGTAGAAGTTTTATGTTTAGCTGGAAATATTCCAGAATCTATTGACATAGATGTCACAGCTCTTGATCTAGGTCAGTCAGTTAGACTTACAGAGATTAACCTTCCTGATGGCGCTGAAATCCCTGGTCTTACAGAAGAGACTGATCAAATGGTTATTTCTGTTAATGCTCCAAGGGCAGTTGAAGAGGAGCCTGAGGTTATTGAAGGCGACGAAGTTTCAGAAGAAACTGATAGCGCTGAAGCATCTGAAGAGAACAATGCTGATAATGAAGGATCTGAAGAGAGCTAGAAATTGCCTAAGCTTTGTTTAATTGGTCTGGGCAACCCTGGATCAAAATATAACCATACTCGACATAATATTGGCAAAGATTGGTTAATAGCTGCTAGTAAGCCATACTGTGATGAATTTTCTTATAAAGAAAAGTTTCAAGCTGAAATTGCTACATCTCACTCCGATGAAATCTTATGGGTTATCCCTGATAACTATGTTAATAATAGTGGTAAAACTGTTATGAAATTAATGAAAAATATGAACCTTAAAGAAGATAGAATTATTATCTTTCATGATGATTTAGACTTAAATCCAGGAGAAGTAAGACTCAAAGAAGATGGTGGTCATGGCGGCCATAATGGCCTGAGGGATATTTTTGAAAAAGTAGGTACACGAAAATTTCTTAGAATGAGAATTGGTGTTGGTCATCCTGGAAGTAAAGAGATGGTTTCAAGTTGGGTATTAAATAAATTTCATCCAACAGATAAGAAATATGTAGATTTGGCATATGACAAGTTTATGTCTGTTTTAGATATGATTTTTAATAACGATTTTTCTGAAGCTCAGAAATCTCTTCATACAAAATAATTATGGGTTTTAAATGTGGCATAGTAGGACTCCCTAATGTTGGTAAATCAACACTTTTTAACGCATTAACAAAATCTTCAATACCAGCAGAGAATTTTCCTTTTTGTACTATAGAGCCAAATGTTGGCAAGGTCCCCCTTCCCGACCCAAGACTTATAGATCTCAATAAAATTGTGGATACAAAAAAAATTATTCCAGCAAGTCTTGATCTTGTAGATATAGCAGGTTTGGTTCAGGGAGCCTCTCAAGGGGAAGGACTTGGTAATGCATTCCTATCTAATATTAGAGAAATGAATGCCTTAGCGCACGTTGTAAGGTGTTTTGATGATGATAACGTAACACATGTTGATGGTTCTATAGATCCTGTTAGAGACGCTGAAATAATAAATCTTGAACTTATCCTTGCTGATCTCGAGACTGTATCAAAACGTTTGGTAAAGTGTGAGAAGTTAATAAAAACCAATGATAAAGATAATAAGATTGAATACGATCTACTTAACAAAATTAAAGACAACCTTGATTCAGGCAAATTAATAAATCTTGAAGATTTTAATGATGAGGAGCAAAAGATTATTAAAAGCTTCCAATTATTAAGTTCAAAGCCCACTTTTTATATAGCCAATATATCGGATGATTCAAAATCTGAAAAAAAACTAAATGAATTGCTAGAATTTGCAAAAAAATCTGGCTGCATAGTTATTCCTACATGTATAAAAATAGAACAGGAAATAGCGCTACTTGAAGATGAGGAGAGACAAGAGTATTTAGAGCTGATGGAAATGGATGAGCCTGTTCTAAATAAAATAATTTTTAAAGGTTATGCAATATTGGGTCTTCAAACCTACTTTACAGCTGGACCTCAAGAAATAAGAGCTTGGACAATAAAAAGCAATGCAACTGCACCGAATGCTGCAGGAGTAATACATACAGATTTTGAAAGAGGTTTTATAAAAGCAGAGGTTATAGGCTTTGATGATTATATTTCATGTAATGGAGAATCTGGTGCCAAGGAAAATGGAAAACTCAGGCTAGAAGGAAAAGAATATATTGTAAAAGATGGAGATGTTGTCCACTTTAAATTTAATGTCTAAAAGTTAATTAAAAAAGATATTGACTCTTGGATTCTAGGACTTATCATTCTACGATTGGCTATGTAGCTCAGATGGTTAGAGCAC